>JAFAZJ010000313.1 GCA_019239835.1 Alphaproteobacteria bacterium | reverse complement strand
GGGCGCGGTCGACCAGGCGGGCCACTCGGTCGGCTGGAGATTCTCGGTGTCGGACTTTGCCCTCGACAGCCTGGCTGAAGGCCAGCGCTTGACGCAGAGCTATGTCGTGACGATCGACGATGGGCACGGCGCCACCGCCGTCCAGACCGTCGCCGTCACGATCAATGGCAGCAACGACGCGCCCACCATCACGTCGGCGACCACCAGCGGCGCCGTCGTCGAGATTCCCGATGGCACCGACGGCGAGAACGCCACGATGCATCTCACGTCGGGCGCCATCAACTTCGCCGATACCGACATCATCGATACGCACAGCGCGGTGTTCGCGGCTCAGGGCAGCGACTACCTTGGCACGTTCACACTCGATCCGGTGGACCAGGCCGGCGATTCGCTGCGCTGGCATTTCTCGGTGGCCGATGCCGACCTCGACAGCCTGAGAGCCGACCAGACGCTGTCGCAGAGCTACCTCGTCACGATCGACGACGGCCATGGCGGCACGCTGGCCGACACCGTCACCGTCTCCCTCCGGGGTACCAACGATGCGCCGGTCGCTGTCGCCGATACGGCGACAGGCGGGCAGGGCGAGGTCCTGGCGATCGACGTGCTGGCCAACGACACAGACCCTGATGCAGGCGACAGCCGCACGCTGATCGCCGTCAGCCCAGCCGACAAAGGCTCGCTGATCGTGCTCGACAATCATCTGGTGTTCGCCCCGGGCATGGACTTTCTCCATCTCGCCCAGGGGGCGAGCGAAGTCGTCACCGCGACCTACACCATGCAGGACGGCTTCGGCGCGCCGTCGTCGTCGAGCGTCGAGATCACCGTCGTCGGCGCCAACGACGTGCCCACCGCCATCCCCGATATCGCGTCGGGCGGTCCGACCGACATCCTGACCATCGACGTCCTGGCCAACGACCTGGATGCAGACGATGGCCATGTGCTGAGCCTGGTGAGCGCCGGCGTGGCAGAGCACTCGGGCCACGTCAGCGTGGTCGACAACAAGCTTGTCTTCGATCCCGGCGACGACTTCCTCGACCTGGGCGCCGATGCGCGAGACGTTGTGGTCACCTACACCATGGAGGACGAGCACGGCGCCATGTCGAACTCGATCGTCAGCCTCACGATCGCGGCAGGCAACACTGCGCCGATCGCCGAGGACGTTCTTGCGATGGGCGACGAGGACGCAACCTTTTTTGCCCCCACTGGCGCGCTCGACCCCGACCCCGGCGACACGCTGACCTTTTCGTTCGAGGCTGGCGGCACCCATCACGGCACGCTGACCAACAACGGCGACGGCAGCTATCTCTACAATCCCGATGCCGATTTCAGCGGCAACGACAGCTTCATCTACATCGTCACCGACAACCATGGAGCGGTCAGCAGCGCGCACCTGGACTTCACGGTCAAGGCCGTAGCCGATACGCCGACCCTGGACGTGGGCGACGGCGAGGTCTCGGGCACGGCCGCTTCGCCCATCGCCCTCGACATCGCCGCGGCGCTGACCGACACCGACGGCTCCGAGGTGCTGCGGCTGGAGGTCGCCGGCGTGCCCGATGGCTGGCTGCTGTCGGCCGGTGCGTTCGACAGCAACAGCAAAACCTGGCTGGTGCCGGGCGGCAGCATCGCGGGGCTCAGCGTCACGGCGCCGTCGGGCGTCGAGGACAGCGCGACCCTGACCGTCAAGGCGATCGCCGCCGAATCCAACGGTTCCACGGCGAGCACAACGCAGTCGATCTCGGTCGCCGTGGCCTCCGATGCCATGTTCGCGACCGGCTTCGCCGCCGACTTCGGCGCGCCGGAGGTCGGTGCGCCGACGGACCCCAACACAGCGATCGTGCCCTACAACAACACCGCGTTCGACACCCTGCTGAGCGACCACCCGCATACGATGGACTTCATTACCTAGCAATCAGCGTCGGTGGGTTGTCGCGGTGCGCTCGATGATGTGCTGAAATCCGCTCCCGAGCCGGGAGGGAGCACGCATGCGTATCGTCGACGCCCAGATCCACACCTGGGGCACCGGGCTGCCCAGCAACATGTCGCATCGCCAGGTGACGCACTACACGGTCGAGGAGGCGGTCGCCGAGATGGATGAAGGCGGCATCGATGCCGCGATCATCCATCCGCCGGGCTGGGACCCGAACAGCCACGCGATGGCGTTCAAGGCAGTGAAGGACTACCCGGGACGATTTGCCGTCATGGGCTCGCTCCCGCTCGACAAGCCGCAGGAGTCCAAGCCCCGGATCGCGCGCTGGCGCGAGCAGCCCGGCATGCTAGGCCTGCGCTGGACTTTCCTGCACGAGCCGGCGCGGCAATGGCTCGCCGACGGGACGCTCGACTGGCTGTGGTCGGAGGCGGAGAAATGCCAGGTGCCCATCGCCATGCTGTGCACCGACTCGCTGGCCGATGTCGGACGCGTCGCCGAGCGCCATCCCGGGCTGAAGCTCACCGTCGATCACCTCGGCGGCCGCGGCGGCATGACCACGTTGAAGGATCACGCGGCGATGGTGCACATGCCGCAGCTGTTGGCGCTGGCCAGGCATCCCAACATCGCGGTCAAGGCCACCGGCGCGCCGGGTTACTCGGCCGAGGCCTATCCGTTCCCGATCATGCAGGGCTACCTGAAGCAGATCTTCGACGCCTTCGGGCCGCAGCGCATGTTCTGGGGCACCGACATCACCAAGATGCCGTGCCCGTGGCGGCAATGCGTGACCATGCTGAGCGACGTGCCGTGGCTCAACGACAACGACAAGCGCCTGATCTTCGGCGACGCGATTCGTGCGTGGTGGGGCTGGAAGTAGGCTACGGCACCTTTCCGACGGGCCGGTGATGCACCCAATGTTCGTAGGCGCTGCCGCGTTGGTCGAAGGTCCGCTCGCATATCGCGCCGAGGCGTTCGACGACCCGCTTCGACGCGAGATTGTCGGGGCGGATGAGGCTTGCCACGCGGTCCAGTGGAACGTGCGCGAAGAACCAGTCGCGTGCCGCCCGCGTCGCCTCGGTGGCGAAGCCCTGGCCCCAGAAGGGCTGGTCGAGCGAATAGGCGATCTCGGGCTCCGGCCAGTCGAGCGGATGGAAGATGCCGACGCTGCCGATGAACACGTTGCCCTCGATCCGTTCGCAGGCCCACATGCCGTAGCCGCGCAACGCCCATGAGCCGAGCGACATCAGCATCGTGCGCCAGACCTCGGCCGGCGTCGACGTGCGCCCCATGACCATGTGGCGCATCACCTCGGGGTTTGCCTGCATCGCCGCATAGGCGTCCAGGTCGCCGGCACGGAACGCGCGCAGCCGCAGGCGGCTGGTCGTGACAGTCGGGATCTCGAACGTCGCCATTTTCGCCCTCTGACGAAATGATAGCGCGACGTGAGATATAAAGACGACAATCATGGAAGAGGGCGAGGAGGAGACTGAGATGGCTCAGAACACCAAAGGCAAGCCGGTCGCCGTCGTGATCGGCGCTACGTCGAAGTGGCAGTCGGACGGGCGCAACACCAAGCTGATCCACGGCAAGGCGATCGACGACAGCACGCTGCCGGTGGGCGTGCGCTGGGGCGTCGGCGGCGCCATCGCGCAGAAATTCGCTCAGGAAGGCTTCTTCACCGTGATCACCACGCGCGCAGCCGCCAACGCCGAGGCGCTCGACAAGGCGATCAAGGCACAGGGCAACGCCTGCATGATCGTCGAGCTCGACCTGTCGTCGCAGGATTCGGTGGCCAAGGCCTTCGACACCATCCGCAAGGAGGCGGGCGATCCCGAGGTACTGGTCTACAACGCCGGCTACCTCGAGGGCCGTGACCTGCCGCCGGAGAAGGAGTTGCTCGAGCACATCCCGGTGGAGATGTTCGACGTCGCCCAGCACATCGCCTCGCGCGGGCCGTTCCTGGTCGCCAAGGAGGTGCTGCCGGCGATGCGCCAGAAGAACGCCGGCTCGTTCTTCTTCTCCAACAACGCGAGCTCGCTGCGCGGGCGCAAGCGCATGACCGGCCAGTCGCTCTACTATCCGCGCGTGATGATGCGCACGCTGGCCCAGGTGCTGACCGAGGAATATTCCGAGCACGGCGTGCACGTCGCCAACATCGTAATCGACGGCACCATCGACTCGCCCGGTACACGCGCCATGCCGCGGCTGCAGAACCGGCCCGACCTGATCATCAACCCGGTGAAGATCGCCGAGGCCTTCTGGTACCTGCACACCCAGGATCGCTCGTGCTGGACGCACGAGCTGCAGCTCACGCCGTTTTCCACCAAGCCGAGCTATTGAGGGGCGCGTCGCGACGGTGCAACACTTCTTGCCGACACTGTGCGCGAAGCAGGGGGCGCGATGCGCGGACTATTCATCACCATCATCGGAGCGGCATTGCTGGCAGCAGCGACGCCCGCTGCCGCGCAGCTGGCGATCGCGCTGGACACCACGACGGGCAAAGCCGTGGCCTTTGCCGGCACCACGGATGGTGCGCGCAACCAGCGGGAGGCGATGTCGAGCTGCAACAGCAGCAGCTGTCGCATCGTCGCCACCGGCAAGAAGACCTGCGCCGCCGTGTCCGAGGCCCTGAGCTCGGGCGGCTCGGTCTGGGCCGTGGGCTATGGCACGACCACCTCGGTCGCCGAGCAGGCTGCCTGGCACAATTGCCGCGCGAAGGGCGGCGTGAACTGCCGGGCCGCGGCGTCGGTTTGCGACTAAATCCGGATTGGTTCATTTCCCGCGAGAATATTTCAGTGGCCTGAATTACTTTCGACGCTCTGAGTGACGGCAAAAAGCGTTGGGGGTAGGAGTGCCCAGTGGAAGATGGGGCGTAAGGCGCCGCGGGGCGCATACGCTTCTGATTTCATTCGCTTTTCTGAGCATTGTGGCCCTTGCGGCGGAGGCTGCCCGGGCGCAGGTCGCGCCGTTGCAGACGCCGCCGCAGCCGCTGCAGCGTTCGGCACCCGCGCCGGTTGAGCCTGGCGTCATTCCCGGTCCGGCTGGGCCCGGCACCACGACAGCGCCGGCCGGCGCCGAACGCGTGCCGGTCACGCCCACGGCGATCACCGTCGAAGGCAACACCGTCTATTCGCCCGCCGACCTCGATCCGCTGATCAAGCCGCTGATCGGCAAGACGGTCACCGCCGCCGATATCTTCGCGTTGGCCGGCGCGATCCAGCGCAAGTACCGCGACGACGGCTATTTCCTCGCCACCGTCGTGGTGCCGCCGCAGCGCGTCACCGATGGCCGCATCCGCCTGCGTGCCTATGAAGGCAGCATCGCCAACGTCGTGGTCGAAGGCGATGTCGGGCCGGTGATCGAGCAGGCGCGCGCCTATCTCAACAAGATCGGCCGTGGCGGTCAGGCGATCAATCTGCGCGACATCGAGCGCTACCTGCTGCTGACCGAGGACATTCCCGGCATCAAGACCAAGGCCCTGCTGCGCCCGGGCAAGCAACCGGGCGAGGCCGAGCTCGCGATCGAGCTCAGCCGCAAATGGTGGGACGCCTTTTACGCGCTCGACAATCGCGGCTCGCGCTTCACCGGGCCGCTGCAGAGCTTCCTGCTGGGCGGCGTGAACTCGTTCACCTCGATGGGCGAGCGCGTCGAGGTGATGCAGTTCACCACCTTCAGCAGCGAGAGCAACTACGTCCAGGTCAATGGCTCGTTTCTGGTCGGCTCAGAAGGTGCGCGCATCCGCGCCTGGGTGGCCAAGGGCTTCGTCCATCCCAGCGGGCCGATCGCCGCCATCGGCTATGCCGGCAACCTCACCTTGTTCGGCATCGGCGGCATGTACCCGATCATCCGCTCGCGCCAGACCAACCTCTCGGTCAACGGCCAGTTCGAGTATTACCGCTCGGTGGTCGACAGCAATGTCGGCCGGCTCAATGCCACCGATCTGCGCATCCTGCGGTTCGGCTCCGACGGCAGCTACCGCGACGATCTCAACGGCACCAACACCGGGGCCATCCGCTTCAGCAAGGGCCTGGGCATCCTCGGCGCCAGCCAGCCCGGCGATCCGCTGATGGCGCGCGCCGGCTCCGATCCCGGCTTCTTCAAGGTGCAGGCCGAGATCGCGCGCCGCCAGCACATCTGGGCCGACAACAATCTCGCGCTGGGCGTGGTCGGCTCGCTGAGCGGCCAGCTTACCGGCGACGTGCTGCCGGCGAGCGAGAAGTTCTTCCTCGGCGGCGACCGCTTCGGCCGCGGCTATTACTATGGCGAGGTCAGCGGTGATCGCGGCTTCGCCGCCTCGATCGAGCTGCAGCTCAACGTGCTGGTGCCGCCGGGCGGCGTCGGCTGGAGCACGCCGTCGTCGGATCTCGATCTCGGCCGCGCGCTGCCGCTGCAGTTCTATGCCTTTTTCGATTACGGGCGCGTCTGGAACCTGCTGGCAAGCGAGGTGCCGGCGATCACCGCACGCTCGGTCGGCGTCGGCGTGCGCGCCAGTGTCTTGGAGCACGTCACGATCGAGATCGAGGCGGCGCGCCGGCTGGATCTCGGCGTCGATGGCGCCGCGGCGGCGCGATTGGATCCATGGGCTGCTTTTTTCAAGGTGACCGCTCGGTTCTGAGCGGAACGAAAGCCGCGGCGTCGATATACGCCGCGCAGGAGTTGTAAACGATGGCCAAGCAGCGCTTTGCGCAGATGCGCAGACGACGCCCCGGCAAGGTACCGACTGCGGACTGGCAGGCCGGAACAGCCCGGCGCGCCGATCGGCGCAGCCTGCTCGCCTCGACCGCCTTCGCCGCCTTCGTCGGCGCGGGACTCTTCGCCTTCAGCGTGCCCGTCATGGCGCAGACGACGCCGACCGGCGGCGTGGTGACCGCCGGCTCGGCCACCATCACCCAGAACTCGTCCATCCAGCTCACCATCAACCAGACGACCAATCGCGGCGTCATCGACTGGCAGACTTTCAACATCGGCGCGGGCTCGCGCGTCGACTTCGTCCAGCCTGGCGTCTCGTCGGTGACGCTCAACCGCGTCATCGGTCCCGATCCGTCGCTGATCAACGGCCAGCTCAACGCCAACGGCCAGATCATCCTGATCAACCCGTCGGGCGTGACTTTCGGCAACGGCGCGCAGGTCAATGTCCATTCGCTGATCGCCGGCACCGCCAACGTCGCCAACAAGGACTTCATGGCCGGCGGCAAGGTCGCCTTCGACCAGGCCTCGACCAATCCCAACGCCGCGGTGATCAACCAGGGCACGATCACGGTGAAGGAGGGCGGTCTCGTCGGCCTGGTCGGTCCGAACGCGGCCAACAACGGCGTGATCAACGCCAAGCTCGGCCGCGTCACCATCGGCGGCAGCGAGACCATGATGGTCGACCTGGCGGGTGACGGATTGCTCGGCCTGCAGATCGGGCCGGCGACCAAGGTCGCGGCCAAGGCCAGCAATACCGGCACGATCAACGCGCCGGGCGGCTCGGTGAGCATCAGCGCCGCGACCGCGCGCAACGTCGTCGATTCTATCACCAACGTGCAGGGCATGGTCAAGGCGAGCACCGTCGCCATCGAGGGCGGTGCGGTGGTCTTCGGCGCCGAGGTCGATGTCTCGAGCGCCACGGGCAAGGGCGGCACGGTCACGGCGACCGGCACCCAGGTTCAGGTGCAATCGACGGCACGCATCAACGCCAACGGCGCCAGCGGCGGCGGTACGGTGCTGATTGGCGGCGGCAAGGGCGGGGCGGGCCCGATCGCCAATGCGCAGAACACCACCGTCGACAAGGGCGCGACGATCACAGCCAACGCCACCGGCAAGGGCGATGGCGGCACTGTCGTGGTATGGGCCGACAACACCACGGTGTTCACCGGCACGATCGAGGCGCGCGGTGGCGCGTTGGGCGGCAATGGCGGCTTTGTCGAGACATCGGGCAAGGAGAAGCTCGTCGTAACGGCCAGCGCTCTCGTCGATACGCGCGCGCCGGCGGGCGCGACAGGCATGTGGCTGCTCGATCCGCGATCGGTGCGCATCATCACCGGCGGTGGCGTCGTGCTGACCACGATCAGCGGTCCGGGAACTTTCGATATCGATCCGTCGGTGATCCAGACCGCGTTGGCGCTTACCAGCGTCACCATCACGACCGGCGGCGCCCTTGTGTCCGGCGACGCAGGCGATCTGGGCAACATCACGGTGGCCAGCCCGATCACCTGGAATTCGGCCAACACGCTGGCGCTCTCGGCCGCCAACAGCATCCTGATCAACGCCGCGATCAACGGCAGCAATGGCACCCTGGCACTGAACGCCGGCCTGACCACCGCCGCCGGCACGATCACCCAGACCGCCGGGATCGGCGTCAATACGCTGACCGTGACCACGCAGGGCGGCAACGCCACGCTCGACCTGGCGGCCAACGGCATCAAGAATCTCGGCGCCTCCAACCTCGGCAGCGGCGCGCTGTCGGTGCGCACCAATACGCTGACCTTCACCGTCAACGGCGACGTCCTCGCCAGTGGCGGCATCATCTTGCGCAACAGCATCTGGATCGTGCTCAACGCCGCGGTCAACGCGGGGGCGGGCACGGTGTCGCTGCTGGGCTTCGGCTCGGAGCCCGATTCGATCCGTCAGAACGCCGCCGGCATCATCACCGCCGGAACGCTCACCATCACCGGCGGTGGTGGCGCCTCGCTCGACACCGCGACCAATCAGGTCACCAGTCTCGGCCAGGTGAGCCTGGGCGGCGGCGTGCTGTCGTTCAAGAACGCCGGCAACCTGACCCTATCCGGCACCGTGACCGCGCAGGGCGGCATCACCCTGCAAACCTCTGGCGTGCTGTCCGATGGCGCCCAGACAGTGGACGCCAGCGCCGGCATCCTGACGCTGACCACGACCGGCGGCAGCGCCAATATCATCAGCTTCGGCGGCGCAACGAGCGCGGGCACGCTGGTGATGACGACGGCCAACGCCAACGCGTCGGTCGGCAACAGCTTCGACACGATCACCAATCTCGGCGCGGTGTCGCTCGGCACCGGCTCGCTCAACATCCTGCAGTCGGCTTCGCTGACGGTGACGGGCGCCGTGGCGGCGAGCGGCGGCATCACGCTGAGCATCGCCAATGCGCTGGCGATCAACAACACGCTGAACGCCGGCGTCGGCACGATCTCGCTGGCCGGCGGCACCGGCATCTCGCAGAGCGCGGCGATCACCGGCGGCACGCTGAACCTCACCACGACCAACGCAAACGCGGCGCTCGACGGCGCCACCAACGTCATCACCAACCTGGGCACGGTGTCGGTGGGCACCGGCGTGCTGAACCTGCTGGATGCCGGCGGGCTGAGCATCACCGGCAACGTGACCGCGAAGGGCGGCATCACGATCAGCACCTCGGGCGCGCTGTCGAGCAGCATCGCCGTGGTCGACGCCGGCGCCGCCACCGTGTCGCTGACGACGACCGGCAGCGGCAACGCCATCGACATCAGCGGGCCGTTCACAGCGGGCACGCTGAACTTCACCACCACCAACGCCAACGCGCAGCTGTTCAACGGCTTCAGCAACATCACCAATCTCGGCACCGTGTCGCTGGGCACCGGCACGCTCAATGTCGGCGAAGCGGTCGGCCTGACAGTGACTGGGCCGGTGACGGCGGGCAATGCCACCATCAACACGGGCGGCCTGCTGGCGATCAACAACACGATCAACGTCGGCTCGGGCACTCTCTCGCTGATCACCCCGGACATCGGCAACGCCATCACGCAGAGCGCGGCGATCACCGCGGGCACGCTGAATGTCACGACCGGCAACGCCAACGCCACGCTGAACAGCGTCACCAACTCGGTGGCCGCCATCGGCACGGTGTCGATCGGCACCGGTTCCTTCGCGCTGAAGACCGGCGCGGCGGGCGGCTTCACCGTCGCCGGCGGCGGCATCACCGCCAATGGCGGCATCAGCGTCGAGAACGCCACGGGCAACATCACGACCTCGGGCACGATCGCGGCGAGCGGCGGCACGGTGAGCCTCATCGCCAACGCATCGGGCAAGACGATCACCCTGGGCGGCGCGGTGAGCGGCGTTGGCGTGACCTTGAAGTCCGACGGCGCGCTCAATCTCAGCCAGACGGTCAGCGCCGGGGCGGGCACCTTGTCGCTGACCTCGACCAGCGGCGCGATCAGCCAGAGCGTCGCGTTCAGCGCCGGCACGCTTCAGGCGAATGCGGGCACCGACGTCACCCTGACCAGCGCCACCAACAGCTTCACCAGCCTTGGCGTCTCGACCATCGGCGGCACCGCCAGCATCCGCAGCGCCAGCAGCGTCACGGTCACGGGCGCGGTGAGCGCGGCCAATCTCACGCTGACCGGCAGCACGCTGACGATCAACCAGGCGCTCAACACCGGCATGGGCACGGTGTCGCTGAACACGATCGGCAACGGCAACGTCACGCAGTTGTCGGGGGCCGGCGTCATCACCGCCGATACGCTGCTGCTGTCCGCGGGCCTGGGCACCGTCAACCTGAGCGGCGCCGCCAATCAAGTCGCGAAGCTCGGCGCGGTCTCCCCAGGGCAGCTGTTTTTCCGGAACGGCCGCGACCTGACCGTGACCGGCGCGATCAACGCGGATCCTGGGGTCGACGTCCGCATTACCACGGCCGGCCCGCTGATCATCAACGCGCCGATCAACTCGCCCGGCGGCGTGCTCCTGACGACATCAGGTGGCGCTGCCAGCACCATCACGCAGGGCGCCGCGGGCGTCATCACGACGTCCTTCCTGCAGGTCGATACCACCGACGCCAACGTCACGCTCACCACCGCGACCAACGCGGTAACGAGCTCGCTCTCGGCGATCACCCTCGGCAGCGGCGCCTTCGCGCTGAAAACCGCCGTCGGCTCGTTCGACGTCGGCGGCATCACCGCCAATGGCGGCATCGACATCCAGAACACCACCGGTGGCATCACCGTCGCCGGGCTTTCCTCGTCTGGCGCGGTGAGCCTGAACGCGGCGACCGCCTTCAGCTTCGCTGCCGGAGTCAGCGGTAGTGGTGTGTCGCTGACATCGGCCGACGCGATGGCGATCACGCAGGCGATCAATGCCGGCACCGGTACGGTGGCCCTGACGGTCACTGGCGCGGGCAACGCCATCACGCAGAGCGGCAGCGGTGTCATCACCGCCGGCACGCTCACCATCACCGGCAGCGGCGGCGCGTCGCTTGGCACCCGGACCAATCAGGTCAGCAAGCTCGGCGCGGTCGGCCTGGGTTCGAGCGCGCTGTCGTTCAAGAATGCAGGCAGCCTGACGATAGACGGCACGGTGACCGCGAAGGGCGGCATCACGCTGGAGACCTCCGGCGTGCTGTTCGACAACGGCAACACGGTGAATGCCGGCACCGGCATCCTCACCCTGACCACCACCGGCGGCAGCGCCAACACCATCAGCTTCGGCGGCGCGACCAACGCCGGCACGCTTGTGCTGACGACGGCCAACGCCAACGCCTCGTTCGTCAACAGCTTCACCAGCATCACCGATCTCGGCGCGACGTCGCTGGGCACCGGCTCGCTGTTCATCCTGCAGTCGGCCTCGCTCAACGTGGCCGGTGCCGTGGCGGCGAGCGGCGGTATCAGCCTCAACATCGCCAACACGATCACGATCGACAACACGCTGAATGCCGGCGCCGGCCTGGTCACGCTGATCGGCCAAACCGGAGTCTTTCAGAACAGCGGCGTGGTCACGGCCGGCACCCTGTCCGCCGGCAGCAGCAACGGCTCCGTCTTCATCGACCAGGTGGCCAACGCCGTCACGAACCTCGGCAGCGTCACTGCAAAAGCCTTCGCGCTGGTAGCCGGCGTGCCGACTCTGACGGTCACCGGAGCTGTGAACGCCACCGCCGGCAACGCCAGCTTCGGCAACTCGGGCGCGATCGTCTTCGACGCGCCGGTGAGCGCCAGTGCCAGCATCATCCTCCAGACGTTCGGCCCCTCGACGAGCCCGATCACCCAGACGGCGGCGGGCGTTCTCGCGGCGCCCAGCCTGTTCGTGCAGACGTTGGGCGCCAGCGCCCTGCTCGATACGGCGACCAACGCGATCGGCGCCGTCACGACGGTGAGCGTGGGCGCGGGCGCCTTCGCGCTGAAGACCGACGCGGCGAGCGGCTTCACCGTCAACGGCGCTGGCATCGCCGCCAACGGCGGCATCAGCATCGAGAACACGACGGGCAACCTCTCCACGTCGGGCACGCTGCAGTCGAGCCTCGGCGCGGTGAGCCTCACCGCCGGCGCGACGGGCAAGACGATCACCCTGGGCGGCGCCGTGAACGGCGTCGGCGTCTCGCTGAAATCGGACGGCGCGATGACCATCGGCCAGTCGATCAACGCCGGTACCGGCACAGCCTCGTTCACCGTCACCGGCAAGTCCAACGCCATCCTGCAGAGCGCCGGCACGCTCAGCGCTGGCACGCTCACCGTGTCGACCAACGACGGCAACGCGACGTTCGGGTCGTCGACCAACCTGATCACCAGCATCGGCGCGTCCGATCTGAAGATCGGCGCGTTGAGCGTGACCGATTCGGCGGGCGGCCTGACGGTAACCGGCACGATCAGCACCTTCGGCGGCACCGTGCTCAACACGGTCGGCGACCTGACGATCCAGAGCTCGATGAACTCCGGCGGCGGCGCCACCGTACTGAACGCGACGGGCAACATCACGCAGACCGCGACCTCGGTGATCAGCGCCAGCATCCTGCGCGCCAGCACCAGCGGCACCGGCACCATCGACCTGTCGACCGCCACCAACGCGACCGGCGCGCTGGGCACGGTCTCGAGCCCGACCTCGTTCGCGTTCAAGACCAGCGCGGCGACGCTCGTCGTTGCCGAGACGATCACGGCCACCGCCAACGACGTCACGCTGACGAACACCGGCGGCGCCATCCAGGTCGTCGCGCCGATCATCGCCGGCGGCACCGTCACACTGTCGGCCGCCGGCAATATCTCCGACACCGTTGCGGGGACAATCAGCGCCGCGACCTTGGCGCTGACCACCAGCGGCGGCGGCGACGCCACGCTGGACGTTGCGACCAACGCCATCACCAATCTCGGCGCGGTGTCGCTGGGCAGCGGGTCGCTTGACCTGCTCGACGCCGGTGGCCTCACCGTGACGGGTGCGGTCGCGGCGAGCGGCGGCATCACGATCAGTACGGCGGGCGCGCTGGCGGTCAACAACACGCTGAATGCCGGCGCCGGTACGGTGTCGCTGACCACGACGGGCACGGGCAACGGCATCACGCAGGCCGTTGGCGGCGTGATCACCGCGGGCACGCTGAGCCTGGCGGCCGACGGCGTCGTCGATCTCACGACGGCCGCCAACCAGGTGACCAATCTCGGTGCCAGCACGGTCGGTGCCCTGTTCATGCACACCGAGGTGCCGACCTTCACCGTGACGGGGGCGGTGGCGGCCAACAACCTGATACTGGAGAACACCGGCGCGATCGTGGTCGGCGCGGCGCTCAACGCGCCCGACAACCCGGTCCGCCTGCGGACGCTCGGCGGGTCCGCAAGCACGATCACGCAGACCGCCGCCGGAATCATCACCGCCGGCTTCCTGGACCTCATCACCAACGATGCCAACGCGATCCTGACCACGGCGACCAACGTCGTGCAGAACCAGGACATGGTCTTGCTCGGCGCCGGCACCTTCGCGCTGAAGACCAATGCCGCGGCCGGCTTCTCGCTCGTTGGCAGTGGCGTCACCGCCAATGGCGGCATTACCGTCACCAACACGTCAGGCGGCATCACCACCACGGGCGCGCTCTCGGCTGGCGCCGGCGCGGTGAGCCTGGTCGCCAACGCCAGCGGCCAGTCGGTGGATATCGGCGGCGCGGTCGCCGGCGCGGGCGTGACCATCACGTCTGGCGGCGCCTTCGTCTTCGACAACAACGTCGATGCCGGCGCGGGCACGCTCACGGTCAGCGCCGCCAGCATCACGCAGACCGCGGGCGGCATCACCGCCAACACGCTGCAGGTCACCACGACCAGCGGCGCCGCGGCGATCACCGGCGCGAACAACAAGGTCACCAATCTCGGCGCCTCGACCACCCAGGGTCGCCTGCAATACACCGATTTCGACGCGCTCAACATCACCGGCAACCTCACGGCGAACACCAGCAGCGTCGAGTTGCGCACCGGCGGCGCGATCACGATCAGCGCCGACATCACCGCCCAGGGCCTCGGCGGCGCCACGGCCTTCTTCCAGATCTCGGGGGCGGGTGCCAGCGGTGCGGCCATCACGCAGAGCGCCGGCCGGATCTTCGCCGGCACGCTGGACGCCTCGACCGTCAACGGCAACGCGAGCTTCACCGGCGCCAACCAGATCAGCGGGCTGGGCGTCGTCTCACTCGGCAGCGGCGCCTTTACCTTCGTCGACAATGTCGCGACCTTGAGCGTGCCCACCAGCGCGCAGATCACGGCCAATGGCGGCATCAGCGTCACCAACAACAGCGGCAGCCTGACCACGGTGGGCGCGGTCACCGCCAGCGCCGGCGCGGTGTCGCTCAATGCGTCCAACGCGATCACCCTGAACGGCACCGTCACCGGAATCGGCGTCACGCTGCAATCCGGCGCCGCCATGGCACTCAACCAGTCGATCGACGCTGGCAGCGGCACGGCGCTGCTGATCGTCAACGGGTCGGGCAACGCCATCAGCCAAACCGGCGGCAAGATCACGGCGAACACGCTGCGAATCTCGACCAACCAGGGCAACGCGAACCTGGGCCAGAGCAACGTCGTGACCAATCTCGGCGACGTATCGCTGATTACCGGCGCGCTCAACCTGGTCGACGTCGGCGGGCTCACGGTCAGCGGCGCCGTCTCGGCCTCCGGCGGCATCACGCTCAACACCTCGGGCGCGCTCTCGATCCGGAACGTCGTCGATGCAGGAGTGAGCGCGGTCTCGCTCACCACCACGGGCAGCGGCAACGCCATCACGCAGACCGTGGACGGCGTGATCACCGCCAACACGCTGTCTCTCACCACCAGCGGCGGCAACGCTACGCTCGACATGGCGACCAACCTGGTGGCCGGCATCTCCACGGTTTCGCTGGGCACGGGCGCCTTCGCGCTGAAGACCAACGCCGCCGGTGGTTTCACTGTGAACGGCGCCTCGATCAGCGCCGGCGGTGGCATCGCTGTCGAGAACACGAGCGGCGACATCACGACGGTGAGTGCGCTCACCGCGGTCAACGGCGCCGTCAGCCTGACGGCCACCGCCTCGGGCAAGGGCATCACTGTGGGTGGCGCAATCAACGGCGTGGGCGTGTCGCTGCAGTCGAACGCGACCCTGACGATCGCTCAGGCAATCGACGCCGGTACGGGCATCGCCTCGCTCGAGACCACGGGCAACGGCAGCACGATCACCTCGACCTCGACGATCAGCGCCAACACGCTGACCGTCACGACGCTGAACGGCGAGGTCATCCTCAACCAGAACAACGCGCTGACCAATCTCGGCGCGGTCAGCACCGGCACCGGCGATTTCAATCTGTTCGACGTGGGCGGCCTGACGATCACCGGTACGGTGGCGTCGAGGAGCGTCAGGCTGAACACCACCGGCACGCTCGACATCCGCAACACGCTCACGACCGGCACCGGCAGCACTGCAACCCTGACCGCCGGTACCGGCATCACCCAGACCTCGGGCGGCGTGATCAGCGCCGGTGTGCTGCGCCTGACAACGAGCAACGCCAACGCCACCCTCGACACGGCGACCAACATCGTGACCCAGATCGCCGCCGATCTGGGCAGCGGCGCGCTGGCGCTGAACACCAACGCCGCGTCGTTGACCGTAGTGGCGCCCGGCATCACCGCCAATGGCGGCGTCACGCTGATCAACACCGGCACGATCACCCAATTCTCCGGCGGCGTGATCACCACCTCAGCCGCGCTCAACCTGACGACGACCAACGCCTCGGCAATCTTGAACGCCGCGACCAATGCCATCGGCAGCCTCGGCACGGTGAGCCTGGGCAGTGGCGCGCTGAACCTGCTCGACACCGGCGGCCTGACGGTGAGCGGCGTGGTCGCGGCCTCGGGCGGCGTTACGCTGAGCACTGCGGGCGCGCTGACGATCAGTAACGCGATCAACGCTGGCACGGGCAACGTGTCGCTGTCGGCGACGGCGGCGGGCGATATCAACGACAGCGTCAGCACCGCTGTGATCACCGCCGGCACGCTGACGGTGACGGCAACAAATGGCTCGGTCACGCTCGAAACGGCGGCGCACAAGATCGCGGCGCTGGGCGCGTCGAGCGCGAGCAGCAATTTCATCCTGGTTGTTGACTCGGCCACCGGCCTGTCGATCACCGGCGATGTTTCGGGCAGCAGCCTCAACATCACCAACAACACCGGCGGCATCGCCTCGTCGGCCAAGCTCACGTCGAGCACCCAGCTGACGCTGGATGCCAAAGGTGGCGACCTGACGACCGGCGCCGGCCAGACCAAGGCCAACGGCGGCGTGACGCTGAGGACCGGGGGCAACCTGTCGATCGGCAGCGGCGGCGTGAGCGCCAACGGCGGCATCTCGTTCGATCTCTCGGGCTCGGGCAAGACGATCACGCAGACCGGCGCGGTGTCGGGCAATACGCTCAGCATCGACACCAACAACGGCGATGTGACGCTGACCAACAGCGGCAACACAATCAACGTACTGAGCGGCGTCACCATGGGCACCGGTACGCTGCAGCTGGTCGATGTCGGCGGGTTGACGGTGAGCGGCGCGGTGGCGGCCGACGGCGGCATCACGCTCAACACCTCGGGCGCGCTGGCGATCAACAACACGCTGACCACCAGCGCGATCACGGGTACTGTGTCGCTGATCACCACGGGCAGCGGCAACGCCATCACCCAGGATGCTTCGGGCGCGATCACCGCGCGCACGCTGCAGCTCACGACCACGGATGCCGGCGCGACGCTCAACGGCGCCACCAACGCGATCGTCACCCTGAGCACGACGTCGCTGGGCAGCGGTGCGCTGAACTTGCTGGATGCCGGCGGCTTGAACGTGAGCGGCACGATCACGGCCACGGGCGGCGTTACGCTCAGCACCTCGGGCGCCATCACGATCAACAGCCCGATCGACGCAGGCTCGGCCAATGTGTCGCTCTCGGCCACGGCGGCGGGCGATGTCAACGACAGCGTCAGCACGGCGGTGATCACCGCAGGCACGCTCACGGTGACGGCCTCCGCCGGCTCGGTCACGCTCGACACCGCGGCGCACAGGATCGCGGCGCTGGGCGCCTCGAGTGCGGCCAACAACTTCATCCTGCTGGTGGACTCCGCCAGTGGCCTGTCGATCACCGGTGATGTCTCGGGCAGCAGCCTCAATGTCATCAACAACACCGGCGGCATCGCCTCGTCGTCGAAGCTGACCTCCAGCACCCAGCTGACCCTCGACGCCAAGGGCGGCGACCTGACGACCGGCGCTGGTCAGACCAAGGCCAACGGCGGCGTCACGCTGCGCACCGGCGGCAACCTCTCGATCGGCAGTGGCGGCGTGGCGGCCAATGGCGGCGTCTCGTTCGATCTCTCGGGCGCCGGCAAGACGGTGACGCAGACGGGCACGGTGTCCGGCAACACGCTCAGCATCGACACCAACAACGGCGACGTGACGCTGACCAACAGCGGCAACGCGATCGGCGTGCTGAGCAGCGTCGCCATGGGCACTGGCACGTTGCAACTGCTCGACGTCGGCGGGCTGACGGTGAGCGGCGCGGTTGCGGCCGGTGGCGTCAACCTCAGCACCTCGGGCACGCTGGCGATCAACAACACGGTGAATGCTGGCACTGGCACGGTGTCGCTGACCGCAACCGGCAGCGGCAACGCCATCACCCAGAAGAGCGCGGGCGTGATCACCGCCGGCACACTGCAGCTGACGACGACCGACGCCAGCGCCACGCTCGATACCGCCACCAACACCATCACCAACCTGGGCGCGGTGTCGCTGGGCACCGGCGCCTTGACACTGCTCAATGCCGGCGGCCTGACGGTCACCGGCGCGGTGGTGGCGAGCGGCGGCATCACGCTCACCACCTCGGGTAAGCTGGCGATCAACAACACCCTGAACGCCGGCACGAACACGGTGTCGCTGACGACCACGGGATCGGGCAACGCGATCACCCAGACGGCGGCGATCACCGCGGACACGCTGACGCTCACGACAACGGACGCGGCGGCGACCCTCAATGGTGCCATCAATGCGATCACCAATCTCGGTACGGTGTCGCTCGGCACCGGCGCGCTCAGCCTACTCGATGCCGGCGGGCTGACGATCACCGGCGCGATCGCCGCCACGGGCGGCGCCACGCTCAGCACCTCGGGCGCGCTGACGATCAGCAACACGATCAACGCCGGTACCGGCAGCGTCTCGCTGTCGGCGACGGCGGCGGGCGACATCAACGACAGCGTCAGCACCGCTGTGATCACCGCCGGCACGCTGACGGTGACGGCCGCCAGCGGCTCGGTCACGCTCGACACCGCGGCGCACAAGATCGCGGCGTTGGGTGCATCGAGCGCCAGCAGCAACTTCATCCTGCACGTCGATTCGGCCAGCGGCTTGTCGATCATTGGCGATGTCTCGGGCAACAGCCTCAACATCACCAACGACACCGGCGGGATCGCCTCGTCGGCCAAGCTGTTCTCCAGCACCCAGCTGACGCTGGATGCCAAAGGCGGCGACCTGACGACCGGCGCCAGCCAGACCAAGGCCAATGGCGGCGTCACGCTGCGCACCGGCGGCAATCTGTCGATCGGCAGCGGCGGCGTGGCCGCCAACGGCGGTGTCTCGTTCGATCTGTCGGGTGCCGGCAAGACCGTGACGCAGACCGGCACGGTGTCCGGCAACACACTTGGCCTCTCGACCAACAATGGCGACGTGACGCTGACCAACAGCGGCAACACGATCAACATGCTGAGCGCCGTCACCATGGGCACCGGCACGTTGCGACTGGTCGATGTCGGGGGGTTGACCGTGAGCGGCGCGGTTGCGGCCGGCGGCGCCAGCCTCAGCACCTCGGGTGCCTTGGCGATCAACAACACGGTGAACGCCGGTGCGGGCACGGTATCGCTGACCACCACGGGCAGCGGCAACGCCATCACCCAGAAGAGTGCGGGCGTGATCACCGCCGGCACGTTGACACTGACGACGACCGACGCCAGCGCCACGCTCGATGCTGCCACCAATGCCATCACCAACCTTGGCGCGGTGTCGCTGGGCACCGGCGCGCTCAGCCTGCGCGATGCCGGCGGGCTGACCGTGAGCGGCGCCGTCGCGGCGAGCGGCGGCATCGCGCTCACGACCTCGGGCGCGCTGGCGATCAACGGCACGCTGAATGCCGGTACCAGCACGGTGTCATTGACGACCACGGGCAGCGGCAACGCGATCACGCAGACGGCGGCGATCACATCAGGCACGCTGACGCTTTCGACCACCGACGCCGGCGCGGCGCTCGACGGCGCGACCAACGCCGTCGCGTTCCTCGATGCGGTGTCGCTGGGCAACGGCTCGCTGAGCCTGCTCAACGCGGGCGCGCTGACGGTGGACAGCAAGGGTGTCATCGCCCGCGGCGGCGTCGCCATCCGCAACGCCGGCACGATCACGCTCAGCGGCGGCATCGACAGCGGCTCGGCGGCCACCGCCCTGCAGGCGACCAGCGGCGACGTCGCGCAGAGCAAGGGCACGATCACCGCAGGCAGCCTGCTGGCGGTGTCCGATGCCGGCATGGTCGATCTGCGCAACACCGACAACGCCGTGAGCGGCGCCGTCGCCGGTTCGGCCGCGACCTCGTTCCTGTTCACCAACAGCCTGGGCATCACGGTGCAGGCAGGCGGCGTCTCGGCCAACGCGTCGAACGGCGCCGGCGGCTTCGTTGTCGACCTCGCGGCGTCCGGCGGCGACATCCTGGTCCAGGGCACGGTGAGCTCGGACAAGGGCATGATCGTCTACCGGCGCACGGCGGCGAACACGTCGGGCGGCATCACGCTCGCCGGCACCGCCGCCAACACGTCGGGCGGCGCGCGGCTGCTGGTGGTCGACCTCAGCGGCGCGGCGGCCGCGTCGCTCTACGGTACGACGCCCGGCACGGCGCTGGGCGGCGCCTTCACCACGCCGACGCCTGCGGTGGGGACGGCGGGCTACACGCTGGGCGTCAACACCGGCGGCACGGTCACGCTGGGCGCCGATTTCAACGGCGCCAACAGCACGATCTATCTCGGTGGCATGAGCGCAAGGTTTGCTGGCGGTTCGGCCACCGCGCGCTTCGGTCTGCTGGGCGTCTACGGCAGCAACAACGCCGCGACCCTGCAGGGCACGGTGGCCAGGATCGCGCCCGACGACGTCTCAGCCTCGCCCGCCAGCCGCAGCTTCAGCGGCGCGGCGCAACTCGGCGGCACGGGTGCGGCGCAGCTCGTGCGCGCCGACGCGAGCAACGGTGGCATGACGTTCAACGGCTGTCAGATCAGCAGCCTGCTGTGCAGCATCCCCACCGACGTGGTTGGCACCGACTACGTGGGGAGCCAGAGGATCATCGACGACTTCTACTATCAAAACCCGAGCTTTGGCGGGTCGGCGGACGATGACGATCTCGATCTCACCATCGAGACCGGGTCCGGCGACGACAAGAAGATGAAGAAGAAGGCCAAGGCCGTCTGGTTCGGCGCGCCGCGGTAAGCGTCAGGCACGGTCCATCACGGGTTGGCGCCGGCGGCGGCGACGGCCGACGCGGATCTCGCCGCTGGTGGCGGCTGCCGCCGCAGCCGCGCTCAGCACCCGCGGATCATCCGGCCCGACGGCTTCGAAGCGTTCCTCGGCCGAGGGCTCGCGCAGGAATTCGCGGCCACGCTCGGTGAGCTGCCAGCCCTGCGGTGTCTCGTCGATCAATTCGTAGACCGACAGCCAGTAGCGGCTGACGGGCGTAATGTCGTTGCCGCCCGAGGCGAGGTCGTGCAGGGCGGTAAGGTCGGCGGATGTCAGTCTCGGCGTGGTGCGCGGCATGGCGGCACAACGCGTCACTGTCCAGAAGGTGCCCCGTTGTCGCCGGATTTCGTCATCCCGCAAGCCACCACACCACGCCGAGGAAGCCGCCCAGCACGACGGCGATGATCAGCGTGCCGATCAGGCTGGCGACAATCAGGTTCTTGCGGCGAATGACGTCGGATTCGCTCACGACTCGTCCTGCGACTCCTTGCCGGGCCGGTGGCGGCGCTCGTCGCGCCGGCCGGCGGTCAGGTCGTCGGGCGAGCGCTTTTTCTGGCGCTTCTCGCCCGTCTTGGGCAGCTGCTCGACCGGCGGCTCGTTGCGGTACTTGTCCTCGTGCGCCGCGGGCGGCTGCTTGCTGCGCGTGTCCTGCATGACGGGCTCCGTTGAGGGAACGGCGTCACGGACAACGGCGCGCAGGGCAGGGCGTTGCCTCGGGCGCGGCGCAACGCTCACATCGACTGCAAGGTTGCGGGCCGATCTGTGGATAGGTGAGAGGACAACGGGGAAAACTCCCGATGCCCCAGTCAGATCGGCGTGGCGATGACCACGATGTTGCACCAGTACAGCCCGGCGGCAGGACCGTTGTCGATCGACTGCGCCGAGACCGAGATCTGCGTGGTACCGCTGACGTTGTCGTTGATCTTCAGCGCGGAGGCAGCCATCAGCGTGGCGCCCGCGGAGGCGATGATCTGCACCGACACAGTCGGCGTATCGGAAAAGCGCGGCAGGCGGAATTCGACCGTACGCACGTTGGGGCTGTTGTCGGGCATGACCATCTGCGCGTGGCGGCTGTAGCTCAGCTTGCCGTTCGGCAGGGGCTCGGGGTCGAGAGGATCGCGGGTCGTCATGGCTTCACTCCATATTTTGCCATCTCTTGGGCGACATCGGCGCGCATCGCGACGGCGGCGGCGATGTCGGCGTCGCCCGCATCCTTCTCGCCCTTGCGCAGGCGCGCCAAGCCGCGGCCGTAGAGCGAGAGCGACTTGTTTGGATCGAGCTGCAGCGCCGCGTCGTAGTCGGCGATCGCCGCGTCGAAGCGGCCGGCTTTCAGATGGACCAGCCCGCGGCTGTCGAGCGTGTTGTGGCTGTTGGGTCGTTGGCGCAGCGACTCATCGCAGTCCGCGAGCGCCTCGTCGAGCTGGCCGACGATGGCGCGCGCCCAGCAGCGGCTGTTGAAGTAGCTGGCGTTGTTCGGGTTGATGCGGATCGCGGCGTTGAAATCGTCGATCGCGTGGGCGTAGTCGTCACGCGCCTCGCGGGCCAGCGCGCGGTTATAGTAGGCGGCGGCCAGCGCGGGGTTGATGCGGATCGCGGCGTCGTAGTCGGCCATGGCGCGCTCGATGTCCTTCTTGCGCGCGAAGGCCAGGCCGCGATTGTAGAAGGCCAGCGCATCGTCGGGATTGAGTCTCAGCGCGGCGGAATAATCCATGATGGCGCGCTCGTCGTCGCGCTTGCGGGCGTAGACCAGGCCGCGATTGAAGTAAGCCAGCTGGTAGTCGGGGTTGAGCTGCAGCGCGCGGTCGTAATCGGCGATGGCGCGATCGTGGTCGCCCTTGTCGGTCCAGGCGTTGCCGCGATCGATGAAGCGCCGCGCATCCGTCGAGTCCAGGCGCATCGCCGCGTCGTAATCCTCGATGGCGCGATCGTACTGGCGCCTTTTGGCCCAGACCACGCCGCGGTTGTGCAGCGCCAGGGCGTATTTCGGGTCGAGCTGCAGCGCCTTCTCGTAGTCGGCGAGCGCGCGGTCCTGGTCGCCCTTCTCCAGCCAGGCATTGCCGCGGTCGAGATAGGCGCGGGAGTTGGCGGGCTCGAGGCGGATCGCAACGTCGTAATCCTCGATGGCGCGGTCCCACAGGCGCTTGTCAGCCCAGGCGCGGCCGCGATTCTGGAAGGCGAGGCGGTATTGCGGGTCGAGCCGGATCGCCTGGTCGTAGTCCTGGATGGCGCGGTCGGGCTCGCCCTTGTTCGTCCAGGCGTTGCCGCGATCGAGATAGGGTTTGGGGTTGGAGGGCTGCAGGCGGATGGCGCGGTCGTAGTCGGCGATGGCGCGCGTGTAGTCCTTCTTGTCGGCAAAGGTCAGGCCGCGATTGTAGATGGCGAGGAAATGGTCGGGCCGGATCTTGATCGCCTGGTCGTAGTCCTCGATGGCACGGTCGTACTGGATCTTCTCGGCCCAGGCATTGCCGCGCTCGACGAAGGCGTCGGCGTCCTGCGGGTTGAGCTTGATCGCCTGGTCGAGGTCGCGCAGCGCACGGTCGAAATCCTTCTTCTTGCTCCACGCCACGCCGCGGTTGAAGTAGGCCAGCTGATAGGACGGGTTGAGCTTGATCGCCTGGTCGTAATCCTGCAGGGCGCGGTCGATCATGCCCTTGCGGTCATAGGCCGTGCCGCGCCCGGCCAGCGCCGGGGCCGAGTTGGGGTAGATGCGCAGCGACTGGTCGTAATCGGCGATGGCGCGATCGTAGTCGCGCTTGCGCACGTAGTTGTTGGCACGATTGGCGTAGGCGATGGCGAGGTTCTGCGGCGTCTCCTGGCCGGACTGGATGCGCAAGGTGCAGCCGTTGATCGACTGATCGTTGCTGATGCCTGTGCCGCCGGTGCACCAGCGCCACTGCTCGTCGCGACCCTGCTGCGCGGCGGCCGGCGCCGCCCATGCCAGCGCCGCCCATGCAATCGCCCACGCCCACGCCCTGCTGGTCATGATCCGTCCCCCAACCGCGGCCGTCCCCACAGCCGATCGCGCGACGATTCTAGCAGGGCGGAGGCGGGTGGGAAGGCCGGGCTCAGGCCGATCGCCTGATGCTGGTCGGCCCGTCCTGGCGCTGCGGCGCGAGCGTGATCGAGGCCCCGGCGCGCTGCAGGCCATCGAACACGGCGCCGGCCATTGCGTGGTGATCGACGCGCTTGCCGCGTTGCCAATCGCAGAACAGCCCGGCCAGCTCGGGCGCCACGGCCTCGATGAAGGCCTCGCGCGACAGCGAGGCCTGGCCGCGCGCCAGCCTGAACGCCTCGTAGACCCGCCCGGCCTCGATCTGCGGGTTCGGCGAGAGGCGCCGTCCCATCTTGTTGACCACCTGGACCAGGATGACGATGCAGAACCGCTCAATGAACGCCGTGCGATCCATCGGACTGCCCTCTCCTTCAGTGGTCGATGTTCGCTATTTGTTCTCTATATTTCTGGCGGTCGTCAAGCGCCTAGAATCGCGAGAGGAATCCTCATTTTCCACCACATCGGTTAATGCATGGTCCGAACTGAACCGAAATCATCGTTTACATTCATTCGGTTATATTGCAGAATTAATCTCATACATTGCGTCATATTTTGGGGTGGGGCCATTTATGAAACGTCGGGGCACTGGGCAACTGCCATTGCAGTTCCATGATCCGGCCTTTGCTGATTTCCGGGTCGAGAGCATCGCCGAGGGCGACGTGCTGTCGGGTGAACCGATCGCGCGCCACGCCGCCCTCGAGCGCACCGGCGACGCCGAAGTCGGCCTGCGTGACTATTCCGCCGGCCGCTTCCGCCGCCGCTATGAGGCCGACGAGGTGGTGCACGTGGTCGAGGGCGTGGGCGGCGTGATCGACGCCAACCATCGCGTCTGGACCCTGCGGCCGGGCGACACCGTCACCTTCCGCCGCGGCACCGAGGCGCTGTGGCAGATTCCCGAGTACCTGCGGGTGCTCAGCGTCACCGTTCCCGCCGGCAAGATGCCGATGGCGCGCCGTGCGCTGCAGGCGATGGGCACCGCCAGCGTCGTCGTGGCCAGCCTTACGCTGATCGGCGTGACGACCATCGCCACCGTCGCGGCATCGATGATGGGCAGCTGAGCTCACAGCAGAGAGACGAAATCCTCGAACTTGCCCGCCGCGCTGCGTTCGAGCTTGGGCGGGAAGGCGAGGTCGATGTGGAACTCGGCGCCGAACTTCTTGCGCGCCCACCCCAGCACCTGCGTCACCTCGATGTCGGCCAGCGCCCGCGCGGTCTGCAAGCGCAGCTCGATGCGATCGGTTGCGACCTGCGCCACCTGGTAATGACGGATCGGCGCAAGCGCGAGCAGCCCGCCGATGTCGCCGGACGACAGAAGCGGCCAACGCTCGCTGCCGTCGGGCAAGCGCAACAGGTTCTGCCGCCGGCCGAGGATGCTCTTGATGACCGGTAGCCCGCGGCCACAGGGGCAGGGTCCATTGCCGGTCTCGGCGTAGTCGCCGATGTCGTAGCGCAACAGCGGCATGGCGAGGTTGTGCAACGGCGTGACGACGACGCGGCCAATGGCGCCGGGCCTGGTCGGTGCACCTGATTCATCGAGGATCTCGACCAGCGCGCTCTCGGCCTGCAGGTGATAGTGCTCGTGCTCGGGACACTGGAAGGCGAGATAGCCGCATTCGCGTGTCGAGTAGGTGTCGATCACCGTCACGCCCCAACGCTCGCGACAGAGCGCGCGCAGGCCGGGCGCCAGGATCTCGGAGATGGTCAGCACTTGCTTCAGGCGCTTGGGCCGGAAGTCGCCGCCCGCACGCAGCAGGCGATCGAGCATCGTCGGATGTGTCAGCAGGTAGTCGGGCGCCTCGCGCTCGAGCCATTCGAGCTGTCGCTCGATCGGCGTGGTGATGTTGAGGCTCACGCACGGACCGGTCTTGAAGATGTCGCCGGTCGAGAAACCCCAATGCTCCAGCCGCTCGCCGTCGGGCCACAGCGCCTTGCCCTTGGTCGAGGTGCGGATGGCAGCGAGCTTGGCGCCGAGATCGCGGCGATGCCAGAGATGCTCGCGCACGGTGAAGGCGCTCCACAGCACCTCCCACATTTCCGAGCGCACGGCGCGGATCGGCTTGCCGGTCGACCCTGATGTGAAGATCTCGGCGAGATCGCCGTGGCCCTCGGGCATGGCCGCGCTGATCAGCTTATCGCCGGCGTCCTGGATCTGCCGGCGAGTGAGGAGCGGCTGCGCATGCCAGCGCGTCCAGAACGCCGCGCTGTCCGCCGCGTCGATCAACGCGCGGAGCTTGCCGCGCCAGAACGGCACCTGCGCGTCGGCATGCGCGAGCAGCTGGCGCAACTGCGTCTCCTGGCCCTGGCGCAGGCGGTCTTGCGACCACCATTGACTCTGCTCGAGCTGGAACAGGAAGGAGAGGCTGGCCATGCCGCGTCCCGAGACGGCGGCGGGGAAGACGATGTCGGGCAGGGCGCTGGCGAAGGGCAGATCGGTCATGCGGCCGGCATCATCTGGGGTGAAATGTGGCCACAGAACGGTCCCTGGTCACGAGCACACTTTGGCCGTATTTGCCGCCCAGCTTGCTGTGAGAGTCAAACAGGGAGGCTTCGCGTCATGTCGATCGCCAGGAAGGCCAGTCTGCTGATAGGCGTGATCGGAGCGGCGGCGACGCTGGCCACGACCGCCGAAGGCGGCGAAGGCGGCGAGGGCGGACGCGGCAAGAAGTGGCGACCGGTCTACGTCGTGCCGGCGCAGCCGGTCTACGTCGTGCCCGCACAACCGGTCTACGTCGTGCCCCAGCCGGTCTATGTCGCGCCGCAGCCGGTCTATCCGTCCAACCGAGGCAGCCTGTATTTCGGCGCGACCATTCCGCTGCGCTGACGTCTAAGAGTCCTGGACTTTGTCGCAGCCTGCCTGCGCGGTAGGCTGCGTTCGCATGTCCGAAGACATCCACGACACGCTGGCCAAGACGCTGGCGGCCATCCGCCAGCGCCTGGGCGAAGGCGCCTTCGACGATCGTCGCAAAGTGCTGGCGCTGCTCGCCGACGCGATGCCCGGCCACAACCGCCAGCTCCGGCTGTTGGGCATCGCCTTCGATCACGGCGCGGTGCAGGCCATCGCGGCGGCGCGGCGCGACCAGGCCGCGCTCGAGATCGACCGTCACGCCCAGCGCGTCGACGCCGACATCGGCATCCGCAAGGCGATCATGGTGCCGGTGCTGCGCGCCGTCGCCTACGCGGCGAATCGCGGCGCCTTGCCCTCGACCTATCCGCCGTCGCCGGAGGTCTCCCAGGTAGTGGACCAGCGCGCCGCGCCCGAGGAGTCATGGGTCGGCCTGGCGGACGATCCACCGCCGGCGCCGACGCCGCCGCCGCATGCTGCGCCGCCGCCGCCGCCACCGCCACCTGTCGTATCCACGCCGCCACCGGTGCCCGCGCCTGCACTCGTACGCGTCGCGACACCGGCGCCGCCGATGGCGAAACCGGTGCCGCGCGCGCCGGGCGAGGAGCCGAAAGGAGTCGGTGGCTGGCTGGCCGCCTGGCTCGCCTGGCTGATTCTGTCGGCGCTCGGCCTGATGGGCTACGGCGTGACATCAGGCATCCGGCTGCTCGACCTGCTGTTCTCCGACGAGTCCATGATCGTGCAGGGCGGACTCATCGTCCTGCCCCCGCTGCTGCTGGGGCTGGGCATTGCGACGTTTGTCGTGCTGCTGCTCTTCGTGCGGCGATCGCATTACACACGCTGGGCCTATTGCCTGTGGCTGGTGCCGATGGCCCTGCTGCCGATCTTCGCCGACGGGCTCAGCCTTACCGCCATCGACGGCGACACCATCGAGCTGGGCCCGCTGATCGCCATCCCGATCGCGATCTCGATCGGCGGCGTGGTCTACTTCCTGCGCTCGCGCCGGGTGCGCAATACCTTCGTGCGCTGACTGACATGCGCGCACGCCGTCGTATCCTCGCGGCGCTTGTCGTCTCGGTGTCGTCCTGCGCGCCGTCGGGTGACGACTACTACTGGCCGGCCGCCTTCAGCAGGACCTTTCCGATGGGCTACGAGGCGCTGACGCAATGCCTGGCACGTGGTGCGGGTCGACCAATCTTTGATCATCCGCACCGCCGCGGCGTAGTTCACTTCTTCGCCGGCCCCGACGTTGGGCTCCACACCGCCACGTTTATTATCGATGGCACCGGCCCCTCTCGCTCGCGCGTCACCTACCATCTGACCAAGGCGATCCCCGAGATCCATCGGGCCGAATCGGAAATCCCGCCGATCCCACCCTGCGCGACCGCTGCGACGGTTGACGTGAAGACCTGATCGTTCAGTGGTGGACCTTATTCGGTCTTCCGCGGCTTGCGGATGCCGTCGACGGTTTGTTGCAACTGCTGCATCGCCTCGCCGATCTCGCGCGTGAGCTTTTTCGTGCGCGAGACGGTGGCGGCGAGGTCGGTGGCCAGGCGCTCATACTCGCGGGCTCTCTGCTCCAGCTCATTGGCATAGGCGTGCAAGGTCCGCATCGCCTGACCGTCGGAGACCGCCATAGCGAGCCGACGCGCGCGCGTCGCTTCCGTGCGTGCCTTGCGGGCATTCTCAAGCAGGATGACGGCAGACTGTGCCATGACCGAGGCACATAACGCGGCAGCGTACCCGTCGTTCCTTCTCTCCGCACATGCGGGGTGAAGGTGCCCGAAGGGCGGATGAGGGGCTTGCGATCTCGCTACAAGCGAAGAGGCGGAGGAGAGGTCTGGAAGCCCCTCATCCGCCTCGCTGTCGCTCGGCACCTTCTCCCCGCCTTTGCGGGGAGAAGGATTGGTGACTCACCACGACGTCAGGAAACTCTTGAACTTGTCCGCCATGAAGGCCTTGACCTCGGGCGAGCGGTAGCTCTCGACCAGGGTCTTCACCCAGGGCTTGTCCTTGTCGACCGTGCGCACGGCGATGATGTTCACGTACGGCCCCTTGGGGTCTTCCTGCAGGATCGCGTCCTTGGCCGGATCGAGGCCGGCCTGCACGGCGTAGTTGGTGTTGATCGCCGCCGCCGCGACATCGTCGAGCGAGCGCGAGGTTTGCGCCGCGTCGATCTCGATGATCTTGAACTTCTTCGGGTTGTCGACGATGTCGAGCGGCGTCGGCTTCAGCCCGACGTTGGGCTTGAGCTTGATCACGCCCTTGGCCTGCAGCAGCAGCAGCGCGCGGCCGCCATTGGTCGGATCGTTGGGGATGGCGATCGAGGCACCCGACGGCACATCGGCCCACGTCTTGTGCTTCTTCGAGTAGATGCCGAGCGGCACGGTATAGGTCTGCCCCACCGACTCGATCTTGAACTTGCGATCGGCCTTCTGGTTGTCGAGGTAGGGCTGATGCTGGAATGCGTTGGCCTGGATCTCGCCGGCATCGAGCGCGGTGTTGGGGATGACGAAATCGGTGAACTCGACGATCTGGATCGTCAGGCCCTTCTTGGCGGCGACGGCCTTCACCGCCTCCATGATCTGGGCCGGCGGGCCGGCCGTGACGCCGACCTTGATGGTGGTCTGGGCCGCCACACTCGCGGCGCCGGCGAGAAGCGACGCGGCAAGGGTGGCGATGAACAGACGGCGCGGGGACATAAGGTCGCTCCTCGTTGGGAAAACAGTCATGCTTGATGTCGCTTGCGTTTGTCCAGTCGGCGCGCGAGGCGATCGCCCAGGCTCTGCACAGCCTGCACGATCACGATCAGGACAACGACAACCGCCAGCATCACGTCGGGCATGAAGCGCTGATAGCCGTAGCGGATGCCGAGATCGCCCAGGCCGCCGCCGCCCACGGCGCCGACCATCGCCGAGTAGCCGATCAGGCTGACGGTCGCCAAGGTCAGCGCCAGCGCGATCGCCGGCAGCGCTTCGGGCAGCAGCACCTTGAGCACAATCTGCAGCGGGCTTGCACCCATCGCGCGCGCCGCCTCGATCAGGCCGTGCTCGACCTCGCGGATCGCCGCCTCGACCAGGCGCGCGATGAAGGGTGTGGCGGCGACGGTCAGCGGCACGATCGCCGCGCTGGTGCCGATCGAGGTGCCGGCGAGAAGGCGAGTGAAGGGGATGATCGCCACCACCAGGATGATGAACGGCGTCGAGCGCGTGGCGTTGACGATCAGGCCCAGCACGCTGTTGGCCCACGGTGCCGCGAACAGCTCGCCCGCGCGGCTGGTGGCGAGGAAGACGCCCAGCGGCAGTCCCAGCAACGTGCCGAGCCCGGCCGAGACGCCGACCATGATCAAGGTGTCGAGCGTCGCGCTGAGGATCAGCTGCAGCACCTCAGGCGACATGGCCGAGCACCTCCGTGTGCAGGCCGTCGCGTGTCAGCGTTTCGACGGCCGACCTCAGGGTCGCGTCGTCGCCGGGAATTGCGATGGTCAAGGTGCCGAACGGCCGGCCGGCGATCGAGTCGATCTGTCCGTGCAGGAGCGCGATGTCGATCGACAGATCGCGCGCGAGCTGACCCAGCGCGCGATCGCCCGACTGCTCGCCGGTCCACACGACCTTCACCACCGCCTGGCCGCCGGGCGAGGGCGCGGCCTTCAATCGGGCGCGGATGTCCTCGGGCAACGCCGAGCCGGTGACCGAGCCGACGAAGGAGCGCGTCGTCGGATGTTGCGGGTGGGCGAAGATGTCGAAGGTCGCGCCCTCTTCGATGATCTGCCCGGCTTCGAGCACCACCACCTTGTCGGCCACGGTCTTCACCACCGCCATCTCGTGGGTGATCAGCACGATGGTGAGGCCGAGCTCGCGGTTGATGCGCTTCAGAAGCGCCAGGATCTGCGCCGTGGTCTCGGGATCGAGCGCCGAGGTCGCTTCGTCCGACAGCAGCACCTTGGGCGCGGTCGCAAGTGCGCGCGCGATGCCGACGCGCTGCTTCTCGCCGCCCGACAGCTCGGCGGGATAGCGGTCGCGCTTGTCGGCCAGCCCCACGAGGTCGAGCAGCATCTCGACGCGCTGGCGGATTTCGTCCGTGCGGCCGGCGATCTCCAGCGGCAGCGCCACGTTGCCGAAGGCGGTGCGCGAGGACAGCAGGTTGAAATGCTGGAAGATCATGCCGATCGAGCGCCGCGCCGCGCGCAGGCCGCGCTCGTCCAGCGCCGAGATCGCCGTGCCGTCGACCGTCACCGTGCCCGAGCTCGGCTTCTCCAGCCCGTTGACCAGGCGGATCAGGGTCGACTTGCCGGCACCGCTGCGGCCGATCACGCCCACGATCTCGCCGGCGGCCACCGACAGCGACACGCCATTGACCGCGCCGACCTCGGGCGACGCCCGGCGCGCAGCGAACACCTTGCGCACCTGGTCGAAGACGATGATGGGAGAGGCTGCTTCGGTCCGGACGGACGTCATGGTGAGCAACTCGCATGGACGCATTGCGGGCGTCAATCGAGACGATCGAAGCAGAAACGCTGCAGCTTCCACCCGTCAATCGGGAAATCCGGCATCGACGCGCAAAAGCGCCCGCCCGCGCGCGTCAGCGGCGGGCGGGCGCTGCAGGCGCAGGCGCTACATCTTCGGCAGCAGCACGGTGTCGATGACGTGGATCACGCCGTTGGACTGCTGGACATCGGCGATGGTGACGTTGGCGACGCCACCATTCTCGTCGGTGAGCGTGATCACGCCCGCCGCATTCATCTTGGCGGTCAGCATGCAGCCGCCCAGGGTCTTGACCGGATGCATGCCCTTGTCGTCGCTGATCATCTTGGCGATGGCCATCGACATCGCCTTGGCGCCGACGACGTGGCAGGTGAGGATCTTGGTGAGCTTGGCCTTGTTCTCGGGCTTGACCAGCGACTCGACCGTGCCCGGCGGCAGCTTGGCGAAGGCCGCGTTGGTCGGCGCGAAGACGGTGAATGGGCCGGGCCCCTGCAGGGTCTCGACCAGGCCGGCGGCCTTCACCGCGGCGACCAGGGTGGTGTGATCCTTCGAGTTCATCGCGTTCTCGACGATGTTCTTGGTCACCAGCATCGGCGCGCCGCCCACCATCGGGTTGTCGGCGGCGAAGGCCGGCTGGGCGGCGATGAGGGCAACGGCGGTGAACGCCGCGAGGACGGTCGTACGGCTGAGCATTCGGAAACTCCCATGGCTCGTGATGCGACGCTCCCCTCCCGGGCCCTGGGCTCTCGGCGTCGGTGAAGCTACGGGCGCCGACGCGCGCCGGATCGTGCGGCGCGCTACACGAAAGCGTGTTCGGTGTGCCTGGCGCCGTGCCAGATCGCGCCAGGTGTGACGTTACGGTGCGATTTCGAAGTCTCGTATGGACTCGCGCGCTGTCATGCGTATCGTCCCTCCATCGGGGTGGGGGACATCATGAAAGCCAGTGAATTGCAGGTGGCCGACGTCATTCTGTCGACCACGTCGGCGGCGGTGTCGAAAGTCATCAAGGCCGGCACGGTCGCCACGTACAGCCATGCCATGCTCTATGTCGGCAGGGGCACCGTGGTCGAGGCGGTGGCCAACGGCGTGGTGCAGCGCTCGATCAAGCTGTCGCTCAACGAGGCCAGGCTGGCGAGCGCCTTTCGCCTGAAGACGCTGAGCGGCGACCAGGCGCAGAAGATCGCCGACTACGCGATCTCCAAGGTCGGCGGCTCCTATGCCTATGGCGGCGTGTTCGGCGGCTCGGGCCTGGTCTCGGTGCTGAGCGCGCCGGCCCAGCCGTGGCTGCATCTGGCGCGCTGGGGCGCCAACAAGGTGAAGGCCGGCGTCGGCAGCAAACGCACCTATTTCTGCAGCGAGCTGGTCGAGGATTCGTTCGAAAGCCAGGAGCTCACGGTCAGCCGCTACTACCCGTCGATGACCAACCCCGGCGACATCGACGAGTACAGCGAGCGCAACCCCACCACCTTCCCCAAGCTCGGCGAGCTCGAGTTGCCGCCCGACATCGGCTGACGTCTATCGCGCCGGCTCGGCTGCCTTCCGGAACCATTTTGGGACCGATCGGGCAGGAGTGAAGGATGGTGAAGGATTTTTCCATATAGACCGTCCGCGCGCGTGACGTCGATATCCGGAAAATCCTTCACCCTCACCCAGAGGGCAAGCGCGTGACCTGGCTGGCGGCGATGCGCCAGACGCCGTATTCGCGCACGAAGACCTGGGTCCAGCGCACCGCATAGGAGGCGCTGCTGGCCTTGACCGCCAGCGTGCTGCGGCCGGTGAGGATGGCGATGTTGGGACCGTTGAGGTTCAGCCGCCATTCGGCCACGCCGGCATCCTCGATCACCGAGTCGCGGATCAAGAGCGCGGTGATGTGCGCCTCGCGATCGGCGAGCTTGCCCGTGTCGTCGATGTGGGTGAAGCCGTCGGTGAACATCGCGCGCAGCTTGGCGGCGTCCTTGGCCTTCATCGCGTCGGCCATCGCGGAGCGCAGCGCCACCAGCTCCTTCTCGATCGCCTGCGGATCGGTGATCGGCAGCGCGACGGCGGCTGGGCTGGCAATGACGAGGACGAACAGCAACGCGAGCAATCGGCGCGCCGACATGCAGATCCTGGGCTGCGCCCGGTCCCGGGAGCGGGAGGGCTGCCCGGGGCTAACGCCCAAGGTGGGTTCGCGGTGCCCATGCCGTGTTATCGCCCGACTCTGCTAGCATCGCCGCTGGCCCACACCGGCGGAGACTCGAACGATGCGCCAGCCCGTATCCTTCTACAGCGAGGGCGTGAAGCTCGATGGCGACCTCTTCCTGCCCGATGACCTGCAGCCCGGGCAGAAGCGCGCCGGCATCGTGCTGTGCCACGGCTATACCGGTGTGAAGGATCTCTACCTGCCCGACAACGCCGCCGAGCTGAATCGCGCCGGCTACGTCGTGCTCACCTTCGACTACAAGGGCTGGGGCAAGAGCGAGGGATCGCGCAGCCGTCTGGCGCCCTACAGCCGCGTCGCCGATGTGCAGGCGGCGATCACCTTCCTCGGTCTCCAGCCACCATGCGACAAGCAGCGCATCGGCATCTACGGCACCAGCTACGGCTGCGCCACCGTGGTCTTCACCGCCGCGATCGATGCGCGCGTGAAGTGCACCATCGGCGTCGTCGGCATGGGCCATGGCGGCCGCTGGATGCGCAGCGTGCGGCGGCCCGACGAATTCCACGACCTGCTCGATCGCTCCGAGAAGGATCGCGAACGCCGCGTGCTGTCAGGGCAGAGCGAGTTCGTGCCGCGCGAGGAGATCCTGCTGCCCGACCGCCAGTCGGCCGAGCTCGCCGCCAAGGCACGCGCCGCCAACCCCAACGCCGTGGGCACGATCCCGCTGGAGTTCATCGACGAGACGCTGTCGTTCCATCCCGAATGGGTCGTCGCGCATATCTCACCCAGGCCTCTGTTACTGATCGCCGCCGGCGACGACCGCCTCGTGCCGCCCGAGGATTGCCAGTCCCTGTTCGAGCACGCCAAGGAGCCGAAGAAGCTCGTCGTGCTGCCCGGCTACGGCCACTACCAGGTCTATACCAAGCCGGCCTTCGACGACGTCATGCGCGAGACCATCGCCTGGCTGCGCCAGCATCTGCCGGCTTAGGCCTGGATGATGCGAACGACGGTGCTGGTGCTTGCGCTGCTCGCCGCCGGCGCCAGCGGCGAGGCGGTGGCGCAGAGCTATGAGCCGCATCAGCATTGGTGCGAGTTCGCCGCCTTGGTCGGTCCCGATCTGGCGATAAAGGGCTGCACGGCGGTCATCGAATCCGGCCGCGAAACCGCGGCGAAGCTGGCGACCGCCTATTTCAACCGAGGCTACTCCTACGCGGCCAAGGGCGAGCATGACCGGGCGATCGAGGACTACGACCAGTCCCTCCACCTCAACCCGACCTACGCCTATGGCTACATCGCGCGCGGCAATGCCTATCATGCCAAGGGCCAGCACGACCGGGCGCGGCAGGATTACGGTCAGGCCAGGCGCCTCAACGCGTCCTATCCGGACTCGTACGTCACGCGCGGCAACGCCTATCAGGTCAGGGGCCTGCACGACCAGGCGATCCAGGACTACGACCAGGCCATCCGCCTCGATCCATCGCACGCGCTCGCACTCCACGGCCGGTGCCGGAGCAACGCCATGCTCGGCCGGCTGGACGAGGCGCTGAGCGATTGCGAGCGATCCCTGCGGTTGCGACCCGGTGATCCCAACACACTCGGCACCCGGGGCCTGGCGCATCTGAAAGCCGGCCGCCTCGACGAGGCCATCGCCGACTACGACACGGCGCTGCGCGTCGATGCGCGCCTGGCCACGTCGCTGTACGGCCGCGGCATCGCGCGCCAGCGCAAGGGCGACGTGGCGGGCGGTGCCGCTGACATCGCCGCGGCCGGGGCGATCAAAGCCGATATCACCGAGGAATTCGCGAGGTACGGTGTGCGCTGATGCCGCCGGCCATGGCGCGGCAGGCGAAGCCTGAGACCATCGACTGGCTCAGCCAGCATCTGCCGGCGTAAGGCGGCGGCTCCGCGCCTGGAGGAGAGGAGAAGCGCGAAGCCGCCCGGACCATGACCAGCCGCGACGCCTGTGCGCGCGGCGCGTCGGTAACTCCGCATCGTCGTCAAGGTGCCCCTGCCTTATTCGGGTCACATAACGATCACGCCTGTCCAGCGGGGAACAACGCGCCGCGTCTGGTCGTTTCGTCGTCACCCGATGCAGACAGGGAGCAATGACATGGCCGATCAAATCGTGACCGGTAACGGTGGTGGCGGTAACGGCGGGCTTTACTTCATCGTTGGCGGCGTCGTCGTGGCGTTGATCGTCGTGGTCGCGCTGTTCACCGGCGTGTTCCACACCAACCCGCAGACGGCCACCGGCCCGTCGAAGCAGATCGACATCACGGTCAAGCCGCAGGCGCCTGCGCCGGCCCCGAGCGCGCCCGCGCCTGCGCCCACCAAGTAGTACGGATGCCCAAGTAGTACGCGTCTTTCGAGCAAGGGCCCCGTCCCATAGGCGGGGCCCTTGTGCGTCCGATCGATCCAATCCGGATCATTGCCCCGTGGTCGCGCGGCGGCTTGCGGCGTACGCCCTGCATAGTCGAGCATCGGCAGGGCTCAGGTGCGCACACATCTTCCGGCGATTGGAGCAAAGCTCAGGGACTGGCTCACCGTGCCGCGCCTGCTGCTGTGGGTGCCGGTAGTCATCATCCTGCTCTCGGCCGGATTCCTGGCGCTGATCCTGAGCTACTATCGAGACAAGACCATCGTCGAGGACCAGTACCTCGCGGGCTCGCTGGCGCGACTCACTGAAGAGCACACCACGCGCACCCTGCAGAGCCTCGAGCGCACGCTGGAGGCGATTGAAAACCGCCTGGCCCAGGTTGCGCTCGACAGCGAGCCGGCCAGGATCAACGCCGCATTGCGCGAGCGCCTGAAGGGGCGGCCCTATATCCGCTCGGTGCGCGTTGCCGGTCGCAACGGCATGGTGCGCTTCAGCAGCGACGACGAGGACAACGTCGACCTCAGCATGCGGCCCTATTTCAAGGTCTTCCGCGGCCTGTCCGAGCAGGGCTTCGAGCTGGCGCCGCCGGTCCTGGGCACTGCCCCTGCTGGTGAGCGATCCTGGTACATCCCGGCGATCCGGCCCTGGCGCGATGCCGAGGGCAAGGTCATCGGCATCATCGTCGCCAAGATCGAGCCCTGGTACTTCGCGCACGCCTGGACCCTGGAGGGCGACAACCGCAACACCGTCACCGCGCTGGTGCGCGCCGATGGCGTCAGCCTGGCGCGCGCGCCGTTCGACGTCGCCGCCATGGGCCGCTCGCTGGCGAGCATGCCGCTGTTCATCGAGAAGCTGCCGAAATCGCCGCGCGGCACCTATATCTCGGCCGCGTTCCACGGCGAGGCCGCGATCGTCGCCTATCGCCGCATGGAGGCCTTTCCCGACTACATCGTCGTGCTGCGCAAGCCGCTCGACCTCGTGCTGGTGGAATGGCGCGAGTACAGCCGCATCATCGTCATCGGCTGGGCCGCGGCCTCGCTGGTGCTGGCCGCGCTGTGCTTCTGGCTCAGCCGGGCGTGGCGTGCGCGCCAGGCCGAGGCGACGCGTTACATGCAGCTGTTCGAGGCATCGCCGATGTCGATGGCGGTGATCGACCGCCAGACCCTGCGCGTGCTCGCCGTCAACGAGGCGGCGATCCGCCAGTACGGCTGGTCGCGCGCGGAGTTCCTGGCGATGAACGCCGCCGATATCCGCGCCGTGCCCGATGCGCGCGGCGTCGCCGCGTTGCTCGCGCCGGGCGTTCTCGAAGCTCGACGCACGCCGATCGTCACGCAGCATGTCAGGCGCGATGGCTCGATCGTCGACGCCGAGGTCACGGCCCGCGCCATCGAGTTCGCCGGCCGTCCCGCCGTGCTGGCATTGACCAACGACGTCACCGAGCGCAACCGCGCCGAGCTGCAGTTGCGCCAGGCGCAGCAGATGGAGGCGGTCGGCCAGATGACCGGCGGCATCGCGCAGGACTTCAACAATCTGCTGGCCGTGATCATCATGGAGATGGAGAGCCTGACCGAGGATCTCGCGTCGGGCACGCCGTGGCGCGACTCGGCCGACAATGCGCTCGCCGCCGCGATCCGCGGCGCGGAGATGGTCGAGCGCCTGCACGCCTTCTCGCGCGGCGGCGAGCTCAAGCCCCGGCGCACCGAGATCGGCAGCCTGCTGCAGGAGCTCAGGCCGCTGCTCATGGCAGCGGTGCCGACGATCAATCTCGAGATCGACGCCGCCGAAGGCCTCTATCCCTGCATGGTCGATCGCGCCGGGCTGGAGACCGCGATCCTCAACCTCGCGGTCAACGCGCGCGACGCCATGCCCGAGCAGGGCAGGCTGCGCATCGTGGCGCGCAACCGCGTCATCGCGTCGTCCTCGCCCGAGCTGCAAGCCGGCATGAGCCCGGGCGCCTGGCTGCATATCGCGATCGTCGACAGCGGCACGGGCGTGTCGCGCAATCTCAGCACCAGGCCCGACGGCAGCGGCGGCGGGCTGGGGCTGAGCATGGCTTACGGTCTGGCGATCCGCTCGGGCGGTTTCGTCGCCGTCGACAGCGAGCCCGGCGGTGGCACGACTATCGGCCTCTTCCTGCCGCCGGCGCCGGATGTCATCGCCCCATCGTCAGGCGATCTCGCACGCGGGCTCGCCGCAGCCGCCTGATTTCCCGGGTCTTGTACTCGCGTGCCCCGGCCATCGGCGCACCGCGTCGAGGACCTATCTAAAATCCGGTCGCGAGAAGCCCGGCTTGCGCCACGTCGGGCATTTGTCGAGCGTGGTGTTGACGGCGAAGCGGCGGCCATCGCGCGTCGACAGGCAGCCATCCTTCCATTCGCCCGTGTAGGTGCGGCCGTTGGTGGTGTAGCTGCCCGGGCCATTGGGCAGGCCGTCGCGGAACGTACCGGTGAAGATGTCGCCGTTGGGCCAGCTCATCGTGTGCTTCTCGCCGCCGCTGGAGCTGGGCGGAGCGCTGGGCGCGGGAGCAGGGCTGGGAGCCGGGCTTGGACTGGGGCTTTGCGCCTGAACCGGCGCGACCGCCAGCCCGCCGAATGCGAGCGCGGCGAGGATGCAGAAAATTCCTGGGCGCATGATCGGACTTCCCCCTTTGCCGAGCGCAGAGGGCAAGTCTAGCACAAGATAGCGGACGGCTACGCGGCCTGGCGCAGCGCGCTGAGATCCTCGTCGGACATCATGACGGTGCGTTGGGTGACATGGCCGCACGCGGCGCAGGTGAAGAACTGGTCCTCGAAGCCGCTGAGCTGCGGTTCGCGGTGGATCTTCCAGTTCGGCCCGCCGCATTCCTCGCACACGGGCCAATCGTTGAAATCGGTCATCGGCGTCGTGTCCTCGCTAGGCCCCGACTCTGCCGCAGGTTGGTTACAGCTTCACGTCCCGGCTTGATGCGGCAGCGTACCGGGCGCTCACATCGACGTGGGCTGGGAAGCGGGGGCGGGCGCGGGCTCGGCCGGCGGCGGCTTGCGCCACGACGGCTGATCGCGCGGCACGATCGAGCCGATCGCCTGGCCGCGCGACTCGTCGAGCGGCGCGTCGGCATCGTCGTGGTGCGCCTTGGCGCGGTTGGCGGCGATGCCGCTCGTGGGGACCTGCCGGTCGGCGCCGACACGCTGCGTGTAGTCGGGTGGTGGCAGCGTGGTGCCGCCGCTGCCGAACATGCCGCAGGCGCTCACCAGGCACAGAGCCATCAGAGTCGCCGCCATCCGCATCATACCTGCACGCTCCTGAACGCTGCGCGCCGACAGATGCACCCGACATTGCGGCAACAATTCGGCCCTGCCGCGCGTTGGCTCTTGATGAAGATCACCATCGAGCCCACCGGCAACGTCGCCCAGCTCGCCAATGCCAGCCAGGGCAGCGTGTGGCGCGGCGTCACCGAGACCGGCACGCCGGTCATCGCCATCGTCGTGACTTTGGGCTGCCAGCCCGAGCATCAGCAGGCGTTCGACCGCGATTTCGGCCAGACGCAGAAAGGGGAGCCGGACGCGGCCAACGATGATGGCCGATCCGACTCCCCGCAGCCGCTGCCGCAGCCGACGTAGCTCTGGGGAAACTACTCGACGATGCGCAGCTGCAACTCGCTGGCGCCGGCCAGGCTCTGTGCCGCGGCGATGTTGAAGGCCGAGATCAGGCCGTCGACCGTGGTGGTCGTGTACGTATAGGTCAGGTCGTCCTGGGTGGGGCTGGCGCAGTTGATGCGCCGGTTGTTGTTGTCGGTGCCCGAGACGTTGTAGCCCACCGTGT
>JAFAZJ010000215.1 GCA_019239835.1 Alphaproteobacteria bacterium | reverse complement strand
AAGGCCTATGACGAGCTGATCGCCACCGCCGGCTTCCCCAAGAAGCCCGACGGCACGCCGATGGTCTATCGCACCGCGGTGAAGGTCGGCGTGATCTTCCAGGACTCCAAGAACAAGGCGCGCGCCAAGGAGTTCCTGAAGTTCCTGCTCGAGGAAGAGAACCTGCGTCCCTATGTCGAGGGTGCGCTCGGCCGCTGGTTCCCGGTGACCAAGGAGAGCCAGGCCAGCGCGTTCTGGCAGGCCGACAAGCATCGCAAGGCGGTGTTCGACCAGTTCAAGGCCGGCACGCTGCCCTTCGAGTTCACCAAGAACTACAAGTTCACCATCCTCAACAACGAGAACATCTGGGCGCGGGCGATGAACCGCGTGGTGAACGAGAAGGTGCCGGTCGAGAAGGCGGTCGATGAAATGCTCGCCCGCATCAAGCAGGTCGCTGGCTAGCTACCCATTTACCTTCCCCCGGAGGGGGAAGGTGCCCGAAGGGCGGATGGGGGATGTCGAAGACGGACATCGAGCGCGTTGAGGCATCCCCCATCCGTCACGCTACGCGTGCCACCTTCCCCCTCCGGGGGAAGGTAGAGTTTTATGCATAGGCATCCATGAGTACCCAAGCCATCACCGGACCGGATAGCGAGCCGCTGGGCGCTGTGAAGCGGCGGGGCCTGTCGTCGTGGCAGGTCTGGGGCACCTTGATGCTGGCGCCCTATGTCGTGATCTTCTGCGCCTTCGTCATCTATCCGGTGGCCTACAGCTTCTGGCTGGCGCGCGATCCGCATGTCTACGAGCGGCTGTTCGAAGACCCGATCTTCTTCCGCACGCTGATCAACACGCTGGTGTTCCTGATCGTTGCCATCAATTTGAAGATGGTGATCGCGCTGTTCCTGTCGGGCTTTTTCGCCAGCAAGCGCGCCTGGGTCGGCCTGGTCGCGGTGGTCTTCATCCTGCCCTGGGCGGTGCCGTCGATCCCGACCATCCTGTCGATCCGCTTCATGCTCAATCCCGAATGGGGCGTGATCAACACGACGATCTTCCAGCTCACCGGCGATGACGGACCGAACTGGCTCAACGACCCGACCTTGGCCATGGGCCTGGCGATCCTGACCCATATCTGGAAGTCGCTGCCTTTCTGGACCCTGATCCTGCTGTCTGGCCGCCTGACCATCCCGCACGACATCTACGAGGCGGCCGCGGTCGACGGCGCCGGCAAGTGGCAGCAATTCCGCTTCATCACCTGGCCATCGATGCAGGCGCTCTACGTGACCTGCACCATCCTCTCGATGATCTTCACCCTGGGCGACTTCAACAGCGTCTACCTGCTGACCGGCGGTGGCCCCGCCGACCTCACGCATGTGCTGGCGACGCTCGGCATCCGTTACCTGCGACTCGACCAGGTCGACATGGCGATGGCCTCGATCATCGTGGCGCTGCCGCTCGTGTTGCCGCTGGTGTTCATCATGATGCGGCGGCTGTCGAAATGAACCGCCGCTTCCTGCGCGACGTCGCCACCGACGCCAAGCTGTTGCTGATCGCGATCCCGGTCCTGCTGTGGACCCTGGCGCCGATCTATCACCTGTTCCTCTTCGCGATCTCGCCCAAGGAGGTCGCGTTCTCCGGCGCCCTGTTCCCGCACAGGCCGACCTTGAAGAACTTCGAGGTCGTGTTCGGGCAGAAGCACTATTTCCTGATCCATTTCTGGGAGCAGCTCGGCAACTCGCTGCTCATCTCGGTCGGTACCGCGATTATCACCCTGCTGGTGGCGACCTGGGCCGCCTTCTCGATCAGCCGGTTGCGCGCCAAGGGCGGCCGCCTGGTGATGAACCTGGCGCTGCTGACCTATTTCATCCCGGCGGCATTTCTCGCGGTGCCGATGTATCGCACCATGGGCACCTACGGCCTGCTCAACACCGAGTGGGCGCTGATCCTCGCCATGGTGACCATCGCCGCGCCCTACGCGATCTGGATCCTCAAGCAGGCCTCCGACCGCCTGCCGCGCGAGCTCGACGAGGCGGCGATGATCGACGGTGCCTCGCCGCTGCAGCTCTTCCGCCTGGTCTACCTGCCGCTGATGACGCCTTCACTGGTCGCGGTCGGCACCTACGCATTGCTGCTGGCGTGGAACGAATACCTCTACGCCTTCCTGCTGCTGTCGAAGGACACCGCGATCACCTTGCCGGTGGCGCTGGGCAATTTCCTCTCGGCCGATGATTCGCCCTGGGAACTACTCATGACCGCCGGCCTGATCTACTCGCTGCCGCCGGCGGCGATCTACTATACGTTCAAGCGCTACATGTCCTCGGGACTCACCGCGGGGGCGGTAAAGGGCTAGACGAAGGGGAGGGGCGCGCATGTCGACGCTGCTCTGTGTCGGAACCTCCGGCATGTCGGTGTGGTTCAGCCGCGATCTGGGCGAGACCTGGACGCGGCCCTACATCGAATCCGGCCTCTATCTCGAATGCCGCGTCTGGTCGATGACGGCGCATCCCAAGCGGCCCGGCGAGGTGCTGGCCGGCACCGACATGGGCATCCATCGCTGGCGCGAGAGCGAGAAGCACTGGACGCATCTGCCCTCGCAGCTCGACCAGATGCATGTCTGGTCGCTGGTGCAGGCGCCCGACGATCCGGACTACCTGGTCGCCGGCACGCATCCCGCCGGCATGTACTGGTCGAGCGACGGCGGCGGCACCTGGAACCGCGCGCAATCCGCCTTCGCCGAATCCTGCATCTTCGTCGGCAATCCACGGGTGACGCAGATCCTGTTCGATCCGGTCGACGCCAACGTGATCTGGGCCAGCGTCGAGATCGATGGCGTGCATCGCTCGGAGGATCGCGGCAAGACCTGGAAGAAGGTTGGCAACGGCCTGCTGTCCGACGACATCCACGGCGTGGCGGTTGTGCGTAACGGCAGCAAGCTGGTCTACGCCACGACCAACAAGGGCCTGCACGTCAGCCGCGACGAGGGCAAGACCTGGCAGTTCCAGGAGCTGCCCTCGAAGTGGCAATACACCCGCACCATCGTGCCGCGTGCCGATGGCGATGCGACGGTGTTCCTCACCAACGGCAACGGCCCTCCAGGTTCGACGGGCCGCCTGTTGCGCAGCCGCGACCACGGCGAGCACTGGGAAGACGCCGGCCTGCCGGGCGAGCTGAACTCGACGCCGTGGACGGTCGCGACCAACAGGTCGGATCCGAAGCTGATCTTCGTCTGCAGCAATCTCGGCCAGATCTTCCGATCGACCGACGGCGGCGACAGCTGGACGCGCCTGAAGCGCGAATTCGGCGAGGTGCGCTCGACGCTCTGGCAGACGCTGAACTGACTACTTCAGCGGGAAGCCCAGCGCGTTCAGCCAGGGGCGCATCTTCTCGCGGCCGGTGATGGCGGCGATGCGCTGCTTGATGCGCGCGGTCCAGGACTCGGTGGGCATGTTCTGGCGGCGCGAGAAGGCGCCCAGAACTTCGTCGTAGCGCGCGATGTGCTCGGCTTCGCCAGCCTGCTTGTAGGTCTCGCGATGCACGATGGCGGCTTGCGGCAGGCGCGGCTTGACCTCGGCCTTGGCGGCGGGGTCGGCGTAGCCGATGCACAGGCCGAAGATGCCGAAAGCGCCCGGCGGCAGGTCGAGCAGCTTGGCCACCGCCTGCGGATCGTTGCGCATGGCACCGATATAGACCATCGACAGCCCCAGCGACTCCGCCGCCGTCACCGCGTTCTGCGCCGCCAGCGCCGCGTCGACCGCGGCCACCAGGAATGTCTCGGTCCAGGGCAAGCCATTGGTGCCGCTGCCGTGTTTCGTGCCGATGCGCTCCAGGCGCGAGAGGTCGGCGATGAAGACCATGTAGAGCGGGCACTGCTCGATGTGCTTCTGGTTGGCGGCGATGCGCGCCAGCTCGCGACGCTTGGCCGGGTCGCTGACCACGACCACCGACCAAGCCTGAAGGTTGGAGCTGGTCGAGGCCGACTGCGCCGCCGCGATCATTGTCTCCAGCGTGCCCTCAGGCACCGGCGTGGGCAGGAAGCTGCGCACCGAGCGGTGGCCCAGCATCACGCCGATGGTCTCGTTCCACGGTCCGGCTGGCGGCAGGGCGTCGGCGCCATAGCGCGCCGCCAGCGCCTCGCTCTTGTCGTCAGCCACCTTGGTGATCGTGTCCATCGCGTCGGCTCCAAATCGGGTCGGCGGCGAGAGTAGGCAGGAATCAGCCGGGCGCAAAGCGCCACCGATCGCCCTGCCGATGCGTTGACGGCACATGAGCGAGGACGCGATTTCCATGGAGGCCCGGCAGGTCGACGCACTGCCGCAGGGGCCGGGCTGGCAATACGAGCCGAAATGGGACGGCTTTCGCTGCATTGCCAGTCGCGACGGTCGCAAGGTCGAACTGGTCGGCCGTTCCGGCAAGAGCCTGGCGCGCTACTTCCCCGACATCGTCGAGGTGCTGATGGCGCTCAAGCCGATGCGCTTCACGATCGACGGCGAGCTGGTGATCCCGGTCGGCAAATCGCTGTCCTTCGATGCCCTGCAACTGCGCCTTCATCCCTCGGCCAAGCGGGTGCAGAAGCTGGTGGCCGAGGCGCCGGCGATGCTGATCGCCTTCGACCTTCTGCGATCGCCAGACGATCCCAACCTCGCGACGCAGCCGCTCGCCGAGCGGCGGACCGCGCTGGAACGCTTCCACGAATCGCTGGGGACGCAGCCGCAGCTACGTCTGTCGCCGGCGACGACGCGACGATCGCAGGCGGAGAAATGGCTGGCGCGCGCCGGCGGCGATCTCGACGGTGTTGTTGCCAAGCGCCTCGACGAGCCCTATCGCCCGGGCGAACGCGCGATGCTGAAGATCAAGAACATGCGCACGGCGGACTGCGTGGTCGGCGGCTTCCGCTATGCCGCGGGCAGCAAGCAGGTCGGCTCGCTACTGCTGGGGCTCTATAACGATCAGGGCCTGCTCGACCATGTCGGCTTCACATCGGGGATCGCCGACAGCGAGCGGGCAGCGCTGACGCGCAAGCTTGAGAAGGTGCGGGGCGCGCCCGGCTTCACCGGCGATGCGCCCGGCGGACCGAGCCGCTGGGCCACCGAGCGCAGTGCGCAATGGGAGCCGCTGAAGCCGAAGCTGGTGGTCGAGGTGCGCTACGACCATGTCACGGGCAACCGCTTCCGGCACGGCACGCGGTTGGTGCGGTGGCGGCCGGACAAGGCGCCCAAGCAATGCACCATGGAGCAGTTGCAGCGCGAGGCCTCGCCACTGCGGCTGATGCGCAAGACGGTGGGCTAGATCGGCTCGTCGTCGTGACGCACGCCGACGCGGTAGCGGAAGACCAGCGAGCCGCCCTTCCAGCCGGAGAACACCAGCAGCAGGACGGCGACGGCCGAGAGTGCAAGGCCGCCCGAGGTCACGAACGTCGAGCCATCCTTGAGGCGCATGTACAGATTGACCGCCTCGATCACCACGACGATGACGTTGGTGCCTGCGTGCCACCAGGCATCGGCCAGCCGGGCGATCCGCTTGTCGCCAATGAACTCGATCACGCCGGCGACCGCAGCGAGGGCCGCGAACGCCAGGCCGATGCCGAGGGCCCAGCAGGTGATCTGGTAGACGGGGTCGCTGGCGTTGCGCCAGAACACGATGTCGCAAACCAGGGTGGCGATGAACAGCACGATGGGGAAGCCCACCAGCATCGGATGGATGGGGTGGCCACCGATCTGCGCTGTCGTGCGGGGGAAGTTGGTTCCCATGACGAATCTCCGACGGTTGCGGGATACGCGAACCACTGGGAGATGAACGGCCCCTTTTACGGCGGGTTGCGCCGTGTCAGCCGCGCCTGGACTCGAGGAAGACCTCGTTGCGCCGGCGCAGCTCGGCGTCGTCGTCGGTGTAGAGGAACGGCAGGTAGGCATAACGCGTGCCCGCGATGACCTCGGTCGCCTCGTGCAGCAGTGAGCAGGAGAACACCACGGCGCCGCCGGTGGGCGCGCGGTAGGTGCGCTCGCCGAACTCCGGGAAGCGCAGATCGCCGCCCTGGTAGTCCTCGGCGTTCAGGTTGATGGTGACGGCGAATCGGCGGTGCGCTGTGCCTTTGGTGGTGTTGTCGCGATGCGGGCGGAAGAAGCCGCCCTCCTCGGCGTCGTAGCGCGCCACGATGTGGCGCTCGATGCGCGTGGCGGTGAACTGGAAGGCGCGCTGGATCTCGGGCAGCAGTCGGGCGTGGATGCGGTTCATCGCCGACGCGCGCAGCCGTGCGTCGTCGATCACGCAGTCGCGCCGACGCTTGAAGCCGGAGTCGAGCATGGCGATCGTCTTGCCGTCGCGCTCGCGCATGAAGCCGGATGGTGTGCCGCCCTGGGCGTTGTAGTAGTCGACCAGCAGGCGGCAGAGCTCGGGCTCGAACACCCGTTCGACCACCAGCACCGGCGCATGGTCGAGACTGTCCTGGCCGCGCTGGAAAGCGTCGAGGCGGCGCAGGCCGGCGACGATCGGCGCGAGATGCGGGCGGTCCGGCTGCAGGTCGATCGCCTGCAGAAGTCTCAGCGTGCGGTCGACGACGAAGATGCGTGGGCTGACATCGTTGCCACCCTCGGCCACCAACCCATACCGCCGCGCGGCGAGACCCTCGTAGTCCATGAAGTAGCGGATGCCCGGCACGTCCTGCACGATGCCGAGCTGCTCGATGTGCTCCGGTTTCGAGACCACCCAGAACAAGCCCGCGAGCCGATCGTCGAAGGCGGCGCGTACCGTGCGCGCCTCGGCGATCAGCGCCTGCGCCGCCGGCGTTGGTGATGAGCCGAGGAAGGCCAGCACCAGGTTGCGCCCGGCAGCGGCGTTGAGATGGAAGCGCGGGTTGTTGGGCGTCGGCAGGACGAAGTCGGCGACGCGCTCGCCGTAGACAGGCTTGGAAAGCGGCGCGTCGCTCACTCGGCGGGTGTGGCCGCGGGTGCCGGCTGCGGCTTGGGCCGGGTGATCACCGTGAACAGCGCCAGCAGGATGAAAGTCGCCACCAGGGCGAAGACCATGCGTGGCTCACCGTGATCGAGCAGCCAGGCGTAGAGCAGCGGCGAGATCACGCCGCCGACGTTGAAGCCGGTGGAGACAAAGCCGAACACCTTGCCGAACGCGCCAGGCGGCGTGACCGAACGCACGATCATGTCGCGCGAAGGCTGGATGATGCCGTTCAGCAGGCCGCCGGTGCCCATGGCGATGATCAGGGCGGCGGCGCCGAGATTGCCCCAGCCGACCGCAATGACCATGGTCGATGTCGCCAGAAAGCCGGCAGCGGCGATGCGCTCGTGCTTGCTGGTGTGATCGGCGAGGAAGCCGCCGACCAGCACGCCGAACGCGCTCAGCAGCAGGTAGGCCGACAGCGCGATATTGGCGGTCGCCGCCGGCGTGCCATAGATCTGGCCCAGCGCCACGACCGAGAAGGTCTGGATGCCGCCGCCCGACAGCGCCAGCAGCACGAAGAAGAACAGGTTGCGCAGGATCGGCGGCGACAGCAGCAGCTCGAGCCCGGCCTTGCCCGAGGTGGCCGATCTGCCGTCCGCCTCGCGCTTGGCCTTGGCCCCGGCCGACAGCGGCGCCCCCCAGATCAGCAGCGCCATGACGACGATCGCGGCCATCAAGGCGGCGGCGTAGAACGAACCGCGCCAGCCGAAGATCGCGGCCATGAACAGCACGCAGGCTGGCGCCACGCCCGAGCCGAAGAAGCCGGAGAACTGGTGGAACGAGAAGGCACGACCGGCCATGCGCTGCGGCATGGTCGACGAGAGGATGGCGTAGTCGGCGGGGTGGTAGACGGTGTTGGCCAAGCCAAGCAGGGCATAGGCAACGATCAGCGACCAGTAGCCAGGGAAGGTCGCCGCGACCAGCAGGCCGACGATGCCGACGATCATGCCGCCGGTCAGCACGGGGCGCGAGCCGACGCGATCGACCAGGAAGCCGGCCGGGGTCTGCAGCAGGGCCGAGACGATGTTGAACATGGTCAGCACTGCGCCCAGCGCGACGTAACTGACGCCCAGCTCGGTGCGCACCACCTCGAACACCGGCGGCAGGAGCAGCAGGTGGAAGTGGCTGACGAAATGCGCGGAACAGATCAGGCCGATGATCCTGACCTCGCGTCCCTTGCTTGCCGTTTGCTCAGACTCAGCCATACGCCGTTCGTTTCCTTCGCCGGTCGGACCGGCAGGCGGAACCTAAAGCACGGCCGCCCTTCTCGCCAGCGGCGCGCGGCATGGGTGCCCAGCGAGCCGGGCATGTCGCGCCGAAGCGGCGGACGGCCTATATTGCGCTTGAGACAGAGAGGATCCGAGCGCATGGACGAGAACAAGCGGGACGGGCTGGGCTTCGCCGCCGAGTACGACCGGCCGATCCCCTACATGCAGCGCATCCGCGATTACTACGTCACCCTGGGCTACGGCGCGCCCTATCGCTGGGCCAACTACGCCGAGGTGCCGTTCACCAAGCTGACCAAGCCGCTGTCGAAGAGTCGAGTGGCGCTGATCACCACCGCCGCGCCCTACCAGCCCGACAAGGGTGACCAGGGTCCGGGCGCGGCCTACAACGCCGGCGCCAAGTTCTACAAGGTCTACTCTGGCGATACCGCGGTCGATCACGACCTGCGCATCTCGCACATCGGCTACGACCGCCTCCACACTACGGCCGAGGATTCCAACACCTGGTTTCCGCTGCCGGCGATGCGCCGCGCCGCCGCCAAGGGCCGCATCGGCGAGGTGGCGCCGCGCTTCCACGGTGCGCCGACCAACCGCAGCCATGTCACGACGATCGACGTCGACTGTGCCGAATTGCTTGCCAGATGCCGTGCCGACAATGTCGACGCGGCGATCCTGGTCCCTAGTTGACCCGTCTGCCACCAGACCGTGAGTCTGGCTGCCCGTCATCTCGAGGCCAACGGCATTCCGACCGTGATCATGGCTTGCGCCAAGGACATCGTCGAATTCGCCGGCGTGCCGCGCTTCCTGTTCAGCGACTTCCCGCTGGGTAATTCCGCCGGCAAGCCGAAGGACGTGGCCTCCCAGGACCTGACGCTCGAATTGGCGCTGGGCCTGCTCGAAAGCGCCACCGGCCCGCGCACGACCATGCAGTCGCCGCTGCGCTGGAAGGACGACGCCTCGTGGAAACTCGACTTCTCGAACATCGAGAAGATGTCGCCTGAGGAGATCGCCCGGCGTCGCGCCGAGTTCGATCGTCAGAAGGAAATCGCCAAGGGCATCCGCAAGGGTGACAAGGCGGCTGACTGAGTTCCTTCTCCCCGCGCAGGCGGGGAGAAGGTGCCCGAAGGGCGGATGAGGGGCTTCGCGGCCTTTCAATCAGCGCCTAAGCTGCCGAGAGGATTCGAAGCCCCTCATCCGCCTCGCTGCGCTCGGCACCTTCTCCCCGCCTTCGCGGGGAGAAGGAGTTACGGCGGCGGCAGCTTGCCGTCCCAGCCGCCGCCCAGGGCTTTGTAGAGATCGACCAGAGAGGCCAGCTGCGAGAGCTGCGCCTGCACCACGGCATCATCCGTCGAGATGATGCTGCGCTGGGCATCGAGCACTGTCAGGAAGTCGACCGTGCCGGCGCGGAAGCGCAAATCGGCCAGGCGATAAGCCTCGCGTGCTTGGGTCCGGGCCTCTCGCGCGGCGGCGAGCTGCAGGCGGTACTGAGTTGCGCCGCTGAGCGCGTTCTCGACGTCGCGGAAGGCCGACAGTGTCGCCGCCCGGTACGTCTCCATCAGCTCCGCATAGCGCGCCTGACTCAGCTCCTGCTGCGCCTTCAGCCTGCCGCCCTCGAAGATCGGCGCGGTCAGGCCGCCCGCCAGGGTCAGCAGAAAGCTGCCCGGTCCGAACAGGCCGGAGAACGCGGCGCTGGCCGTGCCGCCGTCGGCGGTGAGCTGCAGGCGCGGAAAGCGTGCGGCGCGGGCGGCGGCAATGTCGAGATTGGCGGCCTTCAGCCCGGCTTCGGCGCTGCGCACGTCGGGTCGCCGGAACAGGACCTCCGAGGGGATGCCGCCGATCACCTGGGGCGGGTTGACCGCTGACAGCCGCTGGCCGGCGACCTCGAAATTCTGCGGCAGGCGGCCGAGCAGCAGTGCGAGCGTGCTGAGTGTCGTGCGCTCGACCTGCCGCAGCGCCGGGATCGCCGCGCTCTGCTGGGCCACCGAGACGCGCTGCTGCGCCACTTCGAGATCCGACGCGGTGCCGATGCGCCGCTGCTCATCGAGCAGCAACAGCAGGCGGCGCGAGGTGTTCAGCGACTCGGTGGCGAGCTCGATGCGTTCACGCAACGCCAGGAGCTGGAAGTAGGTCAACGCGACATTGGCATCGACCGTCAGCGCCACGGTCTCCTGATCGAAGCGGCTGCTCGCGAGCCGACTGAGCGCGGCGCCTTCGGTGGCATGGATGCGGCCGAACAGGTCGACCTCGTAGCCGACCGTGAGTCCAGCCTGGTAGTTGGTCGTGGTCGTCGTGCGCGGTCTGGTGAAACGGCTCGTGCGCGAGGCCGAAGCGTCGGCGTCGAGCGTCGGGTAGATCGCGGCGCCGGCGATCTTGGCGTTGGCCCTGGCCTGCTCGACGCGCGCCACCGAGGCGCGCAGGTCGAGGTTGCCGGTGCGGGCGTCGTTCATGATCCGGTCGAGCTCGGCACTGCCGAAGGCACGCCACCACGTCGTGTCCGGCCAGACGCCCGTGCCGTCGTTGGTCGACTGCCAGTTGGTCGGCTGCGCCACCTCGGGCTTGGTCCACTCATCCCACCAACCACAGCCGCCAAGCGTCGTGGAGAGCAGCAGAAAGGCGATCGTGCGACGCATCATCGGTTCTTAGTCGGCGGCAAGGGCATGGACGGGATCGAGATTGGCAGCCTTGCGGGCCGGCAGGTAGCCGAACAGCAGACCGGTGGCGAAGGAGCACGAAAAGGCGAGGATTACCGGCCCGGCGGAGAAGACGATCGGCCGGCCCGCCAGCGACATCACATAGGCGGTGCCCAGCCCGACCATCACGCCGATCAGGCCGCCGATGGCACAGACCACCAGCGCCTCGGTGTTGAACTGCAGCAGGATGTTGAAGCGGCGCGCGCCGGTGGCCATGCGCACACCGATCTCGCGCGTGCGCTCGGTGACGCTCACCAGCATGATGTTCATCACGCCGATGCCGCCGACCAGCAGCGAGATCGCCGCGATCGAGCCCAGCAGGATGGTCAGCGTGTTCTGCGTCTCCGTTGCCGTTTCGAGCACCGAGGCCATGTTGCGGATCTGGAAGTCCTCGGTGCGGTGCCTGACGATCAGCAGCTTGCGAATCGCTTCCTGCGTCTCGTCGATGCGGCTGACGTCCTCGACCTGCGCGGTGATGGTGCGCACGTAGCGCTGGCCGAACAGCCGCAGGGCGCCGGTGGTTAACGGCATGAAGGCGACGTCGTCCTGGTCGCTGCCGAAGGGCGAGGCGCCGCGCGGCTGCATCACGCAGACCACCTGGAACGGGATGTTGTTGACCAGTACGAACTGGCCCACCGGGTCGACCTCGGGACCGAACAGCGCCTTCACCACCGTCACGCCCAGGCACATGACCGGCGCGTAGCTCTTGACGTCGCCGTCGCTGAAGAAGACGCCGGATGACGGCGGCCAATCATGCGCCTTGGTGTAGGCCGCGCCGGTCGCGGTGACGCTCGTCTGGTAGTCGCGGCTCTGGTAGCGGACGGTGACGCTGCCGGTGTACTCGCCGACCGCGACGCCGACATTGTCGAGCTCGTCGATCGCATCGGCATCGGCGGCGACCAGGGTCGCGATCTGGCCGCTGCCGCGCACATTGGGCGCGCCCGGCCGGATCAGCAGCAGGTTGGTGCCCATGGCCGAAATGCGGTCCAGCACCTGCTGCTTGGCACCGTCGCCGATCGCCAGCATCGCCACGACGGAGGCGACACCGATGATGATGCCCAGAAGAGTGAGTAGCGTGCGCATCAGGTTGTTGCGCAGCGATTGCGCGGCCATCTTCGAGGCTTCGAGGAAATCGGGCACCAGGCCCGCGCCCTTGTCGTTGCCGCTGGCCTTCACCATCAACGGCGCCGCCTGGCCGGTGACCGGCGTCGCGTCGGGGGGCGACGACACGGGTGCGTCCGAGACGATGTTGCCGTCCTTGATCTCGATGATGCGCCGCGCCTGGTGCGCCACGTCGGGATCGTGGGTGATCAGCAGGATGGTGTGGCCGCGCCGGTTCAGGTCGCTCAGCAGCTTCATCACCTCGACGCCGCTGTGGCTGTCGAGCGCGCCGGTTGGCTCGTCGGCGAGGATCACCGGGCCGCCGTTCATCAGCGCGCGGGCGATCGACACACGCTGCTGCTGACCGCCGGAGAGCTGGCTCGGCCGGTTGTCGAGCCGCTCGCCCAGGCCCAACGAGGTCAGGATCTCGCGCGCACGCTTCAGCCGCTGGTCGCGCGGCTTGCCGGCGTAGACGGCGGGCACCTCGACATTCTCGGTCGCCGTCGCCGTGGCCAGCAGATTGTACTGCTGGAAGATGAAGCCGAAGGCCTCGCGCCGGAGGATCGCGCGCTCGTCGGAATCGAGTTCGGAGACCTCCTCGCCGGCGAAGCGGTAGCTGCCCTCGGTCGGGCGGTCGAGCAGGCCGATCAGGTTCATCATCGTCGACTTGCCCGAGCCCGAGGCGCCCATGATGGCGACGAACTCGCCGGCGCGGATGGTCAGCGAGACGCCGTGCAGCACCTCGGTGGCGATGTCGCCGCGGTAGTAGGTCTTGCGGATGTCGCGGAGCTCGATCAGCGGCGGCCCGTCGGCAGCGACGGCGTTGCCAGAGCGAACGATCGGCGCGCTGTCGTTCATAGCTTGGGCCCGCCGCGCCCGCCGCCACCGCCGCCCTGCGGCTTGGTCGGACGCGCGGTCGGCGGCGTGTCGCTGACCACCACCTCGTCACCTGGCTTGAGGCCGGACTTCACTTCGGCCATCACCCGGCTCATGACGCCGACGACGATCGTGCGTTCGACGACGGCGCCGTTCTCCATCACGCGCACGCGATAGCGCTTGCTGCTGTCATCGGTTGTGCCGCCGCCGCGAGCCGGCCGCAGCGCCGCCACCGGCACCAGCGGCACCTTCTTGGCGCTGCCGGCGACGAAGAAGACCTGCGCGCTCATCTGCGGCAGCAGGTCGAGGTCGGGATTGGCGACATCGAACAGCGAATCGTAAAGCACGACGTTGTTCACGACCTGCGGCGTCTGCATCACCTGCTTGAGCTTGCCCTCGCGACGACGATCGGGCTGGCCCAAGGTGGTGAAATAGGCCGGCATGCCGACTTTCAGCTTGTTGACGTCGGCCTCGGAGACCTGCGTCCACACCGTCATGGTGTCGAGGTCGGCAATGCGCAGGATGATCGGTGCGCTCTGGTTGGCGTTCAGCGTCTGGCCCTGCTTGGCCGAGATGCTGACGATGCTGCCGCCCATCGGCGCATAGATGCTCGTGTAGCTGAGATTGGCCTGGTCGCCCTTCAGGGTCGATTCGGTCTGCTGGATCTGCGCCTTGATCATGTCGATCTGCGCGCCGGCGCTCTTCACCGCCGCCTCGGCGACGTCGAAGGCGTCCTGGCTGGTGGCCTTGGCGGTCAACAGCTCGCGCTGGCGGCGCAGCTGCTGGTCGGCCAGCACCTTGGCGGCTTCCTTGTCGGCGAGCTGCGCCTTCAGGCTCATCAGCTGCGCCTCGTCGGCGCTGACGCGAGCCTGATAGACGGTGGCGTCGATCTGGGCCAGCTGCTTGCCCTTCTCGACCTTGTCGCCGGGCTGCACCATCAGCTTCTGCAGCTGGCCGGAGACCTGCGTGCCGACATCGACATAGTCGAGCGGCTGCAGCACGCCCACGGCGGAAACCGTGTCCTCGACGTCGCCGACCGTGACCTTGGTGGTGACCGGCTGGCCGGTATTGCCGCCGCTGCCCGGCCACAGCAGCCACCCGGCGACCAGCGCCACGGCAATCACCGGGGCGCTGTAAAGCGCGAGACGGACAGGGCGCTGCATGGTCGGTCGAACCTTCCGAAGACCCGATAGTTATACGCCGAATTGGCCGGCACCAGACCGGTGCGGCCTTCCGAGGGAGACTAGGGAGGTGAAGGTGTAGGAGATATGACCGGCGCGTAACGCCCGGTGACTGGAAAGGTTGCCGTCAGCTGACCTTCACGCGCGCTGACGCGAGCGGCAGGCCGGGCACGTCGGATTTGGTCCGGAAGACGGTGCCGCAATTCTCTTTCGGACCGCCGCGCGAGCCGGTCACCACGTAGAGATCGCGCATGTCCTCGCCGGCGAAGCACAGGCTGGTGACCATCGGCAGCGGCACGGCGAGGTCCTTGCGGTGCGAGCCATCGGCATTGAACACCGCGACGCGTCCGCCATGGGCATCGGCGACCCAGACCGAGCCGTCGGCGGCGACCTTCAGCCCGTCCGGCACGCGCCCGGTGCCCATCGAGGCGAAGACGCGCCACGGCCCGACCGAGCCGTCGGCATTGACGTCGTAGACGCGCACGATCTCGGCACGCGCATCGGAGTGATACAGCCGCTTGCCGTCGGGCGAGGTGCCCAGCCCATTGGTCAGCATCACGCCGTCGGAGATGGTGCGCATCGAGCCGTCGAGGTCGATGACGTGCAGATGACCGGGCTTGGGCGTGTCGCCGCCGAAGACGCGGAACGCCAGCGAGCCGACATAGATGCGGCCGGCGGCATCCGTCGTCAGGTCGTTGAAGCCGATGCCGCCGGGCGTGTTGGCAGCCGTGAGCAGGGCGGTCGAGCTATCGACCCCGGGCCGCACATGCACGACGTCGCGGCCGCCGACCACGAGACCGCCATCGGCATGCAAGGCCATGCCGCCGATGCCGCGCCGCTTGGGCACGGCCAGCGTCACCTTGTCGTTACGATCGAGCAGGAAGACGCCGCCACCCATGACGTCGCTGAAGTACAGGCCTTTGGCGGCATCCCACACCGGGCCTTCGATCAGGCCGTAGCCCGTGGCGACTTCCTGCATACGCGTTCTCCCCCTCGAACTCGTCATTCCCGGCGCGGCGAGGAATCCCCCGTTACGGAAGATCCCTCACTTCGTTCGGGATGACGGCGTAGCGCGCTGGCGCGCTACGCCGCCACTTGCGCGATACCCCCGCGCTGCCGTCCAGCTTCGATCTCGCGCCACAGCACCTCGTGGCCCACCGGCAGCGCGCGGTTGTTGGGCATGCAGAACCATAAACGCATCAGCAGGCGGCTGTGGCCGCTCTCGAACTCGTCGGTGAAGGCGGAGCGACCGTGATAGGTGACGTGGCTGTTGATCAGCTGCAGATCGCCGGGATCGAGCGTCATCTCGAAGGCGAGCTCCTCGGCGGTCGCCATCAGCATGTCGATCGCCTCGCGCTGCGCCGTCGTGAGCTTGGGCACGCCCGGCACCATCTCGGCCGCCTCGATGAAGGTCAGCGAATAGTGGCTGGTGAGCTTGCCGTCACGCAGGCCGAAGATCGGCAGCTTGTAGACCGTCGAGGGATCCTTCGATTCCTCGCCCAGGCGGCTGCGGTAGAAATCCTCGAACAGCACGTCGAGCAGGTCGGGCCGCTTGGCGAGGATCGCGTTGTGAATCGCCGCCGTGCTGCACAGGCGGCTCACGCCACCGGCCTTGGCCTGGCGGACGCAGAGCAGGCCGACCACGTCGGTGCGGTCGGTGTGGAAGCGCAGCAGGTTGTTGGTGAGCGTGCGCGCGTAGGACGACAGGAAGGTGCCGCTCTGGCCCTTGGCATCCTGGGTTTGAACCTGGCCGTAGGTGCGGCCGACATGGGCGCCCTCGTCGCGGATGAAGCGCATCAGCTCGCCGCTGCGGTTCTGGTAGACCGTCGTGCCGACATGCTGGCCGAAGCCGAAGTAGAGCTGGCGCAGCTCGTCCTCGCTGTATTTGTCGACCGGCATGCCGCGCAGCTTGACCATGCCGCTGCCTTCCTCGAGCTCCTCGCGGATATCGTCGACCAGCGGTCCGAGCGACGGCAGCGGGAAGTCCGCCTTGGTGATCGCCGACCATTCCAGACCGCGACGCTTCACGCCCTGCAGCGCCGCGTCGATCTCCGCCGCCGCCTCAGGCGGCAGGTCGCGGATCCAGCGGCGCGAGTGGACGATGTCGCTGCCGAGCCAGACGCTGGGTCCGGTCAAAGGCGTGCGCTTGCTCATGGTCTGGCGATCCCTCCGATCCTGTGGAGGGATCGCTACTCCCGCCGCTGCCGTCTGGCAAGCGAGGCCGGGAATGACAGCGATGCGCCAAGTCCATCCCTTCCCCCGGAGGGGGAAGGTGGCAGCGCGTAGCGCTGACGGATGGGGGATGTCGAAGACGGACTCCTGTGTTCGTCTTCGACATCCCCCTTCCGCCCTTCGGGCACCTTCCCCCTCCGGGGGAAGGTATTGACGGTCAAGCGGGGACCGGTCCGGGCTTGCCCGCCGCGACGGCGAAACTGGCCAGCCGGCTCTTGCCGGTCTTCGGGTCGGTGACGTCGTTGACCACGTCGAAATGCGCCTGGCAGGCGGTCGGCGTGATATCGACCAGGACGTAGCCGCGCTTGTCGCCGCGCACGTATTTGAGGTGCGGATTGCGCGCCGAGAGCGTGCGCACGCGCTCGGCGCTGGGTCCCTGCGAGGTGATCGAGGTGCCGACGAATTCCGAGGCGATCACCGGGCCGTTGCCAGCGCGCAGATCGGCCACCGCGTACATATGCACGTCGCCGCCCAGCACGACGTGATTGGCGTTGCGCCGCGCGGCCATGGCGTCGAGCAGGCGCTGACGCGCGGCAGGATAGCCGTCCCAGCCGTCCATCCAGTAGGACGGCTCGTTGGCACTGGCCGCAGCACGGTTGGTCTCGGCCATCAGCGTCTGCTGGGCGATCAGCGTCCAGCGACCGCGTGATCGTGCCAGCTCGTCGCGGATCCACGTCTCCTGTGCGGCGCCCAGCATCGTGCGTTTCGGGTCCAGGCGCTCGGCGCAATCCGTGTACATCGCGCGGCCACCTTTGCCTTCGGTGCAGGCGTGGTGCGCGCGATACTGCCGGTCGTCGAGCAGGAACAGATCGACGAGATCGCCGAAGCGCCAGGAGTCGTAGATGCGCGCGTTCGGGCCATTGGGCGCCATCGAGGGCGGCACCGGCATGTGCTCGTACCAGGCGCGATAGGCCGCGGCGCGCCGGCGCAGGAAGAAGCTGCGGTCCGACGTCATCGGCGAGCGATCGTTGGTGTAGTCGTTCTCGACCTCGTGGTCGTCCCAGGTCACCACCCAAGGGCACGCCGCGTGCGCCGCCTGCAGGTCGGGATCGCTTTTGTACAGCGCATAGCGATCACGATATTCCGGCAGGGTCGTGGGATTGGCGGCGCCATGCTTGCGCACGTGCCGCTGACCCCAGGACATCTCGTAGATGTAATCGCCGACATGCACCACGAGATCGAGCGGCTCGGCGGCCATGTGGCGGAAGGCGCTGAACCAGCCTTGCTCGTATTGCTGGCAGGACGCCAGCGCCAGGCGCAGGCGCTCGGGCTTCGCCGTATCGGCCGGCGCGGTCTGCGTGCGCCCGACCGGACTCGTGTGGCCGGCGGCATGGAAGCGATACCAGTACGGCCGCGCCGGCTGCAGCCCGCCGGCCTCGACATGCACCGAATGCGCCTCGGCCGTCGTGGCGCGAAACGTGCCGCGTGCGGCGACGCGCGCAAAGCGCTCGTCCTCGGCCAGCTCCCACGCCACGTCGACCGGCGTATCGGGCATGCCGCCGCCTTCCAGCGGCGTGGGCGCCAGCCGCGTCCACAGCACGACACGATCGGACCGCGGATAGCCCGACGCGACGCCCAGTGTGAACGGCGTGGATGCCAGGCGCGGTTGGGCGCGCAGGATCGCCGGCGCCATCACCGCGACGCCTGTGCCGACCAGCATCAGGCGTCGTGGGATCGGTCGGTCGATCAGCACCGCCGGGCTAGGTCTTCAGCCGCGCGCGCGTGCTGGTGACCAGGCGATCGAGAATGCCGTCGAGGATCGGCATCGAGGTCGCGAAGTTGAAGCGCACGAACTGGGCGCAGGCGGCATCGAAGGTCTCGCCGGCGCTGAAGGCGATCTTGGCCTTGTCGTGGAAGAAGTCGAAGGCCGGCGCGTTGAGCCCCAGCGCGGTGCAGTCGAGCCACGCCAGGAAGGTGCCATCGGGCGCATGCACCTTGATCTGCGGCACCTCGCTCCTGATCGTGCTCACCATGTGGTCACGCGCCCGCTGCAGGTGGGCGACGACCGAGTCGAGCCAGGGCTGGCCCTCGGTCCACGCCGCGATGGTGGCGTCGATGCCGATGGCGTTGGGATCGCCCATCAGGCGCGCCGGGATGCGGCCGAGGAAGCGGTCGCGCAGCTCGGGCGTGCCGAAATGGATGATGGCGCTGCGCAGGCCCGGGATGTTGAAGCTCTTAGTTGCCGAGGTGATGGTGATGGTGCGCGCCGCGTAGTCCGGCCCGAGCGAGGCGAACGGGATATGCGTATGGCCGGGATAGATGATGTCTTGGTGGATCTCGTCGGCGATCACGATCATGTCGCGCTCGATGGCGAACTTGCCGAAGGCCAGCAGGTCCTCGCGCGTGAACACGCGGCCGGTCGGGTTCTGCGGGTTGCACAGCACGAACATGCGCGTGCGCGCATCGACCTGCTTCTCGATCTCCTCCAGCCGGCAGACATAGGTGCTGCCGGTGTCGCGCATCTGCAGCGGGATCATGCGCCGGCCGGTGACGCGCAGCACCTCCTGGAAGGGCGGGTAGCTCGGCATCTGCAGCACGACGCCATCGCCCGGTTCAGTGAAAGCCAGCACTGGCGCATAGGTGCCCTGCACCAGATCGGCCAGCGGCAGCGCCAGTTCAGGATCGGTCTTCCAGCCGAAGCGACTTTCCATGCGCTGGGCGAAGGCAGCGCACAGCGCGCTGCCGGCCTTGGCGCCGTTGCGCATGGGATAGCCGTAGTCGGTCTTCTCGACGATGCGCTTGACCGCGGCCTGGATCGGCTCGGCGACGCGGAAATCCATCTCAGCGACGAAAGCCGGCAGAACGTCCGGTCCGTACTTGCTCCATTTTGAGTTGGTTTGCGCTCTGAGCGTCGCTTCAGGCAGGTCGAATGCGTTGCCTTGTGTCGTTACCGCCATGATGCGGGCCTTCCCTCGCCTCGGTTCGTTCGACCGCGACGGTAGAGGCTTGTCGCGCCGGATGCCAGCGCCACATCTGCAGGCCGGTCAGTTCGGCTCCGTCATGATGCACAGTACATCGCTCGCCTGGCATTCGGCGTAGGCGACCTTGTTCATCACCAGAGAGACGTTGCTGCCGAGCGCTTCGAAGGACGGGATCGAGATCACGGCGGCCAGCGCCAGGATCAGTGCATACTCGAGCGACGTCGCGCCGGTCTCGTCACGGTACAGTCTGCGGATGAAAGACATACTGTTTTCCCAACCAAATTCGTTTCCAGGCACCCCGGCGTTGCTTATCCGTGAATCGTTCGTGATTGCCTACTTCAGACGTATCCATTCCGGTTGGATTGACTCACGATTGCTTGCGTGTCTGTCTGCGGTGACACTGAGGAAAATGTCATGTCGATCGCCAGCATCGATGTCAGTGATCCCGGCCTCTACGAAAGCGATACGTGGCGGCCATTGTTCGAGCGTCTGCGCCGCGAGGATCCGGTGCATTACTGCGCCGACAGTCCGTACGGCCCCTATTGGTCGGTGACGCGTTACGCCGACATCATGGAGGTCGAGGTCGACCACGCGGTGTACTCATCATCGCAGGAGCTCGGCGGCATCCAGATCGCCGAGGTCGGCCGCCCCGGCGAGTTCGCCAGCTTCATCCGCATGGATCCGCCCGATCACACCGCGCGGCGGCGCACGGTGGCGCCGATCGTCAGCCCGACCAACATCGCCAACATGGAAGCGACGATTCGCCAGCGCACATCGGACACGCTCGATGGATTGCCGCGTGGCGAGGTCTTCGACTGGGTCGATCGCGTGTCGATCGAGCTCACCACCATGATGCTGGCGACCCTGTTCGACTTTCCCTGGGAAGATCGGCGCAAGCTCACCTTCTGGTCCGACGTCGCCATCGCCAACGTCAACTCGCCTGATGCGCCGGTGCATTCGGAGAATGAGCGCTTCGCCGAGCTGGGCAACATGGCGCAGTACTTCGCGCGGCTGTGGAACGAGCGCATCAACGCGCCGCCGCGCTTCGACCTGATCTCGATGCTGGCGCACAGCGAGGCGACGCAGAAGATGGAGCCGCGCGAGTTCGTCGGCACCCTGGCGCTGCTGATCGTCGGCGGCAACGACACGACGCGCAACAGCATGACCGGCGGCTTGCTGGCGCTGGCGGCGCATCCCGAGCAATGGGCCAAGCTGCGCGCCAATCCCGCGCTGGTGCCCAGTCTGGTGTCGGAGACCATCCGCTACCAGACGCCGGTGATCCACATGCGCCGCACCGCACGCGAGGACACGACGCTCGGCGGCAAGACCATCCGCAAGGGCGACAAGGTCGTGATGTGGTACGTCTCGGGCAATCGCGACGAGGACGCTATCGAGCACGCCGACGATTTCATCGTCGATCGTGCGCGGCCGCGCCAGCATCTCGCCTATGGCGCCGGCGTGCATCGCTGCGTCGGCGATCGGTTGGCCGATCTGCAGCTGCGCGTGCTGTGGGAGGAGATCCTCAAGCGCGACCTCGAGATCGAGGTCGCCGGTCCGCCCAAGCGGCTCTATTCCAACTTCATCCGCGGCTACCGCGCGCTGCCGGTAAAGATCCGCACCTGATCTTTGGCAACGCCGGCGTCCCGCCGGCTCTTCCTTGAGGCCGGCGAGATGCCGGCGCTCCCATTAACCCGGCCAAGCCTGCAGCACCTCGTACTTGGCCTTGCGCTGCTCGGCGCGCGACTTCTTGAAGTCGTGGCCGAAGGTCGCGGTCTCGAACGAACCGTAGGTCGGGTTGGCGATCATGATCCATTCGCGGCCGAAGCGCTGGGCGTTGGCCTCGAAGGCTGTCAGGCGCTGCGCCTCGGTGCCGCGATAGGCGTCGTCGAAGTCGCCGTAATTGTCGCCGATGTTCAGGAGCACGCGGTAATCCTTGGTGATGACGGTACGGCGCGTGCTCTTGGCGCTGCCCCAGTCTGGCTTCTCGCGCTGGGTCATGAAGACGTCGACGTTGCCACCCATCGGGAAGCCGAGCTTCTCCATGTTCTGCTTGGTGGCGTCCTTGTCCTTGGCGTCGCGATTGGTGATGTAGAACACCTTCGCGCCCTTCGAATCGGCGTACTTGCAGAACTCGACCGCGCCGGGGATCGCCGTCGAGGTCTGGCTCGAGCAGAACTTGCTCCACGTCTCGCCGCTGAAGGTCTTGTCGTTCTTCAGCATCCAGACCTGGTACAGCGAATTGTCGAGCACCGTCTCGTCGACGTCGAGGACTACCGCCGGCGGCAAGCTCTGGTAGTCGCCCTTCTGCTCGTTGGGCGCGCCGGTCCATTTCTTGTCGGCCATCGCCTCGTCGAAGCGGATACGCGCCAGCGTATAGGCCGTGAGGCAATTGGCCTTGTACTCGACCGAGCGCTGCATCCACAGCGCTGCCAGCAGAAGGTCATTGGCCGGTGGTCCGTCCTGGGCGCGCGCGGGCAGCGGTACGGTGCCGGCCAGCGCCATGCCGGCCATGGCGGTGAGCAGGCGGCCTCGGGTGATCGCAGTCATGTCAGCTCCCCCTCTCGATGCGCGCGTGCAAAGCGCGCCTGGTTCCGTCGTCGATGAACGCCGCGTCGATGGCGGTGCGGGTGATCGTCAGCAGCTCTTGCGCCGACAATCCCATCTGTGCGCTGGCCATCGCGTACTCGTTGCCGATCGACGTCGCGAAGAACGCCGGATCGTCCGAGTTCAGCGTGACTCGGCAGCCGGCGTCGAGCAACCGGCGAAGCGGATGGCTCACGGCATCGGGATAGAGACCCAGCGCCAGGTTGCTGCCGGGGCAGACCTCCAGGACGATGCCGCGCCGCGCCAGCTCGGCGACCAGCGCCGGATCCTCGATCGAGCGCACGCCGTGGCCGATGCGGGTGACCGGCAGTGCGTCGATCGCATCGCGCACGCTCTTGGGTCCATCGACCTCGCCGGCATGCACGGTGCAGGCCAGCCCGGCATTGTCGGCGACGCGGAAGGCCGGCGCGAAATCAGCCGGCGTGTGCCTCAGTTCGTCGCCGGCCATGCCGAAGCCGACGACATAGGGGTGTGGCTCGGCCGCCACCAGCTTTGCCGTCGCGAGCGCCTTGTCGGGCCCGAGGTGGCGCCGGCAGACGGGGACCAGGCGCGAGACGATGCCGAACTCGGTCTGGGCGCGGTCGATGCCGGCGGCGATTCCGGACAATTGCGCGGCATAGCCCAGGCCGATGTCGATCGCATGGTCGGGCGAGATGAACATCTCGACATAGATCGCGCCTTCGGCGGCGCAGGCGGCGAGGTAGCCGTACATCAGCTCGGCGTAATCTTCCGTCGTGCGCATCACGCCGGCGGCGCCGTCATAGGCCATCAGGAACTCGTTGAAGGTCCGCCAGGCATAGCCGCCACCCTGCTCGGAGAACAGGCTGGCGGGCAGGGTGAGGTCGTTGCGCTTGGCGATGGCATGCGCCAGCGCCGGCGCCATCGCGCCCTCGATGTGACAGTGCAATTCGGCCTTGGGCAGGGAATCGACGGTGCTCACGCGAAACCTCGCAACGGCAAATGCGGGCGCTGCAGCCAGTTGTCCTCAGTGTAGCGCGCCGCCGCGTCGATGATGTGAAGCGAATACGCGTGCCGCTGATGCGGCGAGCGGTTGGCGGCGCTGGCATGCGGCAACATTCCGTGCAGCACCACCAGTGTACCCCGCGGCGCCTCCAGCGCTACTGGCTCGACATCCGGCCATGGCGTGTCGTCGAGCAGGCGCATCGTCCCATCACGCGTGAAGCGTCGCCGCAATGGCCCCCGGTGCGCACCCGGCAGCGCGACGAGGCAGCCATTGTCGATGGTGGCGTCATCGAGCGCGATCCACAGGCCGACCACGCTCGACGGCGCGGTATGCAGGAACGTCGCGTCCTGGTGCCAGTCGACCTCGCCGCCGACATGCGCCTGCTTGAACAGGTACATGGACTGCAGGAGCAGCGGCCGCGCGATACCCAACGACTCGACCAGAGCCTTCATGCGCGGCGCACGCGAGACAAGGTCGAAGACGGGGTCGAGATCGTGCAGCGCATGACCGATCTTGTTTAGCGTGCGCGCGTCATCCTCGAAGAAAAAATGAATGGCCCCGCCGGATTCGCAGAAGTACGCGTCACGCGCGTGCGCCTGATCAGCTGTCGAGAACACGGTGCGCATGGGCCCGGGATCGAAACCGGCGACAAGCTCGGCGGCGCGCGCCTGCAACGCGTCGCAATCCGCGGCTGGCACAAAGTTCTCGAGCACGAGGAAGCCGTCACGTGCAAAGGCCTCGCG
>JAFAZJ010000023.1 GCA_019239835.1 Alphaproteobacteria bacterium | reverse complement strand
GCCGACGATCATCGAGACGCGCGCGCCGAAGATCAGGCGCGACAGCTCATCGCGGCCGACGTGGTCGGTGCCGAGGATGTGGGCCATGCTGCCGCCGTCCTGCCAGGCCGGCGGGCGGTAGCGATGCGACAGGCTGCCGATCTGCGGATCATACGGCGCCAGCACGTCGGCGAAGATCGCGACGAAGGCGATCAGCAGCAGGATCAGCACCGGGATCGCCGGAAAGCCTTTCAGCCACTTGAAGGACAGCCGCGACGGCAGCGCTGGAGCGGGGATCGGGGGCGAGGTGACGGCCATGGATCTCAGCTCTCCAGGCGGATGCGCGGATCGATCAGCGCGTAGAGGATGTCGACCAGCAGGTTGACCAGGATGATCATGCTGCCGCCGATCACCACCACGGTCTGCACGACCGGGAAGTCGCGGAAGGTGACACCCTCGTAGAGCAGCCGGCCGATGCCGGGCCAGGCGAACACCGTCTCGACCACCACCGCGACGTTGATCATCACCACGAGGTTGATGCCGGCCAGTGTGATCACCGGGATCAGCGCGTTCTTGAAGGCGTGCTTGCCGATCACCAGCGCCTCGGGCAGGCCCTTCAGCCGCGCCAGCTTGACGTATTCCGAGCCGAGCACCTCGAGCATCGAGGAGCGTGTCAGCCGCATGTGCGCGGCGGCGAAATACCAGCCGAGCGTGAATGCAGGCATCAGCAGATGCGCGATCGTGCCGGAGCCGGAGGACGGCAGCCAGCCCAAGGTCACGGTGAAGATCAGGATCAGCAGCAGGCCGATGAAGAACGACGGCAGCGACAGGCCAAGCAGGGTGAAGAGCTTGCCGGCGCTGTCCCAGAAGCCGCCGACGCGCACCGCCGCCAGCACGCCGCTCGGGATGCCGATCACCAGCGACATCGCCATCGCCACCGCGGCCAGCAGCAGCGAGTTGGGCAGGCGCTCGAAGTAGAGGTCGAGCACCGGCACGCGGTAATAGAACGACTGGCCGAGGTCGCCGGTGAAGAAGCTGCGGACGAAGAGCCAGTACTGCACCCACATCGGCTCATCGAGGCCGAACTGGTGGCGCAGGCTGTCGATGTCCGCCTGGCTGGCGCCCGGCTCGACCAGTAGGCTGGCCGGGTCGCCCGTCACGCGCACGAACAGGAAGATCGTCAGCGACAGCAGGAACAGCGACAACAACGAATAGCCGACGCGACGGATGATGTAGTGCTTCATGGCGAGCGGTTCCTGCGTCGGGTTACTTCTTGATCGTCACGTCCTCGTACGGTGCCGAATAGGCGTGGCCCTTGATCAGGCCGAGCCCGGACTCGCCCACGCGCTTGCCATGGGCGTTGAGGAAGGCCAGCTGCCAGATCGGCGCGTAGACGCTGTGCTCGTGGATGTATTGCTGCGCGCGGTGCAGCAGCTCGGTGCGCTTGGCGACGTCGAGCTCGGCTTCCTGCTTGGCGTACAGCTCGTCGATCTCCGGATAGTTGCCGTACGCATAGGCGCCGCCCTTGACGGCGAACGCCGCCAGCCGCGTCGCGGCGTTGCCGAACGCGCCGGATGCGCCCTGGATGAGGTTCTTCAGCTTCTTCTGCGAATAGCCGGCGTAGAACGCGGCGCGCTCGAGCGGCCGCATCTTGACGCGGATGCCGGCCTCCTGGAGGTAGTTGATCACCGCCTCGGCGACGTTCGAGTAGGAGCTGTCGCAGTAATAGTCGCCGGCGTCGAAGCCCGAGCGGAACCCCGCCGCGGCCAGCAGCTCCTTGGCCTTCTTCGGGTCGTACACCGCCGGCGGCGGCTTCCAGAAGAACTCGAAATTCTCCGGAATGATGCTGTTGGTGATCGGCGAGAAGCCCAGGGTCAGCGCCTCGGATATCGCCTTGTGGTCGATCGCCACGCGCACCGCTTCGCGCACGCGCTGGTCGTGCCACGGCGACTTCGGATCCCACTGGTCGGCGAAATAGATCCAGTACGGTCCCTGGATCACCACCGCCTTCAAGGTCAGCCCCGGCGTCTTGCGCAACTGCTCGGCCAGCTCGCCGCGGATGGAGTAGGCGATGTCGACCTCGCCGCGCGTCAGCGCCGCGAGCCGCGTGGCCTCTTCCGGGATCACCTTGAAGACCAGCCGCTTCACGGTCGGCGGCTTGCGCCAGTAATCGTCGAAGGCCTCGAACACCAGCTCGACGCCTGGCGTGAAGGACACGAACTTGTAGGGTCCGGCGCCGATGGGTGCCTTCTTGAAGGCCTCGTCGCCGACCTTCTCGACGTATTTCTTCGGCACGATCCAGCCGGCGCCGCTGGCCGAGCTGTAGAAGGTGAGGAAGTCCGGCCACGGCTCCTTCAGCACGAAGTTCACGGTGCGCGCGTCAGGCGTTTCGACGGCCTTCACGCGCTCCTTCATCATGGCCGCGGAGGTGCCGCGATAGCGCTCGAAGGAGAACTTGACGTCCTCCGCCGTCACCGGCTCGCCGTTGTGGAACTTCGCCCCCGCGCGCACGGTGAACTGGTAGCTGAGCCCGTCCGGCGCCATCTTCCAGCTTTCGGCGAGGCACGGCGCGGCGGCCTTGTCCGGCATCGGCTTCACCATCGCGTCATGCAGCGCGTAGAGCAGCATGAAGGGCGTGATGATCCCCGGCGTCTCCGCCGGATCGAACCAGGTCGGCGCCAACGAGACGTGCACCGCCCAGGTCAGCTGACCATCGGCGCCCGCGGCCATCGCCGTGCGCTGGCCCAACGCGACGATGCCCAGCGCCGACAGCGCCATCACATCGCGGCGGCTCAGGCGCGATGGAGAACCACTTTCCGTCTTCCTCAACATGGTCGTCTCCCGTTGACAGGACTCGGGGACTACGCGTGCAACTACGCGGTCGTGCGACGCCATGACGGCGCACGGTCACGGCCGCTGCCGACCGGGGCTGCTGCACCAGTTGTCCTGATGGCGCGGCAGCGCGCTTGCTGCTGTACGTCGTCTAGGGCGACGTTCGCACTTTCTGTTTGATCATCGGCGACATCCCTGTTCTCCGTTATCCGCTTTGGCGCGGCACGGTGGTCCTCGGCGGGACCTTGCGGGCAACGTTAGGCGCAGTGCCACCAGCGAGCAACGAATTTTCGCTGCCATGGGGCGCGGCAAGTAATCCAGCGAACAGACCTCGATCACTCGCTATGCTTGCGACAACAGGGGTGGGGGGAATTGCTGCATGACGAAGAAGGTCGTGCTGATCACCGGCGCCGCGCGCGGCATCGGGCTGGCGACGGCGGCGCGCTTTCTCGAGGATGGCTGGCGCGTCGCGATGCTCGACGAGCTGGGCGAGGCGTTGCGTGAAGCCGCCGAAGGGCTGAAGCGTCCCGACGACACGATGACGCTCATGGCCGATGTCGCGCATCCCGATGCGGTGCTGTTCGCCGTGCAGCGCGCGCACGAGCGCTTCGGCCGCATCGACGCACTGGTGAACAATGCCGGCATCGCCGTGTTCAAGCCGATGCTCGACGTCACGCTCGAGGAGTGGCAGCGGGTGCTGGCGGTCAATCTCACCGGGCCGTTCCTGATGACCCAGGCGGTGGCACCGATCATGCGCGAGCAGGGTGGCGGCGCGATCGTCAACATCACCTCGATCTCCGGTCTGCGTGCCTCGACCCTGCGTGTCGCGTACGGCACCAGCAAGGCCGCGCTGGCGCACCTGACGCGGCAGCAGGCTGTCGAGCTGGCGCAGTACGGCATCCGCGTCAACGCGGTGGCGCCGGGACCGGTCGATACCGCGATGGCCAAGGCGGTGCACACGCCGGCGATCCGCGCCGATTACCACGACCACATCCCGCTCGAGCGCTACGGGCTGGAGCGCGAGCTCGCCAACGCCATCGCCTTCCTGTGCTCGGCGCAGGCGGCCTACATCACCGGCCACGAGCTCGCGGTCGATGGCGGCTTCGATGCGTCAGGCGTCGGCCTGCCCACCTTGCGCGGCGAGCGGCGCAACACCTGATCACTCCTTCTCCCCGCGTAGGCGGGGAGAAGGTGCCGAGCGTGAGCGACGCGGATGAGGGGCTTCTCGTGCAACGACGAAGGCAGTCGTTATTGAGGCTCCGCGAAGCCCCTCATCCGCCCTTCGGGCACCTTCTCCCCGCCGTCGCGGGGAGAAGGAAGACCATCTACTCCGCCTTGATGCCGGCGGCGCGGATCACCTCGCGGAAGTCGCGAGTACTGTTCGAACTGTGGTCCGCGTTGTCGCGGGCTAGTGCGTTTTCCAGTACTTTGTAACCTTCTCGAACTCACTGACCCAGAACGCCATTTGATCGCTTGCGTTGTGTCCAATGCTAAGGGCGAGATCAAAGAAGCCAGGACCCGGCTTTCCGTCTTCCTGACGTACGACGACTGCGCTCAGCATGCCTCTGCCGCCGGCATCTTCCTCGCGTGAGATTTCACCAAGAAGATGAAACAATCGAATATCGCGCGCTTCGAACTGAAGCGTGTGAATCTTCGAAGCGAGACCGCCGTAGCTGAGAGTTTTCCCTTTTCGCGCAACCTCTACCATCGCCGATCGTGCCTCTGCCTTGGCGGCATTCCAGGCGGAGTTGCTGATCCCGAAGTTGGTTGCCGTTAACGCCACCGTAGCTCTCCCTCTCAAGCCATCGCAATTCACTGTGTCACCGGCGCGTGCCAAGCGCCATGTCACGCCATGCCTTGCAAGACAACGTCAGCGAAAGCACGATCGTTCGTAAGATCTCCAGGGACGGCAGAATGCGCTCACACAGGATGACCGTGGCGGCTCTACTGCTGGTCGATACCACGGGCTGTGCCCAAGCCACGTTGGACGAAAGGTGCCTCTCTGTGCTGGTTCGCGACCATGGCGTGGCAGACGGCAGCGTAAGCCCGCTTGGCCGTGAACCACATCAGCGCATCCTGGTGTCGGACGATGGACGCGTCCGATGGGTTTACCTCTGCACCAGGAAGCCCGGCGGGCAAATTGAAGTCGAGGCCGTGCCGCCGCCGGTCATCTGACACCTAGTCGGCCTTGATGCCGGCGGCGCGGATCACGTCGCGGAAACCGCGGCGGTTCTCGTCCATCGTCTTGGTCAGCGCGGCGGAATCGGCGAAGGCCGGCACCATGCCGTTGTCGAGCAGGCGGGTGCTGACCAGCGTGTCCTCGGTCGCGGCCTTCACCGTGTCCTCCCAGCGCTTCAGCACGGAAGGCGGCATGCCGACGGGGCTGCACAGGCCGAACCAGGCGTAGGTCTCGAAGCCGGGCGCGACCTCTGAGATCATCGGCGCGTCGGGGAAGAAGCGCTTGCCCAGCGGATCGCCCAGGCCGAGCAGGCGCAGCGAGCCCGAGCGGATGTGCGGGATGACGTCGCCCAGATTGGTGATCGAGAAATCGGTGCGGCCGCTGGTCAGGTCGGGCAGCGCCGCCTGCGAGCCGCGATAGGGCACGTGCACCATCTTCAGCCCGAGCTTCTGCGCCAGCAGCTCGCTCGACAGATGCTGCACCGAGCCGACGCCCGGCGTGGCGTAGCTCACCGTGGCGGGCTTG
>JAFAZJ010000010.1 GCA_019239835.1 Alphaproteobacteria bacterium | reverse complement strand
TTCGCGGATTCGGCCGCTCGCCGCCCCTCAACGATGCGTGACCCACCGTCAGATCACAGTCATGCACAGCACACCCTGGGATCACTACGCAATCCAAAGCCCCTCCAGTTCCATGTAATTTCATGTTCACTGGCGAATCATACTCTGTGAATCAGCAAGGTGTTTCAATGATTTGAAGAGCTCCCGCGACTTCCTGAAGATACGCACGGGAGTCAGCGCCGCTGACCTAATTGCTGCATCGCACCTCAGCGGGCACAAAACTACCAACAGGCTTTTCCACAATACGCGGAGCGTCGCGTGGCGCCTGACGGCGCTACTTTCCGAGCCGGCTGCCGCCAATATATCCCCCAGATGTCCGCTTCCGTTCACCGATGCCCGATCCGCTGATCCCGCCCCCGCCTCTGCCCGGCCCCGACGAATCGTCGGCCGTTCCGGCGCCCGAGGCGTTGGCGGATGTCGCCGTCGAGGAAGCCGCGGAGGCCGAGCTCGAAGCGCCGGCTCCGGCGGAAGGCTCGCTCGCGGCCGGCACGGCGACCATCGCCGGGTACGTGAAGACGCTGCCGCGCAAGCCCGGCGTCTATCGCATGGTCGATCGCAAGGGCGAGGTGCTCTACGTCGGCAAGGCGCGCTCGCTGAAGAGCCGCGTCGCCAGCTACACCCAGCCGACGCGGCTCTCGACGCGCCTGATGCGCATGGTGTCGTCGACGGCGACCATGGAGTTCGTCGTCACCGGCAGCGAGGCCGAAGCGCTGCTGCTCGAGAACAACCTGATCAAGCGCTTCCGGCCGCGCTTCAACGTGCTGCTGCGCGACGACAAGTCGTTCCCCTACATCGTCATCCGGCGCGACCATGCCTGGCCACAGCTCGCCAAGCATCGCGGCGCACGCAACCAGCACGACGAGTATTTCGGCCCCTTCGCTTCGGCCGGCGCGGTGACACACACGCTCTACACCCTGCAGCGCGCCTTCCCGCTGCGCTCCTGCTCGGACTCGATCTTCTCCTCCCGCACGCGGCCCTGCCTCCAGCACCAGATCAAGCGCTGCGTCGCGCCCTGCGTCGGCCGCGTGACGTCGGAAGAATACGAGACGCTGGTCGGCGAGGTGCGCGACTTCCTCTCCGGTCGCACGCGCCAGGTGCAGGAGACGCTGTCGCAGCGCATGGAAGAGGCCGCGACCGCGCTCGACTTCGAGAAGGCCGCGGTGTTCCGCGACCGCATCCGCGCGCTGACCGCGATCCAGGCGCACCAGACGATCGAGATCACCGGCATCGACGAGGCCGACGTCTTCGCTGCCTATGAGCAGGAAGGCCAGATCGGCGTGCAAGTGTTTTTCGTGCGCGCCAGCCAGAACCTCGGCAACCGCGCTTATTTCCCGGTGCATGGCCGCGAGCTCTCGGTGCCCGAGGTGCTGGAAAGCTTCATCGGCCAGTTTTACGACGGCCGTCCGCCACCGCGCGAAATCCTGGTCAGCCACGAATTGCCCGAGGCCGAGTTGCTGGCCGGCGCGCTGTCGATCGCCGCCGGCGAACGCAAGGTCGAGATCCTCTGCCCCAAGCGCGGTACGCGGCGCGAGCTGATGGACCACGCGCTCACCAATGCGCGCGAGGCGCTGGGCCGCCGCCTCGCCGAGGGCAGCTCGCAGCGCAAGCTGCTCGATGGCGTGGCGCGTGTCTTCGGCCTCGAAGCGCCGCCGACTCGCATCGAGGTCTACGACAACAGCCATATCCAGGGCAGCGACGCGATCGGCGCGATGATCGTCGCGGGTCCCGAAGGCTTCATGAAGAACGCCTATCGCAAGTTCAACATCCGCACCGCGCTGGCGCCCTCGCAGCAGGACGCCGCCAACGAGGCCGGTGGCCCGCAGGAGGGTTCGATCAGCGCCGGCGACGATTATGGCATGATGCGCGAGGTTCTCACCCGGCGCTTCCAGCGCGCGCTGAAGGAAGACCCGAACCGCGAGGGCGGCAATTGGCCCGACCTGGTGCTGATCGACGGCGGCGCCGGACAGCTCACCCAGGCGCAGGCGGTGTTCGCTGAACTGGGCGTGACCGACGTGGCGCTGGTGTCGATCGCCAAAGGCCCGGACCGCGACGCCGGGCGCGAGCGGTTCTTCCAGCCCGACAAGCCGGCCTTCTCGCTGCAGCCCCGTGATCCGGTCCTGTACTTCCTGCAGCGCCTGCGCGACGAGGCGCATCGCTTCGCCATCGGCACGCATCGCGCGCGCCGCTCGGCCGGGATCACCAAATCGGCGCTCGACGAGATCGCCGGCATCGGCGCGGCGCGCAAGCGAGCGCTCCTGCACCATTTCGGCTCGGCACGCGCGGTGGCGGCGGCCTCGTTGGGGGATCTTGAGGCCGCGCCGGGCGTTTCCCGCACGATGGCCAAGAAAATCCATGATCATTTCAGGGGCGGCGGATAGAGTCGCCACGGTACGCGCCATGCCCTTCAACCTGCCCAATATCCTGACGCTGTCGCGCATCGCCGCGATTCCCGTCGTGATCGCCTGCTTCTGGCTCGAGGGCTGGATCGGTCACGATGAATCGCGCTGGTTGGCGGCGGCATTGTTCGCGGCGGCCAGCATCACCGACTATTTCGACGGCTGGCTGGCGCGGCGTTGGCAGATGATCTCCAAGCTCGGCCGCTTCCTCGACCCGATCGCCGACAAGCTGCTGGTCGCCGCGGTGCTGCTGATGATGTGCGGCTTCGGCACCTTGCGCGGCGCGCACATGCTGGCGGCGCTGATCATCCTTTGCCGCGAGGTGCTGGTCTCCGGCCTGCGCGAGTTCCTCGCCGAGCTGCGCATCGGCCTGCCGGTGAGCAAGCTGGCGAAGTGGAAGACGGCGATCCAGATGCTGGCGCTGGCCGTGCTGCTGGTCGGCGACGCCGGACCGTCGTGGACCATGCCCGCGGGCCTGGTGCTGCTGTGGGCCGCCGCCGGTCTGACCTTGATCACCGGCTACGACTATCTGCGCTCGGCGCTGGCCCACATGACCGAGACCGAGTCGCCGCCGCCGCGCGAGGCCAAGCCCAAGGTCGCCGGCAAGCCCGCCGACTCGGCGGCATGAGCGCGTCATGAAAGTGAAGTACTTCGCCTGGCTGCGGCAGAAGGTCGGCAAGTCCGAGGAGGACGTCACGCCGCCGGCCAACGTCGCCACCGTGCAGGACCTCGTCGCCTGGCTGTCATCGCAAAGCGCGCGTCACGCCGACGCCTTCTCCGAAGCCAAGGTCTTCGGCGCGGCGATCGACAAGAAGGTCGCCACCTTCGCCACGCCGATCTCCGGCGCCAGCGAAGTCGCGTTCTTCCCGCCCTTCACCGGCGGCTAGTCATGGTTAGCTGGATGGCCGCTCTCTGTCATCCCGAGCGCAGCGAGGGATCTAGGCTGCCCTGGATCCCTCGCTGCGCTCGGGATGACAGAAGTGCTACGGCGGACCATTCATGAGCGTGCGCGTCCAGCGCGAGGATTTCGATGTCGGCGCCGAGCTTGCCGCGCTGGGCGCCGGCAACAGGCGTGTCGGCGCCATCACCAGCTTCGTCGGCCTGGTGCGCGACCTGCACGTGCGCGAGGGCTATCACCGCGAGAGCGTGAGCGCGCTGACGCTCGAGCATTATCCCGGCATGACCGAGACGGCGATCGAGGAGATCGAGGCCGAGGCCAACGCACGCTGGCCGCTGGAAGCCAGCCTGATCATCCACCGCTACGGCCGGCTCGAGCCTGGTGATCGCATCGTGCTGGTCGCCGTCGCCTCGCCGCATCGCGAGGCTGCCTTCGAGGCCTGCCATTTCCTGATCGACTGGCTGAAGACCAAGGCGCCATTCTGGAAGGTCGAGGACACGTCCAAGGGCGAGCAATGGGTCGGCGCGCACGAAGCCGATGATCTGGCGACCAAGAAATGGGAGCGCTGATGCGCGCGGCGACGCTGCGGCCGCCGTGCGCATCAGGAGGGAACTAACGCGAGTCCGGCCCGGGCGCAGACAGCGACGGGGCCACGGATGGCGGCGGCGGAGTCTGCGGCATGCCCTGCGGATGGGAGGCGGGCGTGCCATCGTCGCCATACGAGAACGTGCCCATCTGTGCCGCCTGGATATCGCCTTCCGAGTGATAGTCGGGCGAATGCGCCATGGCAGCGACCGGCGACAGGAATGCGAGCGAGATGATCGTCGCAACGATGCGTTTGGTACTCATGATCCAGTCTCCTCAACAATCGCATCGCCGACTGATGACGATGCGTCGCGCGAAACGCTGCGCCGCGGCGCTGACGCGCAGGTGACGCGCAGCGCGCACGCGCCTTCACCGTTGCGCGACTGCGCGACATCCGATGTTACGTTCGCGACACGAGCGCGCCTTGATCACGGCGACATGCGCGGCAACTGCTCACGGATGATAGACGCGCACCGCTTTCAGAGACTCGCCGTCCCATTCGAGAATCTCCACGACACGATGTGGTGAGGCGTCGATGCCAGACGTGCGTATTCCATCACGGACAGGTTCTCGCTTTCGACGACGTTCAGGAACTCGAAGCGCAGCCAGCCCACGCGCGCGAACGCTCTCTGCGCATAAGTGAGAATCTCGTCGCGGCTGGCGAGCACGGTGCGACCGCCGAGCGACGGCATCGCAGCGGCGACCTTGGCGCTGTCATGCGTAGCATCGGGGGCATAGAGCGCGGCAACGCGTTGCGCGTCGCCGCTGTGCCATGCCTCGCGCCACCGCAGCACGCGCGCGGAGCGCGCGTCGCTCACGCCGCATGCTCCAACGGCGGGTCGCGCGGATGATCGTTCTCGCCGAAGCCCTCGGCATCCTCGCGCAGGACGAGGGCGGCGAAGTCGTCGATCAGTGTCTTCACCAGCGGGCCGACCTGATAGTGATGGCCGTCGATCTCGCGCACCGGCGTGATCTCCGAGGCCGAGCCAGTGAGGAACACATCGCTGGCGCGCGCCAGATCTTCCGGCCACACCTCGCGCTCCACGACCTCCAGCCCGCGTGCCCGCGCAAGACCGATCACTGCGCGGCGCGTGATGCCGTCGAGGAAGTTATCCGGAATCGGCGTAACCAGCTTGCCGTCGATCGACAGGAAAATATTGGCGCCGGTCGCCTCGGCCACCCGGCCCTTCCAGTCCAGCATCAGCGCATCGTCGAAGCCGGCGGCGATGGCGCGGTCCTTCTCCAGGGTGCAGATCACATAGAGGCCGCCGCATTTGCTCTCGCCCGGCGCGCTCTCCGGCGCTGGCCGGCGGAACTGGGCCATGCGCAATCGCACGCCGCGCATCTTGGCCTCGCCGCTGAAGTAGTTCGGCCACGCCCAGGGCGCGATCGCGAGATGGGTCGAGATACCGATGCCCGAGACGCCCAGCGCCTCCGAGCCGCGCCAGGCGATCGGCCGCACATAGCCCTCGGTTAGCCCGTTGGCCTTCACGACCGCACGAGTCGCCTCGTCGATCTGCTCGCGCGTCCAGGGCAGCGTCATGTCGACCAGCCGCGCCGAGCGCAGCAGGCGCGCGCTGTGTGCCGAGAGCCGGAAGACCCGACCGCCATAGATGCGCTCGCCCTCGAAGACCGACGACCCGTAATGCAGCGCGTGGGTCAGGGTGTGGGCGCGTGCCTCGCGCCACGGCACCAGCCTGCCGTCCAGCCAGATCCAGCCATCGCGATCGTCCATCGTCTCGATCATGACAATTCTCCTTCCTGAATTGTCCCAGTCGTTCCATTCAGAAAGGCCTGGGAGCAACTTTGAGTCATAATGTCAGTGATACAGACTAAGTCAATAGTATTGACTCATATCGATACGCGGCAGCATTCATGACAAATCCCATTCCGAGCCTTTCCCGGATCGGCCCTATCGCCTAGGATCGCCACAATCTCCGCTGACCATCAGGCGACGCATGTCCGAGAGCCGCTCCGCGCCCATTTCCATTCCGCCCTTCGTGCGCGACGACGATCTGCGTCAGAGCATCGAGCTCTTGTTCTTCGCCTATCGCGATTTCACCGGCGAGGCCGACCAGATGCTGGTCGCGGTGGGTTTCGGCCGCGCGCATCACCGCGCGATCTATTTCATCGGCCGCAACCCCGGCATCACCGTCGGCGGTCTGCTGCGCATCCTGAAGATCACCAAGCAGTCGCTGTCGCGTGTGCTGCGCGAGCTGATCGACGGCGGCTATGTCTCGCAGGACACCGGCCGCAACGATCGTCGCCAGCGCCTGCTGGCGCTGACCGACAAGGGCGAGGGGCTGGAGCGCGAGTTGACCGGCCGCCAGCGGGCGCGCTTCGCGCGCGCCTTCGGCGAGGCCGGGGCCGATGCCATGGCCGGCTTCCGCCGCGTCATGCTGGGCATGCTCGATCGCGAGCAGCGGCCGGAAATCGAGCGGCATATCGGCGTCCGCCGCTAGGGCCATGGACGAACCGCATATCCTCGTCGTCGACGACGACCAGCGTCTGCGCGACCTGCTGCGCGGCTACCTGTCGCGCAACGGCTTTCGCGTCACCGTGGCCGGCGACGCGGCCGAGGCGCGCCAGAGCATGGCGGCGATGCAGTTCGACCTGATGGTGCTCGACGTGATGATGCCGGGCGAGAGCGGCATCGAGTTCGCCGCGACGCTGCGCAGCAAGGATCGGGCGCTGCCGATCCTGATGCTGACGGCGATGAACGAGCCCAAGGATCGCATCGCCGGCCTGGAGAGCGGCGTCGACGACTACCTCGCCAAGCCCTTCGAGCCGCGCGAGCTGGTGCTGCGACTGCAGGCCCTGCTGCGCCGGATGGCAGCGCAGCAGACGCCGACGCCGGCCGAGAACGTGGCGCTGGGCGACATGCGCTTCGATGTCGGCCGCGGCGAGCTGATGCGCGAGGACGGCGAGCGCATCCGCCTGACCGAGGCCGAGCTGGTGCTGCTGCGCGCGCTGGCTGCACGCGGCGGCGACCCGGTCGATCGCGAGGCGCTGGCGCGCGAGTTGGGCGGTGACGTCAACGCGCGCACGATCGACGTGCATGTCACGCGGCTTCGG
>JAFAZJ010000227.1 GCA_019239835.1 Alphaproteobacteria bacterium | reverse complement strand
GTCTGCGGCCGCGTGCCCTGTATCCACTGATAGCCGGTCTCTTCCTTGAGAAAGGTCGCCAGCTCGCCGAGATAGCGGCGCTCCTCGTCGGTCGGATTCTCGATCAGCGACGCATCGCGCGGCACGGCGAGCAGATTGAGATGGATGCCTATCAGCTTGTCGGCATGGACGGCGCCCAGCCGCGAGGAGACGAAGGCGCCCCAGTCGCCGCCTTGCGCCGCGAAGCGTCGATAGCCCAGCACGTCGCTCATCAGTTCGGCGAAACAATCGGCGATCGCTTCCAGGCCGAAGCGCTTCTGGCCGGGACGGAAAGACAGGCCGTAGCCCGGCAGCGACGGCGCCACGACGGTGAAGGCGTCGGCGGCATCGCCACCGAAGCGCGAGGGCTGCGTCAGGCGCGGGATGAGATCGAGGAATTCGAACACCGATCCCGGCCAGCCATGCGCGAGCAACAGCGGCATCGGCGCCGGACCCTCGCCCGGCACATGCAGGAAGTGCAGGTCGATGTCGTTCAACGTGACTCGGAACTGCGGGAAGGCATTGAGCTTCGCTTCCTCGGCCCGCCAGTCGAAGCCATCGTGCCAGTAGTCGAGCAGGCTGCGCAGATAGCCGACGTCAGTGCCGTAGGTCCAAGGCGGCTCCGGCGCCTGGTCGGGCAGCCGCGTGCGCCCGAGCCGCGCACGCAACTCCGAGATCGCGTCGTCCCCCACGCCGAGCGTGAAGGGGCGAGGGCTCGATGCCATGTCAGGTCGGGCGCCGCTCGAATGCAGGAATACCCTCGGGCACGTGATGGAAGGGCTGCTTGTCGCAGGTGAAGATCGCCAGGGTCGGCGCGCCATAGGCCTTGGGGTCGTCGAGCGTGCCGACCTTGACCACGGCAACGCCGCGGGGCGGACGGGTCATGACATGCGTGCCGCACTCCGGGCAGAATTCGCGCGTGACGGGATTGGCGATGTCCGTGCGCGTGAACTGCTTGGCCGTGCCCTTGGTATAGCGGAAGGTGTCGCCGGGCATGACCATGAACATGTTGGGCGCGCCGCCGGTGATGTACTGGCACTCACGACAGTGGCATTGCGCCTTCAGCATCGGCTCGCCATCGACGACGTAGCGCAGGGCGCCGCAATAGCATCCGCCTTCCAGCTTCATCATTCATCTCCTTGAAAAAAGGCTGTCGAATCCACGATAGGGCTTTGCCCCGGCTTAACCCAGACAAAAGCCAAACCGAAGCCACTGGTTTGTCCCGGGTTAACCCAGACGAAACCAAGCCACAGCCACAGCCACAGTCACCGTCACAGATCTTAGAATCTGCGGGCTGAACCTCAGCCCAAACGAAAATCTCGCGACGTGATGACGCCGGATTGATCCTGATGTGATTGGCCTCGCTGTCGGCGCTTGGGCAGAGTCATGTCATGGACATGAACACGAGTTTGAACCGACGCACTGCGCTCGGCATGGCCGCCGGCGCCCTGATCCTCGAGAGTGGTATGGCTCGGGCAGCCGATCCACCGCGTGATCTGCTGGTGGTTGAGCTGTTCACCTCGCAGGGCTGCTCGTCGTGCCCGCCGGCCGATCGCCTGCTGGGCGAATTGGCGACGCGCGCCGACATCGTCGCGCTGTCCTTCCATGTCAATTACTGGGATCAGCTGGGCTGGAAGGACCCCTTCGCCAGCGAGGGCACCACGGCGCGCCAGCACGGCTATGCGCGCAGCCAGGCGCGATCCCAGATCTATACGCCGCAGATGATGGTCAATGGTGTCGTGCACAGCCCCGGCTCGACGCGCGACAGCCTCACCGAGCTGCTGGCGGCGGGCGCGAAGGCCAATCCACTGCGGTTGCAGCCCGTGCTGAGTGCCGCACCGGATAACGGTGCCGTCCTCGCGTTGCCGGCGTTCGCCGATGCGCGTGATGATCATGACATCTGGCTGGTCACCTACGACAGCAACCACGTCACCGAGGTGTTGCGCGGCGAGAATCGCGGGGCGCGCCTGGTCAACCGCAACGTCGTGCGCGGCATCGAGCGGCTGACGACGTGGCGTGGCGGCGCGCAATCCTGGACGCTTCCGCCCAACGAACGCTCGCGCGCCGTGCTGGTGCAGCGGCGCGACTTCGGGCCGATCATCGGTGCCGCGCGGCTCGAGCGTGGCGAGTCGAGCTGATTTTCAGCTCAGATCGTCGACATCGTTGCGCAGCCGTTCGCCGGCGCGGAAGCGCGCGAGGTTGTCGAGGAAGATGCCGAAGATCGCCTCCTGCTGGCCGAGCGAATGGCTGGCGGTGTGCGGTGAGAGAATCACGTTGGGCAGATCCCAGAGCGGCGAGGCGGGATCGAGCGGCTCGCGTTCGAAGACGTCGAGATAGGCGCCGCTGAGCTTGCCGCTCTGCAGCGCCGCGATGACGTCGCGTTCGATCGCGACCTCGCCGCGCGCGACGTTGATGAATCCCGCGCCGTCGGGCATCGCCGCGAAGGCGGCCGCGTTGGCGATTCCGCGGGTGAGCGGCGAGGCGGGACAGCACAGGATCAGCCAGTCGGCGCGCGGCAACACCGTGGGCAGCTGCGCGTAGGCGATGGTCTGGTCGCACGGCGGCACCGGCTCGGCGCTGCGGCGCGCGCCGATCGTACGCATGCCCAGCATCTTCAGCAGCCCGGCGATATTGCGGCCGATGGGCCCCAATCCGACGATCACGGCGCATTGGCCGGCGAGGTCGCGCGGCGAGCGCTCGCCCAGGCGTGGCTCCCAGGCGTGTCGGCGCTGTGCATCGGCGAGCAGCGGGAAGCGGCGGTTGAGCGCGATCACCGAGCCCAGGGTCGAATGCGCCACAGTGATAGCCGTCGCGCCCGACGCCGTCGTGACCTTGACGCCGCGCGCCCGCAATTCGCGATAGATCGGCCGCTCGGCGCCGGCGGGGTGGATCTGCAGCCAGCGCAGCTGCGGCGACTTGCGCACCACGGTCTCGAAGCCCTGCAGCTCGGGCGTCGGGTTGTTCTTGCTCGACTTGCCGGTGACCTCGCGGGTCATGAAGGCGATGTCGGCGTCGCAGGGGCCGTCGGCGGCCAGCGCCTGCTCGGCGGTAACGAAGGACAGCCCGGGCATGGCCTCGGCGATGCGCGTGCCCCAGGTGTTCAGCGCATGGGCGGAGAGCAGCAGTTTCGTCATGGTCCGGACGTTGCCGGCATGGGCCTTGCGTGTCTATAACCAGCGCGCCCGAACGCCGCTTACGCCGAGTTTCCGATGGCCACCGATTACACCACCGCCCGCCGCAACATGATCGAGGGCCAGCTGCGGCCCAACCGCGTGCTGGCAGACGACATCCTTCAGGTCTTCACCGACCTGCCGCGCGAGCGCTTCGTGCCGGCGGAGCGCCGCTCGGTGGCCTACAGCGACGAAGCGGTGCCACTGGGCGGCGGCCGCTACCTGGTCGAGCCCATGCTGCTGGCGCGCATGCTGCAGTTCCTGCAGCCCACGTCGGACGATACCGCCCTCGTGGTCGGCGCCGGCACCGGTTATGGCGCCGTGGCACTGGGGCGGCTTGTGCGCTCGGTGGTGGCGCTGGAAGCCGACCCGCGGCTGGTGGCCGAAGCACGCGCCAACGTTTCCGCAGAGGGCGCCGGCAACGTCAACGTTGTCGAAGGCCCGCTGGCCGACGGCCTGTCGGCCAAGGCGCCCTACAGCATCATCCTGATCGACGGCTCGGTGCCGGCGATCCCCGACGCGCTGGTCAAGCAGCTGGCTGACGAGGGCCGACTTGCCGCCGTGGTTGCCGGCGAGGTGCCGGGCCGCACCGGGCAGGTGCGACTGGGTCGCAAAGCGCATGGCGCGTTCGCCAGCCGGGCCGTCTTCGACGCCGGCTCGCCGCTGTTGCCGGGCTTCGAGAAGCCCCGAGCATTCGTGTTCTGAGCCTGTATCGGCGAATGTCAGGTGTATGTGAACGTTGTTAATCTAAGGGATCGCCGCTATAGTCCAAGGCGGAATTGCCAACGAAATAAAGTCGCTACCTGCCGATTGGCCACAAATGCTAGTATTCCATCATGATGTGGGTCGATACATGGGCGCGGCGGGTCCGGTCATGAGGGTATGGTGATGCGTACGCGCCTGGCTCTGGTTGCCCTCTTAGGCGCGCTCGCGTCCGTGGCCCCGGCCCAGGGTCAGACCCTGAGCCAGGCGCTGGTCGGCGCCTACAACTCCAATCCCGATTTGCTGGCGCAGCGTGCGCGCCTGCGCGGTGTCGACGAAACGGTGGCGCAGCAGGTCGCCAACTGGCGGCCGCAGATCCGCGCCACCGGTGCCGTTGGCCGCGGCCAGCTCAACAGCTCGACCCGCACCATTGGCCAGCAGGATCTGACGACGCGCCAGTTCGGCCTCACGGTGACCCAGCCGTTGTTTCGCGGCGGCAAGACGCTCGCGGGCACGCGCGGCGCGGAAGCCGATGTGCTGGCGGAGCGCGCGGTGCTGCTCGATCGCGAGCAGACCACGCTGCTGAACACCGTGACCGCCTTCAGTGACTACGTGCGCGATCTCGCCACCGTCGAGTTGCGGCGCAACAACGTCAACGTGCTGAATCAGCAGCTGATCGCGACGCAGGCGCGCTTCCGGGTCGGCGAGCTGACCCGCACCGACGTGGCGCAGGCCGAGTCGCGGCTCGAGGGCACGCGCGCCGACCTGATCGCCGCGCAGGCGCAGGCGGCCAACTCGCGCGCCGCCTATATCCGCGTCATCGGCATTGCGCCGGGCCAACTGCAGCCGCCGCCGCTGATGGGCAGCGTGCCGCCGACCGAGGACGCAGCGATCAACGCCGGCCAGGAGAAAGCGCCCGGCGCGATCGCCGCCTGGCACCGCGTACGCAGCGCCGAATACGGCGTCGACAACGCCTTCGGCGACTTGCTGCCCACCCTTAACCTCGTCGGCTCCTGGACCCGCACCTACGACTCGCAGCTGCAGGGCGATCGCATCGACAGCAAGTCGATCCAGCTGCAGGCCTCCGTGCCGATCTATCAGAACGGCGCTGAGTACAGCCGCGTGCGCGCCGCCAAGCAGGCCGTGGGCCAGCGCCTGGCCGAGCTCGATGGCGCGCGGCGCCTGGCGGCGGAGACCGCGGTGCGCGCCTTCCGCCAGTACGAAGCCGCGCGCGCCCGGGTCGAATCGATCACGGCGCAGATCCGGGCCGCCGGCGTGGCACTGGAAGGCGTGCGCCAGGAGGCGCAGGTCGGTTCGCGCACCACCCTCGACGTCCTGAACGCCGAGCAGGAACTGCTCAATGCACAGGTTCAGCTGGTGTCGGCGCAGCGCGACGTGGTGGTCGGCCACTACACGCTGCTTTCCGCCATCGGCCAGCTCACGGCACGTTCCCTCCAGCTGCCGGTCGAGTACTATGACGAGGAACGCAACTACAAAAACGTTCGCGACGTTTGGATCGGCACCGGCATCAAGTAGCCGCGGAGTGGCCGCCCTAGGAGAGTGGGGAACAAGCCGATGAGCGACAGCAAACCTCAGAACGATCCATCGATGGACGATATCCTGGCGTCCATCCGCAAGATCATCTCCGACGACGAGGCGCGCGCCGCAGCGCCGCCACCGAAGTCGTTGTCGGCCGCGGGCGAGGCCGCCAGCGACGACGTCCTGCTGCTCACCGATCTGGTCGAGGAGCCGCCGGCATCGCCGGTGCCTTCGGCGGCGAAGGGCCCGGCCGAGGATGCCAAGCCGTCGTCTTCGCCGACACCAGGCGTCACGCCCATTCCGTCGCCGCCCAAGTCGACGGTGATGGACATCGACGCGCCACAGCCGGCGACCGCCAGTGCGCCGCCGCCACCCCAGCCACCGGTCGCCGTCGTGCCGCCGTTGACCACCCCATCGCCAACCTCACCAGTGAGCGCCATGTCCACATCCCCGACTTCTCCGTCATCGCCCCCCAAGACCGGCAGCAAGGTCTCGGCCTCGTTCGAACGGCTGAACCGCAACATCGTCGACGCCGAGCCGGAGCCGCAGACGCCGGTACCGGCAGCCAGTACCGGCGGCGGCAAGACCATCGAGGATCTGGTGCGCGAGATGCTGCGGCCGACGCTGCAGGAGTGGATGGACAAGAACCTGCCCGACATGGTCGAGAAAATGATTGAGCGCGAGATCGCGCGCATGGCGCGGCGCTGACGGTTCTTACCTTCCCCCTCCGGGGGAAGGCAAAAGCAGAACGGCCGCCGGGTGACCGGCGGCCGTTCGCGTTCGAGGGGGCGCCAGAAACCTGGCGTATTGACTTACTTGGTCGGCGCCGGGGCGGCCGGCGGCGTGTTGGTCGGCTGCGGGCCGTGCATCGGCGGCATGTGATGGCCACCGTGACGGTGCATGCCACGGCCGCCGCTCATGCGGATGAGGTCCGCCAGCTTGGTCTTCTGGTCGGCATTCAGCACCGGCGACAGCTTCTCGACCGCCGCGCGCATCGCCTTGGTGGTGTCGAGCGTGGCCTGCAGGAAGCGCTCGCGCTGCGCCAGCTCGGCGGCGGCGTCGCCCCGGACGTTGGTTGGCGGCGTGTCGCACAGCTTCATCATCGGCTGGGCGGCGGCTTTGGCTTCCGTGGTGAAGGCCTGCCAGGCGCTCTTCTGGGCATCGGTGATACCAAGCTTCACTTCGGCGTAGGCAATACGGCCGGCGAGGCGGGCAGGGGCCTCCTTGCAGACGCGCTCGTGCATCGCGCGGCGCATCGCATCGCGGTCCGGGTGCGCCGGGCCGCCGGGAGGCGGCGTCTGGGCGATCGCGACGGCCGAGCCGATCAGCGCGATGCCCGCGACAGCGGCGGCTATCATGGTCTTGCGGGTAAGCATGGACAGTGGTCCTTTCGAGAGGGTCGGCGTCCTTGAGCCGATGACAGCCATATAGAGAGGATAGGACCGCCAATGGTGACCGGCGCTTGACGTAGTGTAACGGCCGATTGCCGTATGCAACGCGGACCTGCCGTTAGCCCATTGTGATGCCTTATTATCTTGGCAAGGGGATCACCCGGCACCGGCCGGACAGGAGCTCCAGGAGAGCCCACGCACGTGGCACGCACACCGCACCTTCTCATCGTCGACGACGACCGCGAGATCCGCTCGCTGCTGTCGGGCTTCATGACGCGCAATGGCTTTCGCGTCAGCGCCGTACCCGACGCGCGCCAGGCCCTGCAGGCGCTGGCCAACGCGCGCGTCGATCTGGCGCTGGTCGACATCATGCTGCCGGGCGAGGACGGCCTGGCGCTCAGCCGCAAGATCCGCGAGCACGGCCCGACGCCGATCATCCTGGTGACCGCGATGTCGGAGGACACCGACCGCATCATCGGGCTGGAGCTGGGCGCCGACGACTACGTGGTCAAGCCGTTCAACCCGCGCGAGCTGCTGGCACGCATCCGCGCCGTGCTGCGTCGCGTGAGCACGTCGGCCGAGGACGCCGAAGCGGCACCGCCGATTTACAGCTTCGAAGGCTGGTCGCTCGACAGCGCCAAGCGCACGCTCAACGCGCCCGACGGCGCGTTGGTGCCGCTGGGCAGCAGCGAGTTCGACCTGCTGCTGGCCTTCCTCGAGCGGCCTCAACGAGTCCTGAACCGAGATCAACTCCTGGACATCGCCCACGGCCGTGCCGCCAACGTGCTCGACCGCAGTATCGACGTGCAGATCAGCCGCCTGCGCCGACGCATCGAGCCCAACCCGGCCGACCCCACCTTCATCAAGACGGTGCGCGGCGATGGCTACATCTTCACCCCCGCGGTAACGCGCGCCGACGGCGAGGTGATCCCATGAGCTGGCTTCAACGCCTCGTGCGCGGCCCCGACCGGCTCGCGCCCTACATTGCCCTGGTTGTCGTGCTGTCGATCGTCGCCATCCAGGTGGTGACGTTGTTCGCCGCGCACCTGATCCGCCGCAGCGAGGTGCACGCCTATTCGCCGCGCTGGGTGGTGCAGGAGGTGATCAACGCCGTCACCCGCATCGACTCCGGCACCCAGCCCACGCCGCTGGAGGCCGCGCGCGCGCCCGACGTCGCCAACCTGCTGCGCTTCGACTGGCGCGAGGGCCCGCCCGATACGGCGATCGCCACGCCCAACGACCGGCTGGAGCGCTACGTCGCGGTGCGCCTGTCGCAATTGCTGAAGGGCCGCGAGGTGCGCGTCGAGGTGCGTCGCCGCGACGGTCCGGTGCCGCGCTTCGCCCGCCCACGCATCATCACCGTGCCGGCCGAGGATCTGCAGCAGGCGGCGCCGCAGCAGCCCGGGCCGCGCACCGGCGGGCCGCCGCCCCCGCCGCCAGGCGCCGCCCCCGGCGGGCCGCCGCCGTGGCGCGAATGGGTGCTGACCGGCAATTTCGAGATCGCCGTCGAGGTGCAGCCCAACCACTGGCTGATCGTACGCGGCATCGACTCCCAGCCGATCATCGACGGGCCGCTGGCGCTGCTGTTCTGGCTGGCGCTGTCGCTGATCGTCATCGGCGCCATCTCCTGGGTCGCCGCGCGCCGCCTGGTACGCCCGCTGCGCCGGCTGGCGGAGTCGGCCGAGCATCTGGGCCTGCATCGCGATGCCACGCCAGTGCCCGAGACCGGACCGCTCGAGGTGCGCACCATCGCCCAGTCGCTGAACCGCATGAGCGGCCGCGTGTCGCGCTTCGTCGAGGATCGCACGCGCATGGTCTCGGCGATCTCGCATGACCTGCGCACGCCTTTGACCCGTCTGCGCCTGCGCGCCGAACTGGTCGAAGACGGCGAGACGCGGCAGAAGATCCTCGCCGACATCCACCAG
>JAFAZJ010000194.1 GCA_019239835.1 Alphaproteobacteria bacterium | reverse complement strand
GTGATCTTCTGGCCGCCTTCCAGGGTGACCTGATAGGCGCCGATGTGCTGCGTGATGCCGCCGGCCTTGTGCGCGGCGACGTCGGTGGAGCGCAGCGCGTCGAGCAGCGACGTCTTGCCGTGATCGACGTGGCCCATGATGGTCACGACCGGCGGACGCGGCAGCAGCGTCTCGTCGGCGTCGATCACGGTGCCCAGGCCGACCTCGATGTCGGCCTCGGTCACGCGCTTGGGCGTGTGACCCATCTCGGAGACGACCAGCTCGGCGGTGTCGGCGTCGATCACCTGGTTGATGGTCACCAGCTGGCCCATCTTCATCAGGATGCGGATCAGGTCGACGCCGCGCTCGGTCATGCGCGCGGCGAGCTCCTGCACCGTGATGGTCTCGGGGATCGTCACCTCGCGGTAGATCTTCTGGGTCTGCACCTGACCCGTCTGCAATTTGCGCTTTTCCTTCTCGGTCGCGCGCCGCAGCGCGGCGACCGAGCGACCGCGGATCCTGTCCTCGTCGTTGAGTGCGGCAGCGACGTCGACCTTGCCGGTCCGGCGCTTGGGGTCCTCACGGCGGCCCGGCGTCGTTGGCCGCTTCGGCGGCGGCATTGCCGGCCGCCGTAGCGTGGACGGGCCGAGGCCCGAGGCCGGCGGGCGCGGGCCCGGTCCCGGGCCAGGCGCACGGCGTGGCGCCGGCGCGGCATCGTCGGCGCCGATCTCGGCGAGCTGCGCGGCACGGCGCGCAGCCACCGGGGAATTGTCGGCCTTGGCCTGCGCATCGCGCAGATGGCGCTGCGCCTGACCTTCGGCGCGACGGCGCGCTTCCTCGTCGGCCTTCTTGCGCGCCTCTTCCTCGGCGGCGCGGCGCTCGGCTTCTTCACGCTGGCGGCGCTGGCGGTCCTCGTCCTCCGCCCGCAGCCGGACGGCTTCCTCGCGCTGCTTGCGGCGTTCCTCATCGTCGCGCACCGAGCCGACCAGCGCCTTGGCGCGCGCCTCGCGCTCTTCAGTCGTCAGCGTGCGCAGCACGACACCGCGGCCCTGCGGCTTGGGCGGCGACGTCGGCCGCACGATCTTCGAGGGCGTTGTCGGTGCCGCGCCCGGGCCGCGCGCAGCGGTGGTGCCGGCCGGGCGCAAGCCAGCGGTGGGCGCGGGTCGGCTCGCAGCCGCGCTCGGCGGCGCCGGGGGCGGTGCCGGCCGGGCGACAGGTGTCGGGGCAACCGGCGCAGGCGCCGCCTTGGCCGCCGGCGGCTCAACCGTCGCGGCAGGGGCCGGTGCGGGCGGTGGTGGCGGCGGTGCGGCCTCGACCTTCGCGGCCGGGGCGGGTACCGGCGCCGGCGGCGGGGCAACCGGCGCAGCGGGCTTGACCTCGACGGGCTTGGCTTCGACTGGCTTGGGCTCGGCGGGCCGCGGCGGCAGCGCGCGCGCCGTCGGTGCGGCGGGAGGTGGCGGAGCTGCGGGCGCGGCCGGCGTCGGGCCGACCACACGCTTCTTCTTCACCTCGACAGTCACGTTCTTGGTGCGCCCATGCGAGAATTTCTGGCGCACCTGCCCTGCCTCGACCTTCGGTTTCAGATCAAGGCGGCCGGCGCTGCTGCCCAGCGTCAGCGGCTTGCTCTGCTTGGTCTCGGTGCTATCCGTCATGTTCAGCCATTCTCCTCGTGCGCCGTCCGTCACGACGCCTGGGTGTCATTGCCTTCGCCGGCGTACCCACGCCCGCGAAAATCCAAGAGACGATCGATCGCCGCGGCGACCGAGGTGGCGGCACCGCGCGCGATGCCGACATAGGTCGCATCCTCGCGACCGAAGACCTTGCCCAACGTGGCCGCGTCGCAGAACGCCGCCATGCGGACATCCCATGCCGAGAGCTTGGCCCGGCCATCGCTGTCAGCGGCATCGGTCGCCACGACGATCAGGGCGATCTTGCGGCCGCGCAGCCGCTCCTCGACCTTGGCGAAGCCCGACACCGCGTGTCCGCCACGACGGGCGAAACCCAGCGCCCCCACCGCACGCTCCAGCAGCTGGCGCTCGACCAGGTCAGCGAGGCCTGAGTCGACCTTGACCTGTCGTTTGGCGCCCCGCGCGAAAGACTTTCGCGCGATCGCCTTGTCCAGCGCCGCACGGGTGGGCGTCAGCCACAGGCCGCGGCCCGGCAGCTTGCCGGCGAGATCGGGCACGATCTCGCCATGGGGCCCGACGACGAAGCGCATCAGCCGCTCGCGCGGCAGCACCTCGCCGGTGGCCAGGCAGGTGCGCAGCGGCCCGCGCTCGTCATCGCCCGAGGCGACGACGGCCGCTGCATCCGCTGTCTCTGTTCCTGCCATGCCGAACATGCCCGTGTGATCCGCTCCTTACTCCGCCGCCGCGTCCTGCTCGCCCTCGCCCTTCTGGTCCTCGTCGGCGAACCAGTGGGCGCGCGCCTTCATGATGATGGCGTTGGCCGTCTCCAGATCGAGATCGAACTCGCGCAGGATGCCATCCTTGGGATCGACCAGCTCGTCGCCCGACAGATCGGCGAGATCGTCGCGCGTCTTGATGCCGGCCTCGCCGAGGCTCACCAGCATCGCCGGCGTCAGGCCCTCGATGTCGCGCACCTCGTCGCTGACGCCGAGTTCCTTGCGCTTCTCCTCGAATTCGCTGTCGCGCTTCTCGATGAACTCGACGGCGCGGCGCTGCAGCTCCTGCGCCAGGCCATCGTCGAAGCCCTCGATCGAGGTCAGCTCGCCAAGATCGACATAGGCGACTTCCTCGATGCGCGTGAAGCCCTCGGCGACCAGCAGATGGGCGATCACCTCGTCGACATCAAGCGTGGCGATGAAGGCATCGACGCGATCGCGCGTCTCTTTCTGGCGGCGCTCCGACTCCTCGGACTCCGGCAGGATGTCGATGTCCCAGCCGGTGAGCTGCGAGGCCAGGCGCACGTTCTGGCCGCGTCGGCCGATCGCCAGCGACAGCATGTCGTCAGGCACCACGACCTCGAGCTTGCCGTTGTCTTCGTCCATCACGACCTTGCTGACCTCGGCGGGTGCAAGGGCGTTGACGACGAAATTGGCCGGCTCGGGCGACCACGGAATGATGTCGATCTTCTCGCCCTGCAGCTCCTGCACCACGGCCTGCACGCGTGCGCCGCGCATGCCGACGCAGGCGCCGATCGGATCGATGCTGGGATCGTGGCTCACCACCGCGATCTTGGCGCGGCTGCCGGAATCGCGCGCCACCGCCTTGATCTCGATGATGCCGTCATAGATCTCCGGCACTTCCTGCTTGAACAGCGCGGCCATGAACTGCGGATGGGTGCGCGACAGGAAGATCTGCGGGCCGCGCGGTTCCTCGCGCACGTCGTAGATATAGGCGCGCACGCGGTCGCTGGGCCGCAGCGCCTCGCGCGGGATGCTCTCGTCGCGGCGGATGATGGCCTCGGCGCGGCCGCCGAGATCGACGATGACGTTGCCGAAGTCGACGCGCTTGACGGCACCCGAGACGATCTCGCCGACGCGATCCTTGAACTCTTCATACTGCCGCTTGCGCTCGGCCTCGCGCATGCGCTGGGTGATGACCTGCTTGGCGGTCTGCGCGGCGATGCGGCCGAAATCAATCGGCGGCAGCTCGTCGGTGAGGAAGTCGCCGACCTGCGCCTCGGGGTTACGACGCTGTGCCTCGGGCACCGCAATCTGCGTCGCCTCGTTCTCGACCACGTCGACGACCTGCATGAAGCGCAGCAAGCGGATCTCGCCGTTGCGGCGGTCGATCTCGGCACGGATGTCGTGCTCCAGGCCGTACTTCGAGCGGCCGGCCTTCTGGATTGCCTGCTCCATCGCCTCGAGGACTTCCTCGCGGTCGATGCTCTTCTCGCGCGCCACCGTATCCGCGACCTGGAGCATCTCCAGGCGAGGGATGTCTGCGGTCGTTACCATTTCATCGCTCCATCCATTCAATGTGCCGAAGCCGTCGCGCGTGAAGCCGCGCCGGCGTCGTCGGACTTCGAACTCTCCTCAATCAACGCGTCAGTCAGTACCAACTTCGCCCGATGCACCGCCGAGAGCGGGACGGCGATCTCGCCGCCCTCGTCCATCCTGAGGCGGGCAACGTCGTCCTCGAGGCCCAGGATCACGCCCTTGACCCGGCGACGACCATCGACCGGTTCGGCGAGCTCGACCCGCGCCACGTGACCCGCCCAGCGTGTCCAGTCCTTGCGCCGCGTCAGCGGCCGGTCGATGCCCGGCGAACTGACCTCCAGCTCGTAGGCATGCGGGATCGGATCCTCGACGTCGAGCACGGCCGAGACCGAGCGGCTGATCGCGGCGCAATCGTCGACCGACATCGCCGCGCCGTCGAGGCGCTCGGCCATGATCTGCAGCCGCCCGTCGCGACCGCCGGCCATCAGGACGCGCACGAGCTCGTAGCCCAGTCCCTCGATGGTCGGGGTGACCAGGGCCGCGATGCGCCGTTCCAGATCCGTCAGTCGTCCGTTGTCCACTGGCCCGCCGTTGTTGTCCGGCGGCCCGCGATCCCGGTGTATCAAACGACAAGAGCGGGCTTTCGCCCGCTCTTTGTTGTTAGGTCCGGTATCGGACCGCCTTTAATGTGCCGCTGCATATAGTAAAACGGCCCCCGGGAGTCCAGTGGATTCGGCCCGAAACACCCCGTTCGGAGCCGCCCTTGCGCCCGCATCGGGCATGCTGATACCACCCCTTGGGGGCCCGTAGCTCAGTTGGTCAGAGCGAGCCGCTCATAACGGTTTGGTCGCAGGTTCAAGTCCTGCCGGGCCTACCATCCTGTACCCGGGCCAAACCGGGTAGGGGACGCTGCTACGGTTAACGCGGGGGTGATGATGACCGTTTTCAACGTCGTACGTTTCAAGGTCAAGGCCGGCATGGATGGGGCCTTTCTCGATGCGCACAAGGGCATCGGTACGAGCTGGCCGGGCCTGCGCCATGCCAACATCATCAGGACCGGCGACGGCCGGTATTGCCTGATCGCCGAATGGGAGAGCCAGGATGCGCTGGCGGGCGGCCGGACCGCGATGATCGCGACGCTCAATAGCTTCCGCCACACGCTGGACGATCTGGGTGGCGGGCTGGGCGTGACCGATGCGGTCTCGGGGGCGGTCGTCCTGGCGGCAAAGTAAGCCGGCACGCGCGTCCGTCAGGCCGGCGTCTTCTTCATCAAGGACGAGCGCTTGCACTGAGCCACCAGCTCGCCCTTCTGGTTGAAGGCGCGGTGGGCGAAGATGACGATGCCCTCGTTGGGCCGCGACTTGCTCTGGCGCAGCTCAAGCACTTCCGATTCGACCCGCACGGTGTCGCCGTGGAACAGCGGCTTGGGAAAGCGCACGTCGTCCCAGCCGAGATTGGCGACGGCGGTGCCCAGCACCGTATCGCCGACCGAGATACCGACCATCAGCGCCAGCGTGAAGCAGCTGTTGACCAACCGCTGGCGGTATTCGGTCTCGGTGCGGCAGTACTCCTCGTCGAGGTGCAGGTAGGAGGGATTGTGCGTCATGGCGCTGAACCAGACGTTGTCGGCTTCGGTGATCGTGCGGCGGATCGGGTGCTTGAACACCTGGCCCACACGGAACTGGTCGTAGTACAGGCCGGGCATGCGGTCCTCCCTCTATGAGTCCTCCGACGCCAGTTCCTGGCGCAGGCCGGGCTTGTGGATCTTGCCAGTCGCCGTGCGCGGGAATTCGTCCGCGGCGCGAAAGGTGAACCGGGTCGGCACCTTGTAGCTGGCGAGGTGCTGGCGGCAGAAAGCGGCGAGTGCCGCGGCATCGGGCGTGACGTCGGCCCGTAGCTCTATGGCAGCGGCGACGATCTCGCCCTTCAGCTTCTCGGGCACGCCGACGACATGGGCCTGCACGATGTCGGGGTGTTGCAGCAGCACATGCTCGACTTCGAGCGGCGCGACGTTGACGCCGCCGGTCTTGATCATCTCCTTCAACCGGCCACGAAAGCGCACGCGCCCATCCTGTTCGATCGATCCGAGATCGCCGGTAAGGAACCACCCTTCGGCATCGAAGGCCTGGGCGTCGAGCTCCGGCGCGCGGAAGTAGCCCGGCGTGGTGTAGCCGCGCACCGCGAGCTCGCCGATCTCGCCCCGCGGCAACGGTGCCCGGGACACGGGATCGACAGCGCGAATAGTCATGCCCGGCAGCGGCAGGCCTTGCGTCGAAAGCCGCAGCGGCAGCGGGTCGAGCGCATCGGTGACGGCGCAATTGCCGTACGTCTCGGTCGCGCCATAGACGTTGCAGAGCTCAGCCGCCCCCGTCGCCTGGATGGTGAGCGTGATGTCCTCGGGCGGACCGATGGTGAGGCCGGTACGCATCGCCCCCAGCCGTCGGCCCGGATGATCGGGATGCTCCAGCAGGGCGCGCGCCATGTTGGCCATGCCGTAGTACACGCTGCAGCGCTCGCGCTCGATCAGCGCCAGTGCTGTGCCGGGCTCGAACATCTCCTGCAGCACCATGCAGCCGCCATGGGTCATGATTGCCGGCATGGCGTTGGCCGAGCCGAACGACCAGAACAGCGGCACCGTCAGCCACAGGCGATCCTGCGCGGTGAGATGCTGGCGCTCGCCGATGTCGAAGCCGTTGGCCAGCATCGGCCCGTGCGCCAGGGTCACGCCCTTGGGTGCCGCCGTGGAGCCCGACGTGTAGAGAATGAAGCAGATATCGTCGGGTGCGACCGCATTTTGCGCGCGCGTCAGCGCCGCGGCGTCGATACTGGCGCCACGCATGAGCAACGTGTCCCGGCTGAATGTACCCGGCGAGGGCTCGTCATCCAGCACGACGACGCTCTGCAGTGCCGGTAATGCGGCGCTCTGCAACGTGCCGGGTGCCGAGCGCGCCAGCTCCGGACACAGCTCGTTCAGCGCCTGCAGGAAGTGGCGGTCGCGGAAACGGCTCAGCATGATCAACACCCGCGCGCCGGAATGCTCCAGCGTGTAGGCGAACTCGCGTGGGCTGCTGAAGGTGCTGATGGCCGCCACCGGCGCGCCGAGCTTGGCTGCGGCGCCAGCGGCCACCACCCACTCGGTTCGGTTCGAGCACAGCAATGCCACCCGATCGCCGTGATTAATTCCGACACCGAGCAACGCGCGGGCGAAATCGTCGATACGTGTCTTCAACGCCGCGAAGTCGAGGCGTTCGGCACCGCTGACCAGCGCTTCGGCGTGCGGCGTTGCCGCCGCCAGCTCGTCCACCAGATCGCCGAGGGTGCGGCTGTGTGGCCGGCTGATCGGCATCAGTATCTCGGCAAGCGCTTTTCGCGGAACGCGGCGATGCCCTCGGCGAAGTCCGGGCTGGCGCGCACCGCGTCGCCCAGCTCTTGCTCCAGGGCTTCACGGGTCAGCGCGTGATCGGCAATGGTGCCGCTGATCTGGCGCTTCACCGCCTGAACTGCCGAAGGAGAGTTGTTGGCGATCATCGTTGCCGTCTCGAGCGCCCAGTCCATCAGCTGGTCCGGCGGCAGCACGCGGTTGACCAGATTCAGTTTCGCCGCCTGCTCGGCATCGATCAGCCGTGCCGTCAGCAGCAGGTCCATGGCGTGCACGTGGCCGATCTGCTGCACCAGCTTGATGGCCGCGCCGCCGAATGGATAGATCGACCACTTCACCTCGGTCAGGCCAAAGCGCGCCTTGGGCACCGCGGCGCGGATGTCGGTTGCCAGCAGCAGCTCGATGCCGCCGCCGATGCAGTCGCCGTTCACCGCGGCAACGATCGGCTTTTTGTAGGCGTCGGTCTTCAACAGCGCATGGCTGACCATGCGCGCCATCTCGGGCCCGGCGGACAGATCGCCGCTGACATCGGCGCCGACGCTGAAGGCACGCTCGCCGGCGCCGGTGATGACGATGCAACGGCTATCGTCGCGCTCCAGCTCGTCCCACAGGCGGCCCAGCTCGGCCAGCATCGCGCGCGTCATGGCGTTCAGCTTCGGCGGGTTGTCGATGGTGATCAGCGCGACGTGCCGGGACGGTCGGCTGAGGCGGATCTCGGTCATGCGGACTCCAACTCGACCACGATCTTGCCGTGCGCCTGGCGGTCGGTCAGCAGGCGGATCGCTTCCACCGTGCGCTCCAGCGGCAGGCGATGCGAGATGCACGGCTTCAGCTTGCCTTCGGCGTACCAGCGCAGCAGCTCCTCGACGGAGCGCTCCAGCTTGTCCGGCGCGTGCCAGCGGAAATAGCGCAGCGACGAGCCGAGCGCGGCGCGATGCTTCACCAGGAGCCGGTTGGCCGGGATCTGGGGCACGCCGCCAACGAAGCCGACCAGCAGGATGCGCCCGCCCCAGCCGAGCGACGACAGCGCGGCGTCGAACAGCGGCCCGCCAACCGGATCGAAACAGACGTCGGCGCCCTTGTCGTTGGTCAGCGCCATCACCCGCTCGGTGAGTTTCTCGCTCGTGTAGTTCACCGTGGCGTCAGCGCCGTGCGCCGTGGCCACGGCGAGTTTCTCGGCCGTGCTGGCGGCGGCGATGACGCGGGCGCCCATCGCTTTGCCGATCTCCACCGCGGTCAGGCCGACACCGCCGGCGGCGCCGAGCACGAGCATCGTCTCGCCCGGCTCGAGTCGGCCCTGCCAACGAATGGCGACGTGACTGGAAATGTAGGCGATGGGGAAGGCGCCAGCCTCGGTGAAGCTCATGCCCGGTGGGATGACGTAGGTCTCCGCCGCCGGCGCCACGGCATATTCTGCCAGCCCGCCATAGGCGAGAATCGCCATCACCCGATCGCCGGGCTTCAGGCTCTGCACGTCAGGGCCGCACGCCTCGATGATGCCGGCGGTCTCCAATCCGGGACTGAACGGCAACTCCGGCTTGGTCTGGTAGCGCCCGGCTACCATGATCGCGTCGGCGTAGTTGACCGCCGTTGCCTTCACCCGGATCAGCACCTCGCCGGTGCCGGGTCGTGGCACGGGTGCCTCGCCGATCTGCAACTGCTCGATGCCACCCCATTGGCGGCAGATCAGTGCGCGCATGCTCACGTGTCCTTTCCCCGACGTCGCGCCGCCAGTCTGCACCATGTGCATGCTCCATAGCTGCAACGCTGGGTCCCAAAAGAAAACCGGCGGCTCTCGGGCGAGAGCCGCCGGTCTGCGGATGGGTGAGCGCGGAGCCTACGCCTTCTTGGAGTCGTCGGCGTAGATGTCGCGGTCCTTGGTCTCGGGCACGAAGAAGAAGCCGATGACCAAGGTCATCACCGCGACCACGATCGGGTACCACAGGCCTGAGTAGATATTGCCGGTGGCGGCCACGATGGCGAAGGCGGTCGGTGGCAGGAAGCCGCCGAACCAGCCGTTGCCGATGTGGTAGGGCAGCGACATGCCGGAGTAGCGGATGCGGGTCGGGAACAACTCGACCAGCATCGCCGCGATCGGCCCGTACACCATGGTGACGTAGATCACCAGGATGGTCAGGATGAGGATCGTGACCGGCATGTTGACCTGGGCCTTGGCCGCTGCGGCCGGGTAACCCGCCGCGCGGATCGCCGCCGTCGCGTCCTTGATGAAGGCGTCTTCCTTGGCCTTCGCTTCGGCGCCAGCCTTGCCCTTGTCGAACGAGGTCAGCACCTTGTCGCCGATCTTGATCGTCGCCAACGTGCCCGCTGGCGCCGCCTCGTTGGCGTAGTTCACGGAGTTGCGCGCCAGGAACGACTTGGCGATGTCGCAGGACGACGTGAAGCTCGCCGTTCCCGTCGGGTTGAACTGGAACGAGCACTCCGCCGGGTCGGCGACGACGACCACCGGCGACTTCTTGATCGCTTCCTCGAGCGCCGGATTCACGGCGTTGCTGAGCGCATGGAACAGCGGGAAGTAGGTGATCGCCGCCAGCAGGCAGCCTGCCAGGATGATCGGCTTGCGACCGATCTTGTCGGACAGCCAGCCGAAGAAGATGAAGAACGGCGTGCCGATGGCGAGCGCGGCAGCGATCGCGATGTTCGCGGTCGTGCCGTCGAGCTTCAAGGTCTGGGTGAGGAAGAACAGGGCGTAGAACTGCCCCGTGTACCAGACCGCCGCCTGGCCGGCGGTGCCGCCGAGCAGGGCGAAGATCGCGATCTTGGCGTTGTCCCAGCGGCCGAAAGCCTCGCGCAGCGGCGTCTTGGAATGCGTGCCCTCAGCCTTGATGCGCGCGAAGGCGGGCGATTCCTGCAACTGCAGTCGGATCCAGATCGACACGCCCAGCAGGATGATCGACAGCAGGAACGGCACACGCCAGCCCCACTTGGCAAAATCCTCGGCCGACATCGACAGGCGCAGCGCCAGGACGACGATCAGCGACAGGAACAGGCCGACAGTAGCCGTCGTCTGAATCCAAGAGGTGTAGTAGCCGCGACGGCCGGCTGGGGCATGCTCGGCGACATAGGTCGCAGCACCACCGTACTCGCCGCCGAGCGCGAGGCCCTGCAGCAGGCGGCAGGCGATGAACAGGACCGGCGCGGTGAAGCCGATGTCGGAATAGCTGGGCAGCAGGCCGACCACGAAGGTCGCGACGCCCATCAGGGTCATCGTCACCAGGAAGGTGTACTTGCGGCCGATCAAATCGCCGATCATGCCGAAGAACAGCGCGCCGAAGGGACGCACGGCGAAACCCGCTGCGAAGCCCAGCAGCGTGAAGATGAATCCCGCGGTGGGATTCACGCCCGAGAAGAAGTTGGCGCTGATGTTCACCGCCAGGGCGCCGGCGAGATAGAAGTCGTACCATTCGAAGATGGTGCCGGCGGAAGAGGCGAAGATGACCTTCCGCTCCTCGCGCGTCATCGGGCGAACCTTGTCCGCTGCCGTTGCTGCCATTGCCATGTGTCGTTTTCCTCCCAACCCCAATGGGACGGCGCACGTCGTGTACTTGAGCCCCCGAGCACAACGTTCGAGGCGTTTGCCGCACGCCTATTCCTTCTGCTTGTCCAGTACACGAGTGCTGTCGACGCGGCATTTATACTTTAGTCGAAGCGTGGCACTGTGAAGTCGTGGCCCAGCCTCCGCAGACCTTTCTCGTTGCCGATGACCATCCGATGGTCCGCGACGCGCTGGGCACGGCTTTGGGCCAGAGCTTTCCCGGCGCGCGTATCGTCACCGCCGCAAGCCTGGCGGAAGCCGAAACGGCGCTGGAGCGCGAGCAGGAGTTCGACGCGCTGCTGCTCGACCTCGACATGCCGGGCATGGATGGGCTTACCGGCCTGGCGCTCTTGCGCTCGAACTACCCGGCCGTGCCGGTGATCGTCGTCTCGGCGGCGCAGGACGGACAGGTGGCCCGCCGAACTATCGAGTTCGGCGCCTCGGCCTTCATCGCCAAGTCGGCGCCGCTGGAGGAGATCGCCGACATCGTGCGCGGCGTGCTGCGCGGTGAGGTCTTCGCGCCTCCAGGGGTGGCCGAGCCTGGCCCGGCGGAGTCGTTCGCCCAGCGCGCGCAGCAACTCACACCGCAGCAATGGCGGGTGTTGTCGCTGATGGTGCAGGGCGATCAGAACAAGATCATCGCCCACAAGCTGGGCGTCGGCGAAGCCACGGTGAAGGCGCACGTCACCGTGATCCTCAAGAAGCTCGGGGTGCGCTCGCGCACCCAAGCGGTGATCGAGGCCCGTCACCTCGCGTTGCCGCCGGCCGGTTGACGGTATAAAAGGACGCCGGTCGCAACATCCAGCCAGGGAGGGCCGCGTTGAGCACGTACAACCAGTATCAAACGCGCGGTCCTGTCACTGCCCCACGATCCCAGCGCATCGTGGGGCTGGCCGACAGCAGGGACTGACGCCACAGTCGTTCCCGACGAGGTCTGGTCTGCCCCAAAGGGCCCGCGTCTGCGTGCCCGTTCCCTACACGGCAAGACCAGCGAGATTTCCATGGGTTTCATCAGCCTGCGCGGCGTGAGCGTTTTGACGCCCGACCCGCTCTTCCGAGACCTGACCTTCATCGTCGGCGAGGCCGACCGCATCGGCCTGGTAGCCGGCAACGGCGCTGGCAAGACGACCCTGCTGCGCTGCCTCGCCGGCGCTGCCGAACCGACATCAGGCGAGATCGTGCGCTCGCGCGGCCTGAGTGTCGGCATCGTCGAGCAGGACGTGCCGGCGACCTGGCTCGACCTGACGCTTGAGGAGGTCGTGCGCCGCGGCCTGTCGCCAGCGACCCGCGACTCCGATTCCTGGCGCGTCGACCTGGTGCTCGACGAGTTCGACACGCCTCAGGACATGCGTGAGCGGCCGATGCGTGCGCTGAGCGGCGGCTGGCAGCGCCTGGCGCTGATCGCGCGCACCTGGGTCGCCGAGCCCGACGCGCTGTTGCTCGACGAGCCTACCAACCATCTCGATCTCGAGAAGATCCAGCTGCTGGAGAAATGGCTGGTCGATCCGCAGCGCCGCGTGCCGATGGTGATCGCCAGCCACGACCGGCGCTTCCTCGATACCTGCACCACCCGCACCTTGTTCCTGCGCCCCGAGATCTCGCGCAGCTACGCCCATCCCTTCACGGCCGCACGCCGCCTGCTGACCGACGATGATGCCGCGCAGGAGGCGAAGTTCGCCAAGGACGCACGCGAGGCCGATCGCCTGCGCCGCAGCGCCGGCGAGCTGAAGAACATCGGCATCAACAGCCTGAGCGATGCGGCGCAGAAGAAGGCCGCGCAGATCTACCGCCGCGCCGAGGCGCTGGAGCGCACCTTGAAGCCGGCGCATGTCGAGAAATCCGGCGACATCCGCCTGGCCAATCGCGGCACGCATGCGCGCGTGATGATCGCGCTCGACAACGTGACGGTGCGCACGCCCGACGGCAGCGCGTTGTTCACGACGGGCAAGCTCAACATCCTGCAGGGCGATCGCGTCGTCGTGCTGGGCCGCAACGGTGTGGGCAAGTCGCGCTTTGTCGCCTTGCTGCGCCAGGCGATCGCCGCGCCCGAGAGCATCGCCGGCATCCGTGTCAGCCCGACGCTGGCGCTGGGTTATGTCGACCAGGCGATGTCGCACCTGCCCGATGAGAAGGCACCGCTGTCGTTCGTCACCGAGACCTTCCGGCCGGGCGACCAGCGCGCCACGTCGCTGCTCGCCGGCGCGGGCTTCCCGCTCGATCGCCAGCGCCGGCCGATCGCCACTTTGTCGCCGGGGCAGAAGGCACGACTGGGCCTGCTGGCGCTGCGCCTGGCCAATCCGAATTTCTATCTGATGGACGAGCCGACCAATCACGTCGACATCGCCGGTCAGGAAAGGTTGGAGGAGGAGATCCTGACGCACGAGGCGACCTCCGTGCTGGTCTCGCACGACCGGCATTTCGTCGCTGCCATCGGCACGCGCTTCCTGCTGATCGAGAAGGGCCGCGCGACGGAGGTCGCCGCCTATTCGGACTTGGCATAGGGCACGAAGGAAGTTCGCTGGGCGGCCCGCGGCAAATCGCTTCTACTACCGTCGTGTCGGAGGGAGGGGCCAATGCGTGAACGTCTGGATCGCCGCCGCGCGATTCGCTTCATCTGCGCTGCCGTGTCGGCGCCGGTCGTCACCGCGATTGGCGCGCAGAGCGCCGGCGCTGCCGCCGACACCGAGGGCACGGCGCGACCGGCGGCGATGCAGGGTTACGGCGCCTGCGCCTCGTGCAACTGCCCCGGCTTCACCGGCAGCTACAACACCTGCGGCAATTGCGGGCACAACTACCGGACCCACTGGTAGCTGACGGCCGCGGGGGGTTTTCCTGCGGCCGATGCACGGTTAGGGTGCCCGCGAGATTTCGACGCCGGGGGGCATCCGTGAACCGCAACATCGTGTGCGCCATGAACCGGCGCAGCCTGCTCGCTGTGTCGTTTGTGGCCGTGCTGGCCGGCTGCACGCAGCAGTCGCGGCCGATCGCAGCCGCGCCGCCGCCGGCCAAGCCGGTCTACAACCCCGGCGACGTCGACCCCGATCTCGCCGCCAAGATCCAGTTCCACGCCGACGAGAACCGGGTTCCGGTCGAGCTGGTGCACAAGGTTATCCGCCGCGAAAGCAAGTACCAGGCGCACGTCATTGGCTACGGCTATGCCATGGGCCTGATGCAGATCAAGTACTCGACCGCGCGTGGCATGGGTTACGGCGGCAACGCACAGGGCCTCCTCGACGCCGACACCAACCTCTACTGGGGTGTCCGCTATCTCGCCGCCGCCTACCGCTACGCCGGCAACGATCCGGTGATGGCCGACCGCTACTACGCGCGCGGCTTTCCCTACCGGCCGGAGTGATACCAGTACGGCGTTCGCTTCGCCCACTCGGTGTCTCCATAGTCGCGGTGCAGGACCTGGTACGCAGCGCGCGACGCGTGCCCGTGCGGTGTTTCGCGCGGGCAGGCCAGACTGGTTACGCGCACGGCCAGATGCAGCGCTTCCGCGACGCCCTCGTCGCGCCCCAGCCAGCGATCCAGCCAGCTGATCTCCTGCGCCCATCCGATCGACTGCGCTGACAGGAAGTTCGGCGCATTGCCGATGGCCGAGAGGGCGCTGATCTCGTTGAAGTCGCGCATCCGCCAGATCGGCAAGTCTCGAAAGGGATCAGCCCGTGCCCAACGGGGGTTCATGCCACCGATCCAGGTCAATGCATCGCCCACCAGGTAGCGATTGGCCGACCTGTACAGGTCGATCGGATGGTAGGAGCACCACCAATTGCCGTCGTTTCTATGCGTCTGCTCAAAGGCCGATGTTGCGCGGTGCTGTGTGTGGAAGACGAACAGCCGGATTGTAAACGCGGGGTTGCGCAGGACAAAAAGCAGGCGGGCGTGATGTCGCGCCGCTGACGTTCGCGCAGCATCGATATCGTCCAGCGCCGGCTTGAGTTCCGGATGTGCGTCGCGCAGCATCGCGGTCGCCTCGGCCAGGACCTTCTTCTTTCCCAGGAGCCAGGCGCGCAGCCAGGCGGTGCGCACGACAGCGGCCCTGAGATCGCCGGTCACCTCGGGAAGCTTGGCGAAGGTCAGCAAGTCGCGCACAGGCAGAACGTCGAGCGCGGCGCGCAGCCCGGCAAGCCCGTCATAGTTCCCGGACCACGGTGCCCGATAGTCGCGGTCCAGGTAGGTGTGTTCGACGAGCCGAGTCATGCTCGACGCGGCACGCGCAAGCGATGGCAAGTCCGGTGCCAGCATCACGTCCGCCGGCGAGGTCTGCTTGTCAGCGAGCGCGACCCATTTCTCCGCGTCCCGGACCCACCCGAAGCGGCGAATCTCGAGCTGCTGGGCGGCGCGACGAATGAATTCGCGATGCTCCGCTGGCAGATCGGTCGCATTGGCGAGTATCTCGGGCGCGTCGAACCTGTGCATCGTGATCAGGGCGCGCACTGCGCCTTCGATCAGGGCCGGATAGGCCGCCGCCCAGTCGG
>JAFAZJ010000075.1 GCA_019239835.1 Alphaproteobacteria bacterium | reverse complement strand
TCGACGGGCCGGTCGACTTCATGCTGATGGACATCTGGATCTCGATGGCGCGGCCGGCGCTCGAGCTCGTCAGCCCGCATCTGCGCGACGGCGCCATGATCGTCACCGACAACACCGAGCAGCACCGGCAGACCTACGCCGACTACTTCGCCTTCATCGCCGATCCCGCCAACCGCCTGCGCACCATGACCCTGCCATTCGCCGGTGGGCTGGAGCTGACCGTGCGCTGCGGGTGATATCCACAGGCCCGGGAGGCGGGTTAAGTCATTGAATTAGCGCGATAATTATCGCGCAGCGGCGGTTGTTGAAAATTGCCATAGTGGTTAATTTGCCTGAATGGTAAATTCACCGCATGTCGTCCCCCAACGCCCGATCCATCGTCGCCGCGCTGCGTGGCAAGTGGTCGTCGAATTACGGCCTGTGCCGCTGTCCGGCGCACGGCGATGCCACGCCGTCGCTGTCGGTGCGCCAGGCGCGCGATGGCCGCGTGCAGGTGAAGTGCTTCGCCGGCTGCGAGGGGCGCGACGTGATCGCGGTGTTGCGCGGCATGGGCTTGTGGCCCGAGCGCGAGGGCCCGACACGCGCGCGCGAGAAGCTCACGCCGGAGCGGCCGGATCAGGCGGCGATGCGGCGGCGGCGATGGGCGCGCGCGTTGTGGGACGCGGCGAGTCCGATCGCCGGCACCTTGGGCGAGGTCTATCTGCACGCACGCGGGATCGCGCAGCATCCGTTGCCGGCGAGTCTGCGCTTCATCGCCAGGCTCGAGCATCAGAGTCGGTCGACGCACCATCCGGCGGTGATCGCCGCGGTCCATGACAGCGGCGGCGAGGTGTGTGCGATCCAGCGCATCTGGCTGAGCGACGATGGGCGCGCCAAGACGACGCTCATGCCGGCCAAGGCGGCGATCGCCAAGCTCGATGACGGCGCGGTGCGATTGGCGGCGGCCTCGTCGATGATGGGCCTGGCCGAGGGCGTCGAGACGGCGCTGTCGGCGCAGCATCTGTTCTGCCTGCCGGTGTGGGCGTCGCTCGGCGCGTGGCGGCTCAAATCGGTGTGGCTGCCGAAGATCTGCCGCCACGTCGTGATCTTCGCCGACAACGGCGTGGCCGGGCTGCAGGCGGCGCAGCTCGCGGCCGACCATTTCCGTCGACAGGGACGCAGCGTGACGGTGCAGGCGCCGGCGCAGGCCTTCGGCGACTTCAACGATCTGCTCAAAGCGAGGCGGGCGGCATGAGCGCGATCCCGATGGTCGAGACGCTGAGTCCCGCCGACTGGCACGGCAAGCCGGTGCCGCCGCGGCGCTGGCTGGTGCCCGGCCTGCTGATCCGCGGCAAGGTGACGATGCTGAGCGGCCATGGCGGCGTCGGCAAGTCGCTGCTCGTGCAGCAGCTCGCCACGGCGCTGGCCACCGCGCAGCCCTTCCTCGGCATCGCGCCGGTGCACGAGGGGCCGGTGCGCTCGCTGGCGCTGTTCTGCGAGGACGACGCCGACGAGCTGCATTTCCGCCAGACGCAGATCAACGCCCATTACGGCTGCGCCATGCCCGACCTCGCGCCGATGACGATCATGAGCCGCGTCGGCGAGGACAATTGCCTGATGAGCTTCGACCGCAACGACCGCGGCGAGGAGACGCCGCTCTACCGCCAGATCGAGCACCTGATCCGCGCCGGCGATCCGTCGCTCGTCATCATCGACACCTCGGCCGACACCTTCGCCGGCAACGAGAACGTGCGCATCCACGTGCGCCAGTTCATCGCCGCGCTGACCCGTCTGGCGCGCATCAACGATGGCTGCATCCTGCTCAACGCCCATCCCTCGCTGGTCGGCATGAACAGCGGCTCGGGCTTGAGCGGCAACACGGCGTGGCACAACTCGGTGCGCGGCCGTCTCTATCTCACCCGACCCAAGGGCGCCGAGGGCGCGGAGGAGGAGGTCCACAGCGACGAACGATTCCTCAAGACCATGAAGAGCAACTACGGCCCGATGGGCGAGCAACTGAAGCTGCGCTGGCACGAGCACGTCTTCGTCAACGAAGACACGGCGCGCGGCCCCATCAGCAATGCTCTCGATCGCGCCGAGCTCGACAGCGCCGTCATCGTCGGGCTGCGCAGGCTGGTCGACGACGGCGAGCTGATCCCCGCCAGCTCGCAGGCCAACAACGGCCTGGCCGTGCGCCTGGGCATGCTGCCCGAATGCCGGCGCTGGGACTGGGCGACACTGACCAACGCCAAGGAACGACTCGTCGCCCAGGGCCGCATCGCCCGCGTGCGGGTGGGCAGGGGGACCCGCAGCAAGGTCTGCCTGCGGCCCATCGGCATGACGCTGCCGGGCGAAGTCAGCGTCGTCAGCCCCGCCGCATGAGCGCCGCTGCCGACCACCCTGTCGACCACCGCCGACCACCTGCGGACCACCCCTGCCGACCACTGCAGACCACCCGCCGATCACCCTGCAACCACCCCCGCCATCCCCGCCCCCCTTTAAGGGGGGGCGGGGATGGCGCTGGGTTGACCTGCACCAAGGCGGCCGCAGCCCGTTCGAGCGATGATTGGCACAAGCGCCGAGGCGAATGAATGGACTCCCCCAGGGTCAGTTCGCCTACGCCGCCGGGACGGCCCCGTGAATTACCCCTCCCCACACGGGGCCGATTTCCCATCCCGCCGCACGCGCGGGCGGATCAATGCGCCCCCGGGGGCGCCGAACGAGGATGCGGGCGCCATGCATCGAGGCCGACTTTCACCCGGAGAACATCGTGAGCCGGCATAACGTCGTGCTGCTGGCCAACGCGCGACGGGCGCGTGAAGACGCTGCGCGCGCGCGGCGCCTGTCCGTATGGGTGGGCGACAATGGCGCGATCCAAAGGCTTGTCGACTACTCGATCGAGCGCGACCGGCACGCTTCGGAATACGAGCAGTTGGCCGCCAAACTGAAAGAGACCATGCTGCGCACCCAGGCCGCGATTCGCGAGCTGCGCGCGGTGATCGCCGAGACCCGGCGCATCATCGAAGAAGAAAAAGCGCGGCGATAACAATCTCCGGATGCGACTGATCCAGATCAACGCGACAGCCTCATGCATGGACGACAATGCAGCCATGGCTTTGATCAACTTCATCTGCCCCGACACCGGCGATCACGTCACATCCGCCATCAACCGCCATGGCGAGCCGATCCACGCCCTCGAATCGGTGATCTGCCCGTGCTGCGAGCGCTTCCATGTCCTGGACACGGTGCGGCGCGTGGTTGTCCGCTCGGTCGACATGACGCCGCACAACCTGTCCAACTTCCATCACTGGCAAAGGGCGATGCGCCCCGCGTGGGACAAGGACCCGGCGTCGAGCGCTTCACCGTAGGCACCGCGCGCCGGCGGACATCTCGTCGCTGGCTCCCTGTCCATCGACGCTGCTAGCGTTGCGCCATGTGCGGCAAGTTCACGGGCATGGCGTCCTGGGAGGACGTCGTCGATTTCTCGCAACCGCTGACCCGGCGTCCGGGTGAAGGCGATGGTGGCGGCGACGACGAGGTGCGCCTCTATCGCGTCAACACCATGCTGCCGGTCATCGTCTGGGACGCCGAGACGCGCGCGCGGCGCGTCGTGCGCATGCGGTGGGGCTTTCCCGATCCGCAGGACTGGCGCCGGCCGCGGCCGATCCATGCGCGTTCTGAATCGATCGACAAGCGCGAGCCGTTCCGCACGCCGTTCAATGCCGGCCGGCGCGGCATCGTCGTCTTCGCCACGTTCAACGAGGGCGAGGAGGTGGTGAAGCCCTCGGGCAAGAGTGAGACCAGGCAGTGGACGATCGATCCGCGCGACGGCAAGCCGCGCGGCTTCGCCTTCGTGTGGGATCGCTTCGAGGTCGTCGGCCTGCCGGCGCCGATGCTCGCCTGCGTCATGGCGACGGTGCCGGCCAACGCGCTGATCGCCACGCAGATCATGGCCAACCAGGACGACCCGCGCATGCCGGCGATCCTCGCCGACGAGGACTGGGCGACCTGGCTGGGCGAGAGCGCAGCCGCGCCGGCCGCCGACATCAAGGCCGTGCTGAAGACCGTCGAAGGCGTCAACTGGCACGCCGCGCCCGAGCCCAGGGCGCCGCGCGCGCCGCGCAAGCGCTAGGACGATCGCCAGCGCGGCGAGCTGGCTTGATCCACATCAAGGTTGCCCCGCCGATGCCCCGTATCGTCGATGCCGGGAGCCGAATTGGCGGACCCGTTTTCGCCGACTCCGGTGCCTGGGGGTGACCCTGCGCCCGAATCGCGGGGTCACCTTCCGGGCGCTATCCGTCGATCATCAGCCACCGCGACGCCAGCCTGTCGACCGCCATGCCGGCTTCGATCAACGCGGCCGGCGGCAGCGGTGGCGTGGTGTTGATCAGGCGCCAGTTCGGACGCCTGCCGTTGGTCTCGATGTACTGCAGCTCGACGTCGATGACGTGCGCGCATCCCGGCGCCTCGCGCACCGCCTGGCGCGCCATCTCCTCGAGATCGATCCTGCTGCGGGTGTTTTCTGGCATGGCCTGACCGTGAAGCTGAAGGCGGCCCCGAACGGGGAAGGCACGGGGCCGCCGCAAGAGTCGGAGGTCGGCGCGCCCCACGGCGTAACTTCGGCGCTTGCGGTCCCTTGATAGTCCCGTCGCGCGCATCGGGTCGTTGATGCAGGTCAAGGCGCGCGGACCGGGAATCGTCCAGCGTGCCGACAGGTGCCGAGGTGGCCGGTTTCGCTGGGCTGCCGGTTACATCGGCTCCGGGGCGGCCCCGCGATCTACCTTCGCGGGGCCGCACTCGAACCCTGTCGATCGGGTGAGGCGATGAAGCGGCTGTCCTGTCTGACCCTGGCGGCAATCGCGCTGACGTGCGGCACCGCTCTTGCCGGCGATCCGGTCAACGGCGAGAAGCTGGCGCGACGCTGGTGCGCCGGCTGCCACGTCGTCTCGCTGAAGCAGACTGGCACGGTCACCGAGGCGACGCCGTTTCCGGTCATCGCCCGGCGTCCCGACTTCAGCGAACGCACGATCGCGTACTTCCTGCTCGACCCGCACCCGAAGATGCCCGACATGTCGCTGACCCGCGCCGAGGCGGCGGACCTGGCAGCCCATATCGCGACGATGAAGTAGAGGCGGGGCGGGCCCGCGACCTGGCCCTGTTTCGTCGCTCCCAGGCTGGTGGTGCGGATGCGCGCGGCATCGAGGCGCGCATGACGATGGCCTCACCGCTGGAGTTCGTCGAACACCTTGTTGAACGCACGCACCGCTTCAGTCGGACCGCCGGGATACGCCCACACGCCGTTGGCGACGGCGAGGAAATCGGCGCCAGCTTCGACGACGGCGCGGCAATTGTCGACCGTGATGCCGCCGATCGCGACCGACGGCACCGTCATCATCTCGTCCCACCACTCGAGGATGTCGAGCGCCGCCGGCGTGGTCACGTGCTTGGTGGTCGAGGTGAAGAAGGCCCCGAAGGCGACATAGTCGGCGCCGGCTTCGGCCGCCTCCATCGCCAGATGGCGCGAGGCCTTGCAGGTGACGCCGATGATGGCGTCGGGACCGAGCAGCCTGCGCGCCTCGGCGTAGGGCGTGTCGTCCTGGCCGACATGCACGCCGTCGCAATCGAGCTTGCGCGCCAGGTCGGGCCGGTCGTTCATGATCAGCGCCACGTCGCGCTGCTGGCAGATCGGCCGCAGCACGTCGGCGGCGCGCGCGATGTCGTCGTCGGCGACGTCCTTCAGGCGCAGCTGCAGCACCGCGACGTCGCCGCCGTCGAGCGCGGCGCGCAGCTCCTCGGCGAAGACCTGCGGATGCGGCAGCGCCGGCGGCGTGATCAGGTAGAGCCGGCAGCGCTGCGGCTCCTCGCTCACATCTTGCCCTGGTAGATCGAGATGATCTTGTCGAGCATGTCGAGCGCATCGGCGCGCGGGCGCTGGAAGGTGTTGCGGCCGATGATCGAGCCGTTGGCGCCGCCGTCGCGCAGGCCGCGGATCTCGTTGAACAGGCCGTCGAGGTCCTTGGCCTCGCCGCCCGAGAACACGACGATGCGGCGGTTGTTGAAGGTCGCCTGCATCACGTGCGCGATGCGCTTGGGCAGGGTCGAGATGTCGACCTTGGCCTTCTCGTAGGCGGCCTTGGCCTCGGGCTGCCACAGCACGTCGGTCGGCGGCTTGACCTTGATGATGTGCGCGCCGAGCAGTGCGGCCATGTGCGCGGCATAGGCGCAGACGTCCATCGCCGTCTCGCCCGCCTTGTCGAGCTTGCCGCCGCGCGGATAGGACCACATGACGACGGCGAGACCGACCGACTTGGCCTCGGCGGCCATCTCGCGGATCTCCTCCATCATCTCGTACTGGTCTTCCGAGCCGGGATAGATGGTGAAGCCGATCGCCGCGCAGCCGAGCTTCAGCGCGTCCTTCACCGAGGCGGTCACCGCCTGGTCCTTGTTGGTCGACAGCGAGTTGGCGCTGTTGACCTTGAGGATGGTCGGGATCGCACCGGCGAACGAGTCGGCACCCGCCTCGAGCGGCCCCAGCGGTGCAGCGTACGCGTTCAGGCCCGCATCGACCGCGAGCTGGTAGTGATAGTGCGGATCATAGGCATCGGGGTTGGGCGCGAAGGAGCGCGCCGGGCCGTGCTCGAAACCCTGGTCGACGGGCAGGATCACCATCTTGCCGGTGCCGCCCAGTCTGCCGTGCATCAGCATGCGCGCGAGGTTGCCCTTGGTGCCGGGATTGTCGCTCTCGTAGTTGTCGAGGATCTTCTTGACGGTACGGGTGATCTTCACGGCTTCCCTCCTGGGGCGCCTCGCGCGGCGCCGGTCGCGGCGTTTCTAGCGAGCGGGGCGGGGCTTGTAAAATCCTCCGTCGTCCTGAGCGAAGCGAAGGACCTTCTCTCGACAACGCCGGCGAGCCCGTTGAGGCAAGGCCCTTCGACTGCGCTTCGCTCCGCTCAGGGCGACGGTGGGTGCTTACTCGTTCAGCCCCTTGCCCTGGAACGGGTGCGTCTTGATCCAGTGGCGGGCGATGTCGACGCGGCGGGTGACCCAGACGTCCTTGTGCTTCATCACGTGATCGAGGAAGCGCTGCAGCGCCCAGGCGCGCGCCGGATGGCCGGTGATGCGCATGTGCAGACCGACATTCATCATCTTCGGTGCCGTCGCCCCCTCGGCGTAGAGCAGGTCGAAGCCGCCCTTGAGGAACTCCAGCCAGTCGGTCGGCGAGCCGATATTGCCCAGGAGCTTGGTGTCGTTGTTGACGATCGAGTAGGGGATCACGAGGTGTGATTTCCCTGTGACCGTCGTCCAGTACGGCAGCTCGTCGTTGTAGGTCTCGGAGTCGTAGAGGAAGCCGCCTTCTTCCACGAGCAGGCGGCGCGTGTTGACGCTGGGCGCATAGCGCGAGTACCAGCCGTAGGGCCGCTCGCCGGTCATGCGCTGGATGGTCTCGACCGCCTTGCGGATGTGCTCGCGCTCTTCCGCCTCGCTCAGCAGGAAGTGCTTCACCCAGCGCCAGCCGTGGCTGCAGACGTCGTAGCCGGCTGCCTTGATCGCCGCCGCCGCCGGCGGATTGCGCTCCAGCGCCAGCGCGCAGCCATAGATCGTCAGCGGCAGGCTGCGCTCCTGGAACAGCCGGTGCAGGCGCCAGAAGCCGACGCGCGCGCCGTACTCGAACATCGACTCCGCACCGAGATCGCGGCCGCGCACGTCGGAGGCCGAGGTGCTGGCTTCGGTGAGCCCGTTCTCGCTGTAGCCCTCGCCGTCCTGCATCGAGGCCTCGGAGCCCTCCTCGAAGTTGATGACGAAGTTCACCGCCAGCCGCGCGCCGTTGGGCCTTTGCGGGTTGGGCGGCTTGCCGGCGTAACCGACGAAGTCGCGCTTTGATTCCCAGGCCATCGCGATGCCTCCCTGTTACGCATCCACCGTGACAGTGAACGGCGACACCT
>JAFAZJ010000286.1 GCA_019239835.1 Alphaproteobacteria bacterium | reverse complement strand
GCCATCCTCGAGGGCTGGGCGGCGCGCGGCATTGCGCTGATCCAGGGCTGGGGCATGACCGAGACCAGCCCGGCCGGCACGATGCTCGATGCCTCCGACGCGCTGCGCAAGCTGGGCTCGGCCGGCAAGGCGCTGATGCACACGGCGGTGCGCATCGTCGACGACAGCGGCCAGGACGTGCCGCGCGGCATGATCGGCGAGCTGTGGACCCGGGGACCGCACATCACGCCAGGCTACTGGAACAACCCGGAGGCGACCCGCAAGGCCTTCACCGACGGCTGGCTGCACACCGGCGATGCCGCGCGCGAGGACGAGGACGGCTTCATCTTCATCGTCGATCGCTGGAAGGACATGTACATCTCCGGCGGCGAGAACGTGTATCCGGCCGAGGTCGAGAACGTGCTGTTCCAGCTGCCGCAGGTCGCCGACGCCGCGGTAATCGGCGTGCCCAACGAGCGCTGGGGCGAGGTCGGCAAGGCAGTGCTGGTGCTGAAGCCCGATCAGGCCTTGACGGCGGACGAGGTGATCCGTCATTGCCTCTCGCGGCTGGCGAAATTCAAGGTGCCGCAGTCGGTCGAGTTCGTCGAGGTGCTGCCGCGCAACGCCACCGGCAAGGTGTTGAAGCGCGAGCTGCGCACGATGTATGTCGGCGCCGCAACCCCGGCGATCACCTGATCGGCCGACAGGAGAACAAGAGAATGGCTATCCGCAAGATCAAGAGCAGCGCCGAGAAGCTCAAGGCGCTCGACGATCGCATCGCCGCCGCCAAGGCCGGCGACACCCCGGCCAAGCAGCGCCAGGCCAAGAAGATCGCCCGCTCGCGCGCCGTGCTGGCGCACAAGACCGCCAAGGCCAAGCCCAAGGCGGCGAAGAAGTAGCGCTCAGCCTACCGCGCGATGCTGCGTGCCGGCGCCTGGTGTGATGAACACCAGCTCGCCGGGCGCGCGCGCCAGCCCGCGATGCCACAGCCCCTTGGGCACGACGCAGGTCGAGCCGGCACGCATCTCGATCGTCTCGACCCTGCCGTCGACGTGCTCGATCTGCAGGCCGAAGGCGCCCGACATCAGGATCAGAATCTCGTCGCCGGCGGGATGCATCTCCCAGTGCGGCCAGTCCTGGGTCTGCGCCGTGGCGCCCAGCAGGCGCCCGCCATGCAGCTCCGGCCGGCTGGCCAAGCTCGACCAGAAGGCATTGCCGCCCTCGGTGACCAGGGCAGAGCCGTCGTCGCGCAATTGCGCGTAGGTGCTCATGAGGTCGAACGCGTCAGCCATGCCGGCCTCCCTTGCGAAAGACGTCGACGGTCAACCACGGCGTCATCCGCTGAATGGTAAGCGATCCTTCCACCTGCTGATCGACCCAACGCGCTGTCTCGTCAAGGATCCGGCGATAGGCGCCGTCCGGCAAGTACCAGAACTCGGCGAATAGCCGCTCCTCGATCTGCGCCAGCGCCTCGCCATAGACGACCGACTTGCTCCAGGTCAGGTCGGACACGTCGATCGCGATCTCCTCGCAGCCCTGACCGGCCAGGAAGGCAACGAATGCCGTCCTGTCGCGCACGCCGGGAAAGCGCTCGTCGAAGCCCAGCGCGTCGGCACGCGCGGCGAAGTGCCGGCGCACGACGTTGCCGAACGCGCCGCGGTCGTTGACCTGGATCAGGCAGCACCCCGGCCGCAACACACGTAGCAGCTCGCGGCAGCCGGATTGCCAGTCGCCGACGTGCTGGAAGAGCTTGGAGACGACGACCGCATCGACACTGACATCGGTCACCGGCAACCTGCGGACGTCGGCGACGTCGTATCGGGCACGCCATTCCGGCCGAACCTTGCGGCGGGCGATGTCGATCATCTCGCGCGAGACGTCGAAGCCCTGCACGTCGTGGCCCATCGCCGCCAGCACCAGCGAGATCTGCCCGGTACCGCAGCCGGCGTCGAGCACAAGGCCCTGCTCCGGCAGCACGCCACACGCGATCAGGCGCTCGTAGCAGGCTCGTAGGCGATCCTCCGGCACGTCGCGCGTTGCATCGTACCGCGCAGCGATGGGCGAGAAGTCCGAGGTCGGGGCCAGCGTGGCCATGCCGGCCTCTCAGACCGACATGATCATGCGCTGGGTCGAGGGCGAGAAGCCGAAGGACTCGTAGAAACGGATCGCCTCGGCGTTGAAGCTGTGCGCCACCAGCTCGACATGTGTCGCCCGGCGCTGGCGGGCCCATTCGATGCAGGCGGCCAGCAGGCGGCGGCCGACGCGACGGCGGCGATGGCGCTGGCACACGACGATGTTGTCGATCTCGACCACGATCCGCGGCACGGCACCGGCGAATTCCTGGGGTGGGCGGATCAGCAGGACGGCGAGGCCGGCGAGGCCGTCCTCCGCGGCCGCCACCAGCATGTTCGACGCCGGCCCGCACAGCACCCGCTCCATGTGCGCGGGCGTTCGTGCCGGGCCGTCGAATTCCTGGAAGATGTCGGGCCGCGCCGCGCGATGCAGCGCATCGAGCTCGGCGAACAGCGCGTTCATGCCGTCGTAGTCGCGCGGCGAGCCGGCGCGAATGGTGATCGGCAGCGGGGGCAGCGCCGCCGCTTCGGTCTCGTCGATTTTCTCTGCGAGCATGATGCTCTCCTCCGGTTGCAGGGTCCTACCGCTGCGGGCCCGGAGGTGAGGTGTTGAAACAACAAAGCCGCCGGACCGCGGCGGCTTTGTCTGGTCGTGACCGAACGCGCCGCCCTATGGGAGCGACGTAAAATACCAGCGCGAGGCGATGGAGCGTCCGTTCATGGGGCGCTCCTATACAGGCCCGGCGCATTGCGGTCAACGTATGACCACGCAACGACTGGCCAATGATGACGTTCAGCGGGGGCATCCATGGAAGGAACCCCCATGAGCGATATCGTCTATCTCGTCGGCCTGATCGTCATCGTGATGGCCATCCTGTCCTTCATCGGCCTGCGTTAGGAGGCCGCCATGTCGCCACCACCGATCGACGGCGTCGTCGCACCCGTCACGCCGGCGGCCATTGCCGTCTCGCCGCGCTATGTCGAATGGGGTCCCGTGATCGCGGGCGCCGTCGCCGCCGCGGCGATCTCCTTCGTGCTGCTGGCCTTCGGCGGCGCCATCGGCCTGTCGGCGACATCGGCATGGCCCGGTCGCGGCATCTCGCTGCCGGTCACCTTCATCCTGTTCGCGATCTGGATGGCGCTGGTCCAGGCCGGCGCCTTCGCCGCCGGTGGCTACATCGCCGGCCGGCTGCGCAGCGGCTGGGACGGCCCGCCGGCCGAGCACCAGTTCCGCAACGGCGCGCATGGCCTGCTCGTCTGGGGCCTGGGCGTGCTGATCGGCGCCGTGCTCGCCGCCGGCACCATCGTCGGTACGGCGAAGACGGCGATCGAGGGCGCCTCCACCGTCGCGGCCGGCGCCGCGTCCCGTCCCGGCGGACCGGGCGATGTCGTGGCCATGACGCCGGCGGATTACGGCGTCGACTACCTGTTCCGCCCCGGTACCGGACCAGTGCCGGCCGGTGCTGCGCTGGGACCGCCGCCGCGCGCCGAAGCATTGCGCATCATGTCGGCAGCTTTGCACGACAACGCCATGACCACGCGTGACCGCGCCTATCTCGCCCAGATCGTCACGCTGCGGACCGGCATGCCAGCAGCCGACGCCGAGCGTCGCGTCGACGAGGCCTATGCCGAGGCGAAGGCTGCCGATGCCAAGGTGCGTGAAGCTGCCGATCGTGCGCGCAGGGCAGCTGCGGTCGCGGGCTTCCTCACCGCCGCCGCATTGGCCGTCGGTCTGGTCGCCGCCTGCGCCGGTGCTGCGGTCGGCGCGCGCCATCGCGAGCAAGGCACGGCACCCGCGCTGCTCTTCGGCCGCAGCCGCTTCTGGTAGGTGCCGTGGACGATGCAGCCCGCATCCAGAGCGTCGTCTCGCAATTGGAGACGACGCTCGCGATGCTCGACCAGCAGATCGAGCGCAGCTTCGAAGACGAGGCGGTCAGCGAGGCAGTGGGTACGTTACGGGAGAAACTCTGCGTCGCGATTCGCGAGGGCATCTCGGGCGTGCTGATCGCCCATGACCAGGCGAGCAACGGGCGCATTCCCATCGCCCTGCCAGTGCTGGTCGGCGAAGCGCTGCGTAGCGGTTGAGGCGCCGAGCGGCTAGAACGGCCGCATGCGCATCGGCATCGACCTCGGCGGCACCAAGATCGAAGGCATCGTGCTGGCCCCGTCAGGCGAGGAGCTCGCGCGCGAGCGCATCGACACGCCGCAAGGTCCCTACGAGGAGACGCTCGAGGCGATTCGGTCCCTGGTCAACCGACTTGAATTCGATGTCCGCCACAGCTGCAGCGTTGGCGTCGCCACGCCGGGTGCGATCTCGCCCGCCACCGGCCGGATCAAGAACGCCAACTCGGTTCGTCTCAACGGCCGCGCACTCGACGTTGATCTCGCACGCGTGCTGGGCCGGCCCGTGCGATTGGCCAACGACGCCAATTGCTTCGCCGTGTCGGAGGCATCGGACGGCGCCGCGTCGGGGGCTGCGATCGTGTTCGGCGTCATCCTCGGCACCGGCGTCGGCGGCGGCGTGGTGATCGACGGACAACCGCTGACCGGCCTGCACGCGATCGCCGGCGAATGGGGACACAACCCGCTGCCTGTACCGCAAGCCGACGAACGCCCGGGTGCGCCCTGCTATTGCGGTCGGCACGGCTGCATCGAGACGTGGCTCAGCGGCCCCGCCCTCTCGCGTCAGTTCCAGGAGACGAGCGGTCGCCTGATGCGGCCGACCGAGATTGCCGATGCGGCGGAAGGCGGCGACTCGCAGGCCGCCGCGATGATGGAGCGCTATTGCGATCGGCTGGCGCGCGCGCTCGGCACAGTGATCAACCTGATCGATCCTGATGCCATCGTCCTGGGCGGCGGGTTATCGCGCATCGCCCTGCTCTATCGCCGCGTGCCCGAGCTCTGGCGGCGCAGCATCTTCAGCGAGCCCGGTCACATCCGCACGCGGCTGCTGCCACCGAAGCACGGCGATTCGAGTGGCGTGCGTGGCGCGGCCTGGCTGTGGCCGGCGACGTAACGCGTTTCAGCACTTCGGCACGGGCAATTTCTCGATGCGCTCGATGACGTATTCGAAGCGCAGCGGGCCGGCCGTCTGGATGCCCAGGATCTCGATGCCGCTCTCCAGGATCGCCGAGCCCCAGGTGTGCGATGGCTCGATCGCGTCCTTGTCCTCGGTGTCGAAGAACGACATGTGCATGTAGAACGGCTCCTTGCCGGCGATGAGGTCGCCATCGCCCTGCGGCGGCGGCAGCTCCCGCGCGCGGCGCGGCGCGATGCCGAGGATACCGGTCATGCGATAGGGCGGCTCGGGCTTCTCGCCGATGAAGACCTTGTAGTCGAAGCCGTCCTGCCCCGCCTTGCGATCGGCCAGGCCCTTGGCCAGCGCCGCCATCGGAAACAGCGTGCCCGCCGGCAACGCGACCGTGCGCGTGTTGGGCGACGTGAACTTCGCCTCGCCTTCGCCGCTGTCCTTCATCTCGGCGCTGCCGCGCACGATCGGCTGGGTGGCGCCGTCGGCGGTGCTGCGCGTCTCGAAGCGGAAGCGCTTGCCGTCGAAGGATTCGCTGCCGGTCCAGGTCTGCTCCAGCCGGATGTCCTGGCCACCGCCCGAGGCGGTAAGGTCCATGTGCTGGCGCCACTCGAGCCCGTCGCAGGTCTGCTTCAGCTCGTAGGCGATCGAGCCCGAAGCTTCGACCGGCAAGGTGCCGGCGGGTGCCGGCGCTGCGCGGATCTTGTAGAGCGCGCGGTGCGGCGTGAGATCCTTGAGCTGCGCCATCGCCGGCAGCGACAGCGTGCAGAGAGCGGCGAGCGCGCCGAGGAAACGGCCGATCAGCATTTCGGCCTCGGCAACGCTTCGACGCGCTGCAGCCGCGCATTGATGGCGAGATCGCCGTAGTCCAGGACCATCGAGCGCGCCACGCCGTTGGCTTGCAGATCCATCGACACCTCGTACTCCGGTTGGCCTTCCTGGTCGTTGGCGGCGAAGAACGCCAGCCGCACCGACCACGCCGGTTGGTTGCGCAGCAACGCCAGATCGCCGCGCGGCGCCGGCGCGAGCTGCCGCCTGGGCGACGGGCCGATCACCGCGTTAACCTTGAACGCGCCATCGAGCCGCGCGCCGTCGAACAGGCTGTAGGATTTCACCGTCTCGCCGGCGCGCGCATCGTCGATCAGCTGCGAGAGATGATGCACGGGAAAGATCGTGCCCTGCGGCAGCGGGAACTCGCGCTCCTCGGGCTGGGTGAACTTGGCCTTGCCCGAGCCGTCCGGGTTCAGGTCAGCCACGCCGCGCAGCTCGTCCTCGAGCTCGCCATTCTGCGCATTGCGCACGCTGAACTGAAGGGTCGTGCCGTCCTTGCTCTCCAGGCTGGCGAAGGTCGAGTCGGTGGTGAACTCATCGCTGTCGGTGCGCAGGAAGGTCAGCTGAATGCGCTGCTTGGTCTCCCACGACTCGCACGCGTCCACGGTTTCGAGGATCATCGTGCCGCGCACGTCGATCACGCCGCTGGAGCGCTTGGCGGTGCTCAGGCGCATTTCGTAGACCGCGCGGTGAGCCACCAGGTCGGCGGCCAGCGCCGAGCTGCTCAACGCAAAAACACCGGCGCCAGCGATCAGGCTACCGCTGAGCGTCCGACAAATTGTGGTAAGAAACGACACTCCGAACGCCGGATGTTGGGGGCTGCGCCGAAAAAGCAACGTAGACCACCACCGCCAAAAGTCGAGTCGCAACACGACGCACGGGAGAGACGAGGCATTATGATCCACAGGAAACCACGCGTGCTCGCGACCCGGCTGTTTCCGCCCGCTGTCGAGGCGCGGCTCGGCAGCGGCTTCGACGCCATCCTCAACCCTGATGATCAGGTCCATGACGGCCCCACTCTCGTCAGGTTGGCGGAGGGTTGCGACGGCCTGATGTGCGCCGCCGGTGATCCCCTCAACGCGGCAACCATCGAGGCGCTGCCGGCATCAGTGAAGATCATCGCCACCTTCTCGGTTGGCTACGAGCATGTCGACGTTTCAGCGGCGGCACGCCGTGGCATTGTTGTGACCAACACCCCCGACGTGCTCACCGACGCCACCGCCGACATCGCGCTTTTGTGCATGCTGGGCGCGGCGCGGCGCGCGCAGGAAGCCGAGGCCCTGCTGCGCCAGCGCCAGTGGACAGGATGGGCGCCGACCCAGTTCATGGGCACGCATCTCGGCGGCAAGCGCCTGGGTATCTTCGGCATGGGCCGCATCGGCCAGGCGACGGCCGACCGCGCCCGCGCCTTCGGCATGGAGATCCACTACAGCAACCGCTCGCGCCTGCCGGCGGCGCAGGAGAAGGGCGCCACCTTCCACGCCGACGCCGAGGCGATGCTGCCGCTCTGTCACTTCCTGTCGATCAACGCACCGATGACGCCGCAGACCCGCAAATGGCTCGATGCACGACGCATCGGCCTGCTGCCCGACGGCGCGATCGTGGTGAACACCGCGCGCGGCGGCGTGGTCGACGACGAAGCGCTGATCGCGGCGCTGAAGAGCGGCAAGCTGGCGGCCGCCGGCCTCGACGTCTTCGACGGCGAGCCGCGCATCCACGAAGGCTATTACGGCGCGCCCAACACGTTCCTGCTGCCGCATCTCGGCTCGGGCACGATCGAGACGCGCAACGCCATGGGCTTCAAGGCCCTGGACAACCTCGAGGCGCTGCTGCTGCGCAGCGAGCGCCCGCCCAACGCGGTGGGCGCCTAGCCACTACCTTCCCCCGCTGGCGGGGGAAGGTAGTGGTTGAACGAGTCCACCTGATTGGCTGGGCTAACGTCTGGGGATACGAGAACCCGCCGCCGCGACATCAGCCCCCTCAGGTGTCGGCGCGGCGGCGGGTTGACCTGCCGCACCGAAGCGCGCCTCGCCAGGCACGTTCGGAGTGGCGGTCGTAGGATGGGTCGGGGCGGCGAAATCCGGCGGCTTGTGGCTCGCCAGCGCTTCGCGCGCATCATCACCGACCAGGATTCTGCCGCCTTCGCGGGCGGATTGGGTGACCTCGACACCACTGTCGCCGCCGGCGCGGAACGGCGCGTTGGGGTCGACGTGATAGGGATCGGGCTCGCCCTCGGGCCGGTCCTTGCACAACGGTCCGCCCTTCAGCACAGCCCGCACGGCACCGCAGTCACGCTTGGTGTTCATCGACACGAGGTGATCGGTGCTGGACTTGCCGGTCGCGAGGTAGAGCCCTCCATCGGCGGCGTAACCGCCGAGCGCCACAACGGGGACCGCGCAGCCGGCCAGAAGACCGGAGGCGCTGATCACGAACGCGGCGATGAGAGGGGATTTCATTTTTAGTTTAAGACTCGGTACTATTTCTTTGAAAACTATCCGAAATTTTCTCTCGGTTCAATTGAAAAATTAGGGCGCCACTTTGCCGAAGCGCTCGTAGCATTCGAGCAGATAGCCGCCCGCCAGCTTGCTGCCCTCGAGCGACACCTCGTAGCGCTCGCCGCTGGGGAAGACGATGTGCAGCCATGAACCCTGGCGCATCTGCTCCAGCAGACGCCGCGCCTCGGCGTCGAAGCGCGCCTCGATGAAGATGGTGTCGGCAGCGGTCGGCGAGCGCCGGGCCTTCACCTCCCACGGGCCGAAGTGATCGACCTGCAGATAGATCGCCGCCGATGTGCCGGGGGGAATGCGCCACTGCGAGTTCTGCACCACCAGGCGCTGCACATCGCCGGGTGCGATGGCATAGGCCACGCCCGAGCCGTCACCGATGTTGCTCATCAGGCATTGCGCCGGGCCGCTCCATCCATTGCGGATGGCCTTGACCGTCCAGCGGCCGACCTTGGGCGCTTCCCAGATATTCAGGGGCGCAGGCTCCTGCGCCAACAGCGGGGTGCTTCCGAGCCAGGCGACGAAACACGCCAGGATCGGAAGCAGCCGCACTCCTACTCCGCCTTCTTGGGCGGCAGCGCCACGCGCAGGTGCAACTCGCGCAGGCGCTCGGCCGGCACCTCGGCCGGCGCTTCCATCATCAGGTCCATCGCCTGCTGGTTCATCGGGAAGGCAATGACCTCGCGCAGGTTCGGCTCGTCGGCCAGCAGCATGACGATGCGATCGACACCCGGCGCCGAGCCACCATGCGGCGGCGCGCCGAACTTGAAGGCGTTGAGCATGCCGCCGAAGCGCGCCTCGACCTCATCGCGGCTGTAGCCCGCGATTCCGAACGCCTTGTACATGATCTCCGGCCGATGGTTGCGGATCGCGCCGGACGACAGCTCGACGCCATTGCAGACGATGTCGTACTGGAAGGCCTTGATGGTCAGCGGGTCCTTCGACTCCAGCGCTTCCAACCCGCCCTGCGGCATCGAGAACGGGTTGTGGCTGAAGTCGATCTTCTTGGCCTTCTCGTCGTACTCGAACATCGGGAAGTCGACGATCCAGCAGAAGCGGAAGGCGCCCTTCTCGACGATGTCCATGTCGGTGCCGATGCGCGTGCGTGCCTGCCCGGCGAACTTCCATGCCGCATCCGCCTTGTCGGCGACGAAGAACACCGCGTCGCCATCGACCGCGCCGGTGAGCTCCTTGAGCTTGGCCAGCCGCTGCTCGTCGACGAACTTCGCGATCGGCCCCTTCCCCGCGCCGCCTTCGAGCACGATGTAGCCCAGGCCCGGCTTGCCCTCGCCCTGCGCCCACGAGTTCAGTTTGTCGAAGAAGCTGCGCGGTTGCGACGCCGCACCCGGCGCACGAATGGCACGCACGACGCCGCCGCCGGCGACGATCGAGGCGAAGACCTTAAAGGTCGAGCCGGCGAAGACCTCGCCGATATCGCTGATCACCAGCGGGTTGCGCAAATCGGGCTTGTCGGAGCCGTATTTCAGCAGCGCCTCGTCATAGGCGATGCGCGGGAACGCGCCCGACGTCACCGCCCACGGCGTCTCCTTATCGTAGCCCGCGAACTCCTCGAACACACCGCGCAGCACCGGCTCGATGGCGGCGAAGACGTCCTCCTGGGTGACGTAGCTCATCTCGAAATCGAGCTGGTAGAACTCGCCCGGCGCGCGATCGGCGCGCGCGTCCTCGTCGCGGAAGCACGGCGCGATCTGGAAGTAGCGATCGAAGCCCGACACCATCAGCAGCTGCTTGAACATCTGCGGCGCCTGCGGCAGCGCGTAGAACTTGCCGGGATGGATGCGGCTGGGCACCAGGTACGAGCGGGCACCCTCGGGGCTGTCGGCGGTCAGGATCGGCGTCTGGAACTCGGTGAAGCCCTGCTCGATCATGCGGCGGCGCAACGAGGCGATCACCTGGCTGCGCAGCATGATGTTGCGGTGCAGCTTGTCCTTGCGCAGGTCGAGGAAGCGGTACTTCAGCCGCAGATCCTCCGGCGTGGTGTCGTTCTCGGCATAAACAGGGATCGGCAGGCCCTCGGCCATCGACTGGATCACCATCTCAGCCGAGCGCACCTCGACGCCGCCTGTCGGCAGGCGCGGATTGACCGTCGAGGCCTCGCGCGCCACGACCGGACCGGTCACCGTGATCACGCTCTCGGTGCGCACCGCCTCGGCATTGGCGAAGGCCTGCGCGGCCGAGATGTCGAACACGACCTGGGTGATGCCGTAGTGGTCGCGCAAATCGATGAACAGCAGGCCGCCGTGGTCGCGCTTGCGCTGCACCCAGCCGGACAGGCGGACCGTCTGGCCGACATGCTCCGGGCGGAGCTGGCCGCAGGTGTGAGTGCGGTAGGCGTGCATCGGGCTAAATCCTGGAAAACGCGTTCAGCGGCGCGGGAAAAGGCACGGTTTGGCGGCCAAAGTCAACCGAAGGGCGGCGTTTGCGGGATCGGTGCTTGGCCCTGGGGCGGCCCCGGGTCTATACAGCCTTTGAACATGCAAGTGATAACGACAACGGCCGAACTGGCCGCGTTCTGTGAGCGTCTGTCGACTGCGGAGTTCATCACCGTCGACACGGAGTTCATGCGAGAGCGTACCTACTGGCCGCAGCTCTGCCTGGTGCAGATCGGCGGACCCGAGGAAGCCGCCGCGATCGATTCGATGGCCGAGGGAATCGATCTCTCGCCGATGTTCACCCTGTTCGACAATCCGACGGTGCTAAAGGTCTTCCACGCCGCGCGGCAGGACCTCGAGATCTTCCTCAAGCTGATGGGCCACCTGCCCAACCCGCTGTTCGACACCCAGGTCGCCGCCATGGTCTGCGGCTTCGGCGAGCAGGTCGCTTACGACACCCTGGCCGCGCGCATGGCCAAGGCCAAGATCGACAAATCCAGCCGCTTCACCGACTGGAGCCGACGGCCGCTGTCGGAGAAGCAGCTGCACTACGCGCTGGCCGACGTCACGCATCTGCGCGTGGTCTACGAGAAGCTGCACGATCGCCTGCACCGCACCGGCCGCGAGCCGTGGATCGCCGAGGAGATGGCGGTCCTGCGCGATCCCTCGATCTATGTCGTCGAGCCGGACGAGGCCTGGCGCCGCCTGAAGCCGCGCAACCCCAGCCCGCGCCAGATCGCCATCCTGCGCGAGCTGGCGGCGTGGCGCGAGCGCGAGGCGCAGCGCGTGAACGTGCCGCGCCAGCGCATCCTGCGCGACGAGCAGGTGCTGGAGATCGCCGCCCACGCGCCGTCAGGTGTCGCCGACCTCGGCGCCACGCGCGGCCTGGGCAAGGGCTTCGTCGAAGGCAAGCAGGGCCAGGCCGTGCTCTCAGCCGTCGCCCGTGCGCTCGCGATCCCCGAGCAGGACTTGCCGCGCCGCGAACGCGGGCCCGAACCGCTGCAGGTTCCCGGCGCCGTGGTCGATCTGCTGCGCGTGCTGCTGCGCCTGCGCTGCGATGCCTCCGGCGTCGCCCATCGCCTGGTCGCGGCGACCGACGAGCTCGATCGCCTCGCCGCGGGAAAACGCGACGTGCCCTGCCTGCACGGCTGGCGGGCCGAGATCTTCGGCAACGACGCGCTGCGCCTGATCGCCGGAGAGCTGGCGCTGGTGCTGAAGAACGACCAGATCCGCGTCATCGACGTCGCGGCGCCGCAGCCGGCCTGAGTCGGCTCGCCCCACCCCGCCCCGCCCCTCCCTGTCATTCCGAGCGCAGCGAGGAATCCTTAAAGATGTCTCGCTACGCTCGAGATGACAGTCGCGGGCGTTCAGACGATCCGGATCTCGTGCCTCAGATCGAAGGCGGCGGCGACGCCGGCCAGGCGGCGCTCCGTGACATCGCCCAGCTGATTGCGCAGCGAGTCAGGCACCAGCAGCTCGAGCTGCTTCTCGGTGCGCCGTAGCCCGACACGCGGCAGCAGGCCGGGTGCGCCGCCCGAGAGGTTGTAGGACAGGCGCAGCGCCGTGCCGAGGCGGCGGGCGAAGGTCTGCGCGGTGATGTCGGTCAGGCTGCTCGCCGTCTCGGTCCACGGAACGCGCGGAATGCTGTCGTAGCGCCACGCCATCGCCAGCGCCAAGGTCGCGCGCTCGCGGTGGTCCATGCCCGGCGCCGGCATGTGCAGCACGCGTGAATGGGCCTGCTCGGCGCGGTAGTCGGGGTGATCGTCCCAGGCGATGTCGCTGATGTGGCAGGCGGCCAGCCGCAGGATGCGCTCGCCCACCGTCTCGCCGGTGAAGATCGGGGTGAGCCAGTCGAACACCTCGACCGGCGACAGATCGAAGCGGCGCCAGGCGACGCCCTCGTCCTCGGCGAAGGCGACCAGCGGATGGCGCTGCCGTTCGGAGTCGGGCAGCTGGGTGAAGTAGAAACCCTCGCGCAGGCCGAAGGCGGAGAAGATCACGCGACGCGGCCGCAACGCCGCCAGTACCTTTTCCAGCGCCACGCAGGCCAGCGGCAGCGATTCGGTGCGCCGGCGCGATACACCGGTCATCTTCTCCAGGGATTTGGGACTTTGCGCCGAGATGAAGCGCGCCCAGTCGCGCGCCTCGTCACCCGGCACGGTGTAGTGATGGATGATGTGCAGCGGGTACTTCTTGTACTCCATATGCAGGCGCGCGAAGGCACGCCAGGCACCGCCCACTGGATAGAACGTGCGGCCGGCATAGCGTGACAGCCACTCGACACCGGCGATGGCGCCTTCGACCGCCTGGCGCGGGTCGCGCTTGGCGGTGAGCAGGCGCAGCGGGCCGATCGGCAGGGTCACGGACGGGCCCAGCGGCGGCACCGACGGTCCCTGCCCGGCATCGCTCAGCGCCACCAGCTCCAGGCTGCCGCCACCGAGATCGCCCATCACGCCATCGACGCCGGGCATGCCGCACATCACGCCCAGGCCTGACAACCGCGCCTCTTCCTCGCCGCTGATCAGCAGTGGCTTCTGGCCGGCGATGCGGCTGATGCGATCGACGAACTGCGCGCCGTCGGCGGCGTCGCGCACGGCGGCGGTGGCCAGCAGGTCGAGCCGCGCCACCTTCATGTTGCGCGCGAGATTGGCGAAACGCTCGATGTTGCCGACCGCCATCTCGACGCCCGGCGGGTAGAGATGGCCGGTGATGTCGAGCTCGCGGGCCAGGCCGCACAGCACCTTTTCGTTGAACACCGGCAGCGGCGAGCGGGTGGCGCGCTCATAAACCACGAGGCGGATCGAGTTCGATCCGATGTCGATGATGGCGACGCGGCCGCTGCTTTGCATGCGCGCCCCGTGTAGCCGAAGCGCGCCGCGGATGCAGCCGAAAAACGTGCGCCTCGACCTCACCCTGAGGAGCGTCCGAAGGACGCGTCTCGAAGGGTGGGCAATACGCACCACGTTCGTTACCCATGCTTCGAGACGGCCGCTGCCGCGGCCTCCTCAGCATGAGGTTGGTGCCCTCAGGCTGCGGCCTTCGGCGTCGGCCCGATATAGCGCGACAGCGGCCGCACCAGGCGTCCGTGACGTTCCTGTTCCATGACGTGCGCCGACCAGCCGACGCAGCGGCCCACGGCGAACAGCGGCGTGAACGCCTCGCGCGGGATGCCCACGGCCTCGAGCATCAACGCGGTGTAGAACTCGACGTTGGTGTCGAGCCGGCGCCCGGGTTTCAGCCGACGCAGTGCGGCAATCACCGCCTGCTCGACTGATGCGGCGAAGGCCAGCCTTCCGGCATGCGAGCCCAGATCGCGCACCACGTTCTTCAGCACGTCGGCGCGCGGATCGCGGACCTTGTAGACGCGATGGCCGAAGCCCATCAGCCGATCGCCGGCCATGATCGCCTCCTCGACCCACGGCATGATGCGTGCATCCGTGCCGATCTCGTCGAGCATGTCGAGCACCGGCCCGGGCGCGCCGCCGTGCAGCGGGCCCTTCAATGCGCACAGCCCGGCGATCAGCGAGGAAATCATCCCGGCCTGCGTCGAGGCGACGACGCGCGCGGCGAAGGTCGAAGCGTTGAAGCCGTGATCGGCGATGGTCGTGAGATAGGTGTCGAGCGCATGCACGTGGCCGGCCGAGGCTGGCGTGCCGCGCAGGCAGCGCAGCAGGTCGGCCGCCGTGCCCAGCGCCGGATCGGGTGCCACCGGTGCCTTGCCCTCGGCGCGCCGCAGCAACGCCGGCAGGAACACCGGCAACGCGCCGCACGCTCGGACATGCGCGGGTAACGGCCCTTCGTCCGGCAACATGCCCAGGCCGGCGCGCAGAGCCTCGATCGGGGTCAGGCCCTGCGTCACCTGAAGAAGCCCGGGAACCAGACTGAAGGCGGCGACCCGCGCCTGTCCGAACAGGCGGGACACGGTATCGCGATCGCCGCCGCTGTCGTCGAAGTCGTCCCACAGCAACGCCGCGATGCCCTCGAAGCCGATGCGCCCGGCGATCTCCTCGAGGAAATGGCCGCGCAGGATCAGGGTCCCGGCCTCGCCATCGACGTGGCTCAGCACCGTCGCGCCGGCGACCACGCCGTCGAGGCCGTTGTTTTCGTTGATCAGCGCCTGCTGCATGAATCCCTCCTTCGCAGTTGCGAAGAGGAATCGGCTTGATGATCAATCTTGTCAATTTTGATAATGTTGATCAATATAGACACATGATGGATCAACAATTGATCACCGCCCTTGAGGCATCCGAGCGGCTGGGCGTCAGCCGCGAGACCCTCTACGCCTATGTCAGCCGCGGCATGATCCGGTCGGACCCCGAGCCGGGTCCCGGCCGCCGCCGCCGCTACAACGCCGAGGACGTCCAGGCCCTGCTCGAGCGCAAGGCGCGCGGGCGCGGCGCCGAGGCGGTGGCCTCGCAGGCGATGAA
>JAFAZJ010000257.1 GCA_019239835.1 Alphaproteobacteria bacterium | reverse complement strand
GTGGCCGCCGCGCTGCGCGGCGCCAAGTGGACCTCCGCGGTCGGCCCGCTGGAGTTCGACGCCAAGGGCGACATCAAGAATCCGGTCTACGACATCTACCTGTGGAAGGACGGCAAGTCGGCGCCGACCACGAAGTAGACGTCCGGCATGATCTGTGGAACGGCCCGGCGGGTAACCGTCGGGCCTTTCTATTTGCGACGTGTTTTCAATAACTTAGTCAGCAGGCAACAAGCGCTTGTGCGATGTTGGCGGGCGCGCGCGAGATATGGTATCGGTGCCGTTCCGGGCACAGTAATGGGTCATTCGCGCCGATGGCCGCGCAAACCATAGTAATGGCGGCGGATCACGCCGGTTTCGAGTTGAAGGAACTGCTGAAGGGCGACCTCCAGGCGGCGGGCCACGATGTGCTCGATCTCGGCACCCATTCCACCGCCTCGGTCGACTACCCGGACTACGGTCGCGCGCTCGCCGACGCGATCCGTGACGGCAAGGCCGGCCGCGGCGTTCTGGTCTGCGGCACCGGCATCGGTGTTTCCATCGCCGCCAACCGCGAGCCGGCGGTCCGCGCCGCCGTGGTGCACGACGTCACCAGCGCCCGGCTGACCCGCCAGCACAACGACGCCAACGTCATGGCGCTGGGCGCGCGGCTGGTCGGTACCGAAGTCGCCCGCGATTGCCTGCGCGCCTTCCTCGAAACCCCCTTCGAAGGCGGCCGCCACGCCGGCCGCGTCGCCAAGCTCGGAAGGAGCGCGACATGAACGCCACCATTCTCGACGGCCGCTTCTTCAGCGGCGACCTCGCCAGCATCGACCCCGAGGTCAAGCATGTGGTCGACGGCGAGTTGCACCGCCAGCGCGACTGGATCGAGCTGATCGCCTCGGAGAATATCGTCTCGAAGGCGGTGCTCGAGGCGCAAGGCTCGGTGCTGACCAACAAATATGCCGAGGGCTATCCCGGTCGCCGCTACTACGGCGGCTGCGAGGAGGTCGACAAGGTCGAGGCGATCGCGATCGCGCGCGCCTGCAAGCTGTTCGACTGCAGCTTCGCCAACGTGCAGCCGCACTCGGGCGCGCAGGCCAACCAGGCCGTGTTCTTCGCCCTGATGAAGCCGGGCGACACCTTCCTCGGCATGTCGCTCAACGAGGGCGGCCATCTCACCCACGGCTCGCCGGCCAACCAGTCGGGCAAGTGGTTCAACGTCGTGTCCTACGGCGTGAAGCCCGACACGCACCTGATCGACTACGACCGCATGGAAGCGCTGGCCCGCGAGCACAAGCCGAAGGTGATCGTCGCCGGCGCCTCGGCCTATTCGCGCCAGATCGACTTCGCGCGCTTCCGCAAGGTGGCCGACGAGATCGGTGCCTTCTTCATGGTCGACATGGCGCACTATGCGGGTCTCGTTGCTGCCGGCGCCTATCCCAGCCCGCTGCCGCACGCGCATGTCGTCACCACCACGACGCACAAGACGCTGCGCGGTCCGCGCGGCGGCATGATCCTGTCCAACGACGCGGATCTGGGCAAGAAGATCAACTCGGCGGTGTTCCCCGGCCTCCAGGGCGGGCCGCTGATGCATGTCATCGCCGCCAAGGCGGTGTCGTTCGGCGAAGCGCTGCGGCCGGAGTTCAAGACCTATGGCCATCGCACGATCGAGAACGCGCGCGCCATGGCCGCCGCGTTGATCGAGCGTGGCCTGTCGATCGTGTCGGGCGGGACCGACAGCCACGTGATGCTGGTCGACCTGCGCGCCAAGCGCACGACGGGCACGGTGGCCGAGAAGGCGCTCGATCGCGCCGGCATCACCACCAACAAGAACGGCATCCCCAACGATCCGGAGAAGCCGACCGTCACCTCGGGCATCCGGCTGGGCTCGCCAGCCGGCACGACGCGCGGCTTCGGCCCCGCGGAATTCCGCCAGGTCGGCAACCTCATCGCCGACGTGCTCGACGGGCTGGCGGCCAACAGTGTCGAGGGCAATCGCCTCGTTGAACAGGAAGTGCGCGGCAAGGCGCTCGAGCTCTGCCGCCGCTTCCCGATCTACGGGGGCGCCTGAGCGGCCATCACAAGGCCGTCGAGCGACAGGGCTTAATGGGGGAAACGAATGCGTTGTCCGTTCTGCGGCAATGACGACACCCAGGTGAAGGACTCGCGTCCCACCGAGGATAATTCAGCGATCCGCCGCCGGCGCTACTGCCCGGCCTGCGGTTCGCGCTTCACCACATTCGAGCGCGTGCAGCTGCGCGAGCTCACCGTGGTCAAGAAGAACGGCCAGCGCGTCGCCTTCGACCGCGACAAGCTCGCGCGCTCGATCGTCACCGCCTGCCGCAAGCGCCCCGTCGATCCCGAGCGCATCGAGCGCGTGGTCAACGGCATCGTGCGCCGGCTGGAAAGCTCGGGCGAAAGCGAGATCGCCTCGACGCAGATCGGCGAGCTGGTGATGGACGCGTTGCGTGCGCTCGATCCCGTGGCCTATGTCCGCTTCGCCTCGGTCTACAAGAATTTCCGCGAGGCCAAGGACTTCGAGAACTTCGTCAGCGACCTCAACGAGATCGACAGCGATTGAGCCACGCCGGGCTACGCCACCTCGGTGGCGATCAGCGGAGCGGCCGCCTTGGCCATGCCCGCGTTGTCGTGCGCCACGCCAGGCACGACCACCTGCCGCCACGCCAGCTTCGCGCCCAGCGCCTGCGCGCGCGAAGCGGCGCTCCTGAGGAAGTACTGCCCGCGCGCGAAACGATGCGGTCCCTGCTCGTCGAGCTCGAAGCGTCCGCGCGGCAGGTTGGGATGGTTGGGATCGTTATCGGCATCGCCCAGCATGAAGATGGCACGCTGCTCGAACGCACGACGCTCGCCCGCTTCGTCGACCGGTGCGCCTTTCAATCCGCCGATGAAGTCGATCTTCGGATCGAGCCGGATGTACGCGCCGGCGTTGGCGGCGATCACCAGCTCGGCACGCTGCAGGGTGCCGAAGAGCAGGGCGCGATGCGTGAACTGCGCGCCGGCGGAGTGGCCGAAGATCACGTAGCCCTTGCGCTCGACGCCGCCCATGGCGCGCACGGCGTCGAACACGCGGTCGATGGCGCCGAACGACCATTGTGCGCGATCGCGCAACACGCCCTGGGCGTCGACCATGTTGCCGAAATTGTAGGTCTCCGAGCCGGGGAACTGCGCGTGGCTGAACTCGGGCGTGAGGATCAGCAGGCCATGCTGATCGCTGAGCGCCACCCAGTTGTCGCGGTAGGCGTCGGCGTCGCGATTGAGACCGTGCAGCACGACGACGACCGGACGGTTGGCCGTCCAGCTGGCCGGGCGATGGAACCACACCGGCATCGACGCACCATCAGGCGCGACGCCTGCCAGTTCCAGTCGGCCCGAGCCCGCCGGCAATCCCGCCATCGCTGTCTCTCCCTCCGCTGTCGCCGCACTATAGCAACGCCATGAGCGACGATTCCGCCTTCATGGGCATGGCTCTTGCGCTGGCGCGACGCGGCATGGGCGAGACATGGCCCAACCCGACGGTGGGCTGCGTGTTCGTCGATGACGGCAAGGTGATCGCCCGTGGCCGCACGGCGCGTGGTGGACGGCCTCATGCCGAGGCGGCGGCGATTGCCGCTGCGCGCGAGGCCGGCCGCGATCTCGCCGGCGCCACCGCCTATGTCAGCCTCGAGCCGTGCT
>JAFAZJ010000250.1 GCA_019239835.1 Alphaproteobacteria bacterium | reverse complement strand
ACCTCGCTGCTGTCGGGCGCTGCCTTCCTTTGCCTGCCCCGCCAGTTCCACGTCGCCGTGGTCGAGCACGACCATCCCTCCAGCCTGAAGACCGCGCGCTGGCTGTTCCCGCTCTACCTGGTGCTGATCAATCTCTTCGTCGTGCCGCTGGCGCTGGGCGGCCTGCTGCTGCTGGAGCCGGGCAGCAATCCCGATCTCTTCGTGCTCGGCCTGCCGATGAGCGGCGGCCAGGGCTGGCTGTCGGCCTTCGTCTTCATCGGCGGCCTGTCGGCGGCGACCTCGATGGTGATCGTCGCCTGCATGGCGCTGTCCAGCATGATCGGCAACGAGCTGGTCATGCCCTACCTGCTGCGCCGCGAGGCGGGCCGCGCCGGCGAGATGGGCCCGCTGGTGGTGATGGTGCGGCGGATCGCCGTAGTGCTGATCCTGCTCGCCGCCTACGCCTACGAGCGGGTGATCTCCGGCTACCTGCCGCTGGCCTCGATCGGCATGATCTCGTTCTGTGCCGTGGCCAACTTCGTGCCGGGCCTCGTGTTCGGCCTCTATTGGCGGCGCGCCCATCGTTTCGGCGTCGTCACCGGCATGCTGGGCGGCTTCGTGGTGTGGCTCTACGCCCTGCTGCTGCCCTCGCTGCGGGCGACGACCGGCGGCAAGCAGAGCGCGCCGCTGCAGGCCTGGATGCCCGGCCCCTTCGCCGAGCTCGATCCCGTCGGCCAGGGCTTCATCGCCTGCATGCTGGTCAACACGCTGCTGCTGGTCGGCGTCTCGCTGCTGGCCCGTCCGCTCAGCCGCGACCGCCAGCAGGCCGAGTCCTTCGTGCTCGGCACCGAACCCGAGCAGCGCCCGTCGCCCGTGCCGGTCGCCGCCACGCGCATCGCCGAATTGCGCGACCTGCTGGCGCGCTTCATCGGGCCGGAGCGCGCCGAGCGCGTCTTCGCCGGCGGTCCGCTGTCGACGCAAGCCGCGCTGGCGCGCGCCGAGCGCGTGCTGTCGGGCACCTTGGGCGCAGCATCGGCGCGCGTGATCGTCGCCGCCTCGGCACGGCGCGGCCTGATCCTGCCCGGTACCGCGCGCGCCATCATCGACGAGGCGTCGGAGGCGATCCGCTACAACTACGAGATCCTGCGCAATACCCTGGACCATGTCGGCCTTGGCATCGCCGCCTTCGACCGCGAGGGCCGCCTGGAAATCTCCAACGAGCGCTTCACCACCCTGCTGGCGCTGGACGCCGACAAGGTCGCGGTCGGCGCGCACGCCGCCTTGCTGGGCGGGCCCGATCAGATCGAGCGCTTGCTGAGCCGCCCCGACACGGCCCAGATCCATGAGCTGGCGAGCGGCGGGCGCGTCATTGAGCTGAGGCTCGATCCGCTGCCCGGCAGCGGCTTCGTCGCGACGTGTCACGACGTCACCGCGCGCGTGCGCACAGCCGAGGCGCTGCGCGACAGCGAGCGGCGCATCCGCGTCTACACCGACAACGTGCCTGTCCTGATCGCCTATCTCGACAAGGATGAGCGTTATCGCTTCACCAACCGGCCCTACCAGCAGGCGCTGAACCTCAGCGCGCAGCAGACCGAGGGCCGCACCTCACTGGAAGTGATCGGTGCCGAGCGCTACGGCCGGCTGAAGCCCTATATCGACGGCGTCCTCGCGGGCCAGGAGCAGCATTTTGAGATCGAGTTCCCGACCAACGACGTGAACATCGAGATCGCCGCCGGCACCTACATCCCGCACGTCGATCAGTCCGGCAGCGTGATGGGCTTCTTCCTGCTCTACCAGGACATCACGCAGGCGCGCAAAGCCGAGGCCGAACTACGCCAGTCCAAGGAAAACCTTGAACAGCGCGTGGTCGAACGCACCGCCGAGCTCGAGGCCAGCCGCGCCGAGGCCGAGGCTGCCAACCTCGGCAAGACGCGCTTCATCGCCGCGGCCAGCCATGACCTGCTGCAGCCGCTGCACGCCGCGCGTCTGTTCACCGCCGCGTTGATCGATCGCGAGCCGAACAACGATCTGGGCGGCAAGATCGACCTCAGCCTGGGCGCCGTCGAATCGCTGATCGACGCGCTGCTCGATATCTCCAAGCTCGACGCCGGCGCCTTCCAGCCCGAGACGCGGCCCTTCGCGCTGCAGCCGCTCTTCGAGTCGCTGGCCACCGCCTTCGCGCCGTTGGCGCAGCGCAACGGCGTCGAGCTGCGCGTGGTGCCGACGCGCGCCTTCGTCTCGACCGATCCCGCCTTCCTACGCCGTATCCTGCAGAACCTGCTGTCCAACGCCATCCGTTACGGCGCCATCGAGGGCCGGCCGCAACGCGTGCTGCTGGGCTGCCGCCGCGTCGGCGAGGGCTTACGCATTGAGGTACGCGACAACGGCCCGGGTATTCCCGTGGACAAGCAGACGGTGATCTTCGACGAGTTCGTGCGTCTGAACCCCGACGCGGATCGCGCCGAGCGGGGCCTCGGCCTGGGCCTCGCGATCGTCGAGCGCATCGGCCGCATGCTCGACGTGCCGATCGGGTTGAACTCCGCGCCGGGCCGTGGCTCCACCTTCCATGTCGGCGTGACGCGCGTCGCCTCGGTGGTCGCCGCGCCGACCGCCGCACCGACACCGCAGGCGACGCCAGTCTTCGACGCCGGCGCCTTCGTGCTGTGCATCGACAACGAGGTCCAGGTGCGCGAGGCGATGGCGGCGCTGATCGGCGGCTGGGGCTGCCAGGTCTCGCTGGCCGCCACGCTCGACGAGGCGATCGCCGCTGTCGACCACGCCGGACGCTTCCCCGACCTGCTGGTCGCCGACCTGCATCTCGACGAGGGCCCCGATGGTCTGGAGATCATCGAAACCCTGCGCCGCCGCTGGGCGCTCGCCGTGCCCGCCGCCCTGATCACCGCCGACCGTGACCCGACGCTCAGACCCCGCGCCCGCGCCCGCGGCGTCGAGCTGCTGCACAAGCCGGTGAAACCGGCCGCGCTACGTGCGCTGCTGCGCTTGCGCAATCGCACCACGGAGCGGCTCAGCGCCTGAGTGCCGTCTCTGCCATTTACCATCGAATCGCGCACATCCTCTGCACGCCAGCCTGATAGTTCGGCGATCGTGACGACATGATGGTTGCGTGCATTCATGGTCCGCGATTGCAGACACTTGCTGGCGGCGCTGATCGTGCTGCTTGCCAGCACGGCCCAGGCGACGGGTGCTGGGTGCCGCGACGAGCAGCGCGCCATGATCGCCGATGCCGTCGCCGGATTCGTTCAATCGACACGCAACAGCGACGAGCGCGAGTTCGCCGGAGGGCCTGTCGGAAACAGCCTCCTGATCTACCGGCGCGCCATGGGCATCGCGACCGGAGCGGAAGACCTGAGCGGATCGCTCGAGGGGTTGTATCGCCCCGTTCCCAGTCCGGATCGCGATGATGTCACGCGCGTGCAGCGCGAACGGCTGGGTCCCCAGCATCCCTACGCGGCTGAATGGGCGGCCAATCGCAGCCGTGTCTCAACCGCCTGCTCCACGATCCTGAGCGATCCGTGCATCGATCTGCCGTCCGTCCGGGGGCAATACGACCCGGAGGTCAAGGCATTGGCGGAGTCGGACGTTCGCTATCAGCGCGCCATGGCCCACTACCGCGGCGTTCGCTTCAGCAAAGCCTACGGCCTGTTCATGGAGATCGTCGCGATCGAAGGAGATCCCTGGCGCGTGCAGGCGGCCTACATGGCGTTGCGTGTTCTGCTCGAGGCCGAGCCTCCCGCTTCGCGCTACGCCTGGGATGTGCCGTGGTACGATCAGGCCGATCCCGCCGACGATGAGCGCAGTCAACGGCAGCGGCGGGCGTTCGAGCTTGTGCTCGATGACCCCGCCTTCATCGACATCCACGACTGGGTCCGTCGCCGGCTGAATGTCGCAGCCTGGAACACCAAGGACCCGAACCTCCTGGAGCTCCAACTCCAGCAGATCGCGCGCCGCAGCAGGGCGCCGCAGACCACGGGTGTCGCGCTGTCCGAGATGGCCACCGATCTGAGCGCTTTTATCAATTCGGAGGTCGATGATCTTGCAGGCTGGTGGTTGTTGTCGGTTGCCGCGCCGCGCCGCTACAGCGAAGCGGTTCGGCGCGTGGCGCGGCGCGACGATTTGGTCGACTGGGTACAGGCCGACGCCGCGGCGATCACATCTCAGTCGCGAATTTGGCGAATCTCGGCGGATCGCTCCTCCTATGTTGCGCCACAGGACCCGGTTCCCGCTCACGCCTGGCGACGTTGGATCGAGACGGGCCGCGCCATCTGGCTTCGGCCCTGGGCCCGCCGGGTCCAGGCCAACGACGAAGTCGTGCGCGTGCTGCTCAGTCTGGTCCAGGAGGCAACGCAACGGCTGCAGGCCTGCACGCTCGACGCCGACTGGGCGGCGGCCTATCCAGCCCTGATCGAAGGCGTAGTGCGCGCTCTGATCACG
>JAFAZJ010000199.1 GCA_019239835.1 Alphaproteobacteria bacterium | reverse complement strand
AAACGCACGCCGACGCATGGCAACTCTCCCAACGGTGGCGCGCTCGGATGGCGCACCTTGATTGGCGGCGAGTCTATCGGTGCGCCTATCCGGTGCCAAGCAGCCGCCGTCTAGCCTCCCTGTCATTCCGAGCGCAGCGAGGAATCTTTCAGCGCCACGATCAGCAAGAGAGATTCCTCGCTTCGCTCGGAATGACGGAGTCCTTATCTCTGGGTCTTGCGCCTGCGCTTGCCGATGAGTTCGCTGACGATGCCGTGCAGCGTGCGGATTTCCTGGTCGGTCGCCTCGGCGCGGGAGAACAGCGCCCGGATGTTCTGCATCATGCGCGGCCGCTTCTCGGGCACTTTGAAAAAGCCGGCTTCGTCGAGCTCGGCCTCCAGCCGCTGCACGAACTCTTCCACCTCGGCTTTCGAGGCGATCACCGCTTCGTTGGTCACCAACCGGGTCGGAGCGATCTCGCCCACCGCCTGCGACCATTCATACGCGACAAGCAGCACCGCCTGCGCCAGGTTGAGCGAGGAGAAAGCCGGATTGAGCGGGATGGTGATGACCGTGTCGGCGTGCGCCAGATCGTCGTTCTCCAGGCCGGCGCGTTCCGGCCCGAACATCAGTCCCACACGCTGCTTCGCTTTGACCGCGCGCGCCATGTCCTCGGCCGCTTCGCGCGGCGGCGCGATGCGTTGCGTGAGCTCACGACTGCGCGCCGAGGTGGCGTAGATGCGGTGCAGATCGGCGACCGCCGAAGCGACGTCGTCGAAGACGCGTGCGCCCTTCAGCACCTCGTCGGCGCCCGAGGCGGCGCGCTCGGCGCGGACGTTCGGCCACTCGTCGCGTGGTGCCACGAGGCGAAGCTCGCCGAGCCCGCAATTGAGCATGGCGCGCGCGGCCATGCCGATGTTCTCGCCCAGCTGCGGACGTACCAGGATCACGACAGGCGCGGCGGCCGACGGCCGCGACGCCTTCGACGGCCGACCCATCAGGCGCGCACGCCCGGCGGCGGGGCCGGCCGGCGCAGCAGCATGAGCATCGGGATGGTGGCGAGCATGAACCAGGTCATGGCGCGGAAGTCGTTGAGATAGGCGATCAAGGTCGCCTGCTTGGTGAGTTCCGCGTCCCACATCGCCAGGCTCGACGCATCGCCCCGGACGAACGGCAGGTTCAGGTTGAACGGGTTGATGTAGCCGGCTAGATCGGAGCGGTTGGCCTGGATGTTCTGCGACACCATCGCCACCAGGACCGCGATGCCGACACTGCCGCCGAGATTGCGCAGCAGCGCATTGATCGCCGCAGCCTCGGTGCGCAGCGCCGGTCCGATGGTGGCGAACATCAGCACGCTGATCGGCACGAAGATGAAGCCAAGGCCAAAGCCCTGGCCGACGCCGGTCCAGATCACCGCCCAAGTGTCAATATCGGTGGTGAAGCCGCTCATCACCCACATCGAGGCCGAGGTGATGACCAGCCCCAGCGCCATGATCTTGCGCGGGTCGTAGCGCCGCGCCAGCCGGCCGACCATCAGCATCGAGAACATCATGCCGATGCCGCGCGGCGCCATCACCAGGCCGATGGTGATCGCCGGATAGCCGCCGAGATAGGCGAGGAACGGCGGCAGCAGCGCCGCCGAGGCGATCAGCATCATGCCGCAGGTCGCGGTGAACAGCAGGCTGACCGAAAAATTCGGGTCCTCGAACAATCGCAGATCGAAGAACGGATGGTCGGTGGTCATCACGTGGATGACGAACATCGCGAAGCAAACGCCCGCCACCACCGTCTCGACGATGATTTCGCTCGAGCTGAACCAGTCGAGCAGCTCGCCGCGGTCGAGCACGAGCTGGGCGCAGGCGATGGCGATGCCCAGCAGGGCGAAGCCGGTGAAATCAAACGGCCGGCGGCGCGGCTGCTCGCGCGGCATCAGCGCGATGATGCCGAGCCCGACGATGATGCCGACCGGCACGTTGATGTAGAACACCCAGCGCCAGGTGAATTCGTCGGTCAGCCAGCCGCCCAGGGTCGGGCCCATGATCGGCCCGACCATCACGCCCACGCCCCAGAAGCCCATCACCGAGCCGTGGCTGCCGGGCGGATAGATATCGAGCAAGGTCGATTGCGACAGCGGCACCAGCGCCGCGCCAAAGGCACCCTGGAAGGCGCGGAAGATCACGATCTGGTCGAGCGTCGCCGCCACGCCGCACAGCATCGATGCCAGGGTGAAGCCGACCACCGACCAGAAAAACACCATGCGCCGACCCAGGCGGCCGGCGAGGAAGCCGGTCACCGGCGTCACGATCGCCGAAGCCACGATGTAGGAGGTCAGCACCCAGGAGATCTGATCCTGCGTCGCCGACAAGGTGCCCTGCATGTGCGGCAGCGCCACGTTGGCGATGGTCGCGTCGAGCACGTGCATGACGGTGGCCGCCATCACCAGCAGCGCGATCAGGCCGCGATGCTTGACCTCGACCGCGGCCGAATTCATTTGCCGCCGGCGGCGCCCGTCTGGGCGTTGGCGCCGCCCAGTCCGAAGAGGCGCTCGACGCTGGCCACCAGGTCCCCGAACGAGCGCTTGTAGCCGGTGTCGATGTCGACCGAGACGCTCATGCCGACGCGCAGCGGCGGATCGCTGTCGGTCGTGCGCACCTCGATGCGCACCGGGATGCGCTGCACCACCTTCACCCAGTTGCCCGAGGCATTCTGCGGCGGCAGCACGGCGAACTCCGCGCCGGTTGCCTGGCTGATGCTGGTGACGACACCGTGCCAGGTGCGGTCGGGATAGGTGTCGACCTGGAAGCTCACGCGCTGGCCCGGCCGCACGCGCGCCAGGTCGGTCTCCTTGTAGTTGGCCTCGATCCACAGGCCGGTGTCGGAGACCACTGTCATCATCGCCGTGCCGGCCGAGGCGTAGGCGCCGACGACAGGCTTGCGCGCGGCGATGCCGGCGATCGGTGACTCGATGCGGGTGCGCTTGAGGTTGAGGATCGCCTCGTCGCGCATCGCCTTGATCTGGCGCACCTTGGGATGATCCTCGGCCTTGATCTTGGGATCGCCGGCCAGCGCCGCCTCGATGCGCAGCAATTCCTCCTTGAGCATGGCGGTGCGCTGGCGTGCAACGTCGATGTCGCGACGCGCCTCGTCCATGCTCTTGCCCAGGCCGATCTTGCGCTGCGCCAGGTCGCTCTGCCGGTCGAACTCGATCTGCGCGAAATTCTCCTGGCTGCCGGAGAGCTTCACCTCCTCGCGCTTCTGCCGCCAGCTGGCACGCAGGCCCTGGATCTCGGCGATGGCGCTCTCGAGCTCGGCCTCGGCCTTGGCCAACGCCAGCTTGTAGGGCGAGTCGTCGAGGCGGAATAGCAGCTGGCCCTTGGTGACCGGCTGGTTCTCCTGCACGAGAACCTCGATCACCACGCCGGCGATCTCCGGCGCCACCAGGACCCGGTCGCCCTTCACATAGGCGTTGTCGGTGCCGACATAGCGGCCGGAGGCCAGGTAGACCCACAATCCGATGGCGACGGCCACGACAGGCAGCAGCCACATCACGGCGCGGGCCAACGACCGCCGAGAACGCCGGCGCGGCACGGGCGCCGGGGCGGGTTGCTGCTCGCTCATGGTGCTACCAACAGGATCCTCAAGCTCTGACATGGCCCCTCCCGAGACCATGCGGACCGCCATCTATACCACGCCATCGCCCGCCCCGCCCGGGGTGCCAGCGCCCCACCCGGCATGGCTGCCTGACGCTTTTTGCCGTTCTTCCATTTTACCTTCCCCCGGAGGGGGAAGGTGGCGCGGAGCGACGGATGAGGGATGTTGAAGACGAACGCCGGAGTCCGTCTTCAACATCCCCCTTCCGCCCTGCGGGCACCTTCCCCCTCCGGGGGAAGGTAAGGTTGACTTCAGGTTGGAGTCGCTACGGCGACGCCGGCGCCGTCGCGGAAAAGCTTGTAGGTGATGGCGTCGTAGAGCGCGTTGTAGGCGGCGTCGATGATGTTGGGCGACACGCCGATGGTTGTCCAGCGCCGCCCCTCGCCGTCCTCGCTCTCGATCATGACGCGGGTCACCGCCGCGGTACCGCCAGCCGAATCGAGGATGCGCACCTTGAAATCGACCAGCGCCATGTCGGTGAGCTCGGCGTAGTGCGGCACGAGCGCCTTGCGCAGCGCCTGGTCGAGCGCGTTGACCGGGCCGTTGCCCTCGCCGACCTCCATCACGCGGCGGCCGGCGACATCGAGCTTCACCGTCGCTTCCGAGAGCGTGATCAGGTCACCGCGCGCGTTCCAGCGCCGCTCCGCCAGCACGCGGAAGCTCTGCAGCGCGAAGTAATCCGGCACGGTGTGCAGCTCGCGCCGCGCCAGCAGCTCGAACGAGGCATCGGCACCGTCGTAGGCGTAGCCGTTGGCCTCGCGCTCCTTGACGATCTCCAGCAGCTTCGAGACGTCGGGGCTCCTGGGATCGATCTCCAGCCCGATCTGACGGAAGCGCGCCACGACGTTGGAACGGCCAGCCTGGTCGGAGACGACGATGATGCGCTGGTTGCCGACGATCTCCGGATCGATGTGCTCGTAGGTCCGCGGATCCTTCTCGACCGCCGAGACGTGCAAGCCGCCTTTGTGCGCGAAAGCGCGCGTGCCGACGTAGGCCGCGCTGCGGTTGGGCGTGATGTTCAGCCGCTCGTCGAGCAGGCGCGACAGATGCGTGAGCGTCGCGATCTTGTCGGCGCCCAGGCCGGTGTCGAAGCCCATCTTCAGCGCCAAATTGGGAATCAGCGCGATCATGTTGGCATTGCCGCAACGCTCGCCCAGGCCGTTGATCGTGCCCTGCACCTGGCGCACGCCGGCCTTTACCGCGGCCAAGGTGTTGGCCACCGCATTCTCAGTGTCGTTGTGGGTGTGGATGCCCAGCGACGTGCCGGGGATCTCGCGCGTCACTTCGCCGACGATGCGCTCGATCTCGTGCGGCAGCGTGCCGCCATTGGTGTCGCACAGCACGACCCAGCGCGCGCCGGCGGCATGCGCCTCGCGCACGCAGGTCAGCGCATAGTCGCGGTTGGCCTTGAAGCCGTCGAAGAAATGCTCGGCGTCGAACATAACCTCCTCGGTGCGCGTTTTCGCGAAAGCCACCGAGTCGGCGATCATCTCGACGTATTCGGTGCGCCCGAGCTCGAGCGCGACGTCGACGTGGAAATCCCAGGTCTTGCCGACCATGCACACGGTGCGCGCCTTGGTGCCGACCAGGGCGTTCAGCCCAGGGTCGTTCGAGGCACTGCGCCCGGCACGCCGGGTCATGCCGAAGGCGACGAATTTCGAGCGCTTGAAGGCCGGCGGTGCGGCGAAGAATCGGTCGTCGGTGGGGTTGGCGCCTGGCCAGCCGCCCTCAATGTAGTCGATGCCGATGTCGTCCAGCGCGCGGGCAATGGCGACCTTGTCGGCCACCGAGAAATCGACGCCCTGCGTCTGCGCGCCGTCGCGCAGTGTGGTGTCGAACAGATAGACGCGCTTGTCGTCGGCCACGTGCCCCGCCCTCCCCTGGGTCGCCAATTGGAACGCGGGCGGGTATCGCACCGCCTCCGGATATCGTCAACGAAGCGCGGCCGTGCCACCCTGCGGCGATGCGCACCGCGTCCTACACACTGACCGCTGACGACGACTACGCCCTGCATGTCCACCGCTGGCTACCTGACGGCGAGCCCAAGGCCGTGGTCCAGCTCGCCCACGGGCTGGGCGAGCATGCCGGCCGCTACGCCCGCTTCGCCCAGGCGCTGACCGACGCCGGCTATGCCGTGCACGCCAACGACCATCGCGGCCACGGGCTCACCGCGCCGACGGCCGAGGATCTCGGCTTCTTCGCCGAGCAGAACGGTTGGCGCCGCGTGCTCGACGACATGGCGCTGCTGCGCAAGCGGATCGCGACCGACCATCCCGGCCTGCCGGTGCTGATCTTCGGCCACTCCATGGGTTCGTTCCTGACCCAATGGACCATCGCCGAGCGCGGCGCGGACTATGTCGGCGCCGTTCTGTGCGGCTCCAACGGCAAGCCGCCGCCGATCGCCAGCCTGGGCAAGCTGATCGCCCGCGTCGAGCGCTGGCGGCTGGGGCCGCGCGGGCGCAGTCCGCTGCTGCTGCGGCTGTCCTTCGTCGACTTCAACCGCCGCTTCCGACCCAACCGTACGGATGCCGACTGGCTGTCGCGCGATCCGGCCGAGGTCGATGCCTACGTCGCCGATCCGCTGTGCGGCTTCGTGCCCACCGGCCAGCTCTGGATTGACCTTGTCGGCGGCGTCGGGCGGCAGACAGACCCGGCTCTGGTCGGTCGGATTCCGAAGAACCTGCCGATCTTCGTCATATCAGGCACCGCCGATCCGGTCAGTGACGGCGCGAAAGGGATGCCATCACTGCTGGCGGCCTATCGCGACGCCGGCCTGGGCCACGTTACGCATCGCTTTTACGACGGCGCGCGACATGAGCTGCTCAACGAGACCAACAAGGACGAAGTGACCGCCGACGTGCTGGCCTGGCTGCGCACCGCCATCGGCCATCACCTGCACTAGGCGGCGGCTTCGCGTCCCGGCAGCGGCGGCGGGAAGGTCGCCTTGAAGGCGGCCCGCGCGGAGAGCCGCGCGACATAGGCAGCGACGCGCGGCGCGGCGGCGACGATGCGCCCGCCCTCGGGCAGCGCGCTCAGGTAGTGCAGCAGCGGCGCGAAGAAGATGTCGGCCTGCGAGAAATCACCTAGCAGATAATCGCGACCATCGAGCTGGCGCTCGAGGATCGCCGTCGCCTTCTCCATCGGCGCCAGCGTGGCCTCGATCGCCTTGCGGTCGGGCACGCCGTTGGCCGGGAAGAAGTACTGCACGATGTAGCGGCCGAGCATCAGCGGCAGGTATTCGGTGTGGAAATGCATGATCCACTGCTCGACGCGCGCCGCGTCGACAAGAGCGGCCGGCATCAGCTTCACGCGCGAATCGAGGCCGTCGATATAGCGGGCGATGGCGCATGACTCGGACAGCTCGATATCGCCATGGCGCATCGCCGGGATCTTGCCGAACGGCTGGATGGCCTGGATCTCCGGCGTGTGCGGCCGCATCGGCAGGAGATCGACATCGATGCCCTTCTCCGCCGCCGTCATGCGCACGGCCCAGACGAGCGGCGATTGCGGTGCGCCCAATATCTGCAGGTTGCTCATGATCTTCCCTCTCCGGTGAGATTGCGTTCAGCCTCGCGCGCGAAGCGCTCGACGAGGCCGGGCCAGCCGCCGTCGACGTCCTTGCGCATCGATGCGCCATCCTCGGCGCCCATGGTCTCGAAGCGGTGATGCACCAGCTCGACCAACGTCGCGTCGGCGCCTTCGGCGGTGAAGCGCACGTCGACCTCCGACTTCATCGTGACGTCGGCCTGCCATCGGGCGTTGATCTGCCACAGCATGGTGAAGCGATGCGGCGGCTCCCAGGTGATGATCGTGCCGACCACCGTTTCCGTGCCGTCGTCGGCGATCTCCAGCCAGCGTCCGCCCAGGCGCGGCTCCATCATCACCTTCATGATCGGCTTCTTGCTGATGCCGTGGTTGGGCGGCCACCAGCGCCCAAGCCCGCTGGTGAAGACCTCGAAGGCATATGCGATCGGCGCCTTCACCCGCACGCTTTTGCGCACCGGCGCGATCATCAGGGTGGCGCTCATGTTTCGCTCCGGGGTTTCTCGACTTCGGCCCGGAACGCCTCGAACGATTCGCTCCAGAAGCTCTCGAACCAGTCGCGCAGTTCCATGAGCCCCTCGTGGCGCAGCGAGTAGATCCGACGCACGCCCTCGCTGCGCTCCTCGACCAGGCCGGCGTCCTTCAGGACCTTGAGGTGCTGCGACACCGCTGGCCGCGACACCGGCAGCCCCGCGGCGATGACATTCACCGCCCGCGGTCCCTGCCGCAGCCGCTCGAACACCGCCCGCCGCGTCGGGTCGGCCAGTACCGTCAGTGCGCTTCCGTAAGCCATGACTTACAGTAAGCTATGGCTTACCGATGAGTCAAGCCGGAAGAACCTCGCGATTCACGCACAGCGCCGGATCGACCGGCTTGCCGTCGAGGATGCGCAGCAGGTTCTCGGCCGCTGCCGCCGACACTGCCTCGTTGGCGTACCCGGTGTGCGCGCCGATATGCGGCGTCAGCACGACGTTGGGCAGCGACAGCACCGGGCAGTCAGCCGCCGGCGGCTCGTCGCGAAAGGTGTCGAGGCCGGCGCCGAGCAAATGGCCGGAGCGTAAAGCCGCGACCAGCGCGTCTTCATCGATCACCGGACCGCGCGCGCAATTCAGCACGATGGCGCCCTTGGGCAGCGCGGCGAGCTCAGCCGCGCCGATCATGCCTTCCGTCTCGTCGGTCAGCGGGCAATGAAGCGTCAGCACCTCGGCCCGTGCCAGCAGATCCTCGAGCGAGGCGACACGCTCGACACCGTCGATCACAGCGTTGATGTAGGGATCGTAGGCCATCACCTTCAGGCCCAGTCCCGCCGCGGCGCGCGCCACACGCTTGCCCACCGCGCCCAGCCCGACGATGCCCATGGTGCGGCCGCCGACCTGAACGCCCGCCGGTCCCTTGATCCACCGCGCGCCGTGCAGGTTCGTGTCATGCGTCGGGATCACACGCGCGACGGCAATCATCAGGCCGATGGTGAGTTCGGCCACCGACTGCGCGTTGACGCCGGCGGCCACCAGCACCGGGATCTTCTTCGCCGTCGCCGCGGGAATATCGACGCTGTTGTAGCCCGCGCCATGACGCGAGATGCAGCGGATGCTGTCGGTGGCGCGGATCACGTTTCCCGACACGCCATGGCGCGCAAGAATGCCGTCGATCTTCTCCTTGCGCACCAGGGCCAGCAGCTCTGCATCGGTGCTGCTGTCAGCGACGAAGAGCACGCGGCAGCCGGCGGCGCTCAGCACGTCGAGGCCGGGCTGCGCGAGGTCGGGCGCGGTGATGGCGATGGTCCAGGGCATCAGTACGGCCGCCCGTCCTTGTGGGTGAACAGCCATTTGCCGTCGGCGCCCATCACCGCCTGGATGTCGTCGCGCGGGTAGCTGCCTTCGTCGCCAGCGATACGGTCGCCGACCTCGAGGATGAAGACATCCGCGCCGGTACGATTGACCAGCTGATGCGCGCCGCCCTTTGCCGGGAAGCCGGCGCACATGCCGGGCTTCAGCACGGTCTCGCCGCGCTCGGTCACCAGGGTCGGTTCGCCCTGCAGGACATAGATGAACTCATCCTGCTTGCTGTGCTCGTGCAGCAGCGCCGACTCGCCGCCCGGCGCCAGACGCGTGAGGTTGACGCCGAAATTCTTCAGCCCGAAGACGTCGCCGAGCTGGCGCTTCTCGCGCTTGCTCATGCGACTGAAGAACGGCTCGGGATAATTCGACGGCTTGGTGCGCGGCGCGACCGAGGCGGCGGTGACGGCGATTGGCCCTGACATCTTGCTGTCGTTCATGGCGTGCAGGCTCCTGAAGATCGGCGATCATCCTACGGCCGGTGCCGCGCCGCCGCCATTTTCCTGCCTCGGCTCTGACGCGCGGCTGGTGTAGGGTTACAAGGTTCGCATCAGGGGAGTTCAGGGCGAATGTGGGGTCTCGGGGGAGTGCGCCAAAGCGCCGGACTGGCGATCTTGGCTCTGTCCATCCTGGTCGTGCCCAGCGACGTGCTGGCGCAGCGCGGGCGCCTGGCGACGGAGCCCGAGCCGGCCGACCCGCGCGCCGCGCCGCCACCCCAGCGCCAGCCGCCGCCCACCGTCAACACGCCGCCGCCCGCCGCGCCCTCGCCGCGGCAGCCGGGCAAAGTGGTGACCGAGCCGGAGCCGGCCGGGCCTGGTGGACCCCCAGCGGCCGCACCGCCCTGGGCACCGCCGCCCACGTCAGCTCAGCCGCAACCGCAGCCGCAGCCCCAGCCGCCATCCCAACCGCAACCGCCGGCGCGGCCGACGCCGGCCAGCGATCCGAATCCTCGGCCTGATGTCGGTCCACCGTCGGAAGCCTGCCGGCGGTTCCCCAACCTGTGCTGATCCTGGGAGCGAACCATGTTGACGCGCCGTGAGACAATCCTTGGTGGAGCGTTGACCATCCTCTGGTGCGGCCACGCGACCTGCGCGCACGCCCAGACCATCGGTGGTCGTGAGGTCAAAGGCTGCATGCTGGCCGAACCGTCGGCCGACATCCTGCTCAATCGCAGCGCGCCGCCGTGGCTGTCGATGAGCGGTGCCGAGGAGATGTTCCCGAAATCCGGCGATCCCCAGTTCGACTTCGCCCTGGCGCATTCCTTGTCGGCGATGTCCGAGACGTTCCAGATCCTGCCGGGCTTCTGCTACTTCGACGATTCCGATGGCATGAACGCCTACGCGACCAACCGCGTGCGGCTCAACCGCGGCGACGGCACGGTGCTGTTCGGCAAAGGCCTGCTGCGCCGGCTGATGAGCCAGAAGGAGAATCCCGACGTCAGCGTCGCTGCCGTCTGCGCGCACGAGTTCGGCCACATCATGCAGTACAAGCGCGGTCTCGATAAGGTCGTGCGCGGCGACTCGCCGACGGTGAAGCGTGTCGAGCTGCAGGCCGATTATTTCGCCGGCTACTTCGCCGGCGTGCGCAAGATCAGCCGGCCGCAATATCCCGCCGCCGTCTATGCGCTGACCCAGCACAATTTCGGCGACAACATGGTCAACAGCCCGCAGCACCACGGCACGCCCCAGGAGCGCGCCGACGCGATCATCCAGGGCTTCGAGGCCGGCTTCCGTCAGCGCAAGCCGCTCGACGAGGCGATCAACATCAGCGTGAACTACGTCCGCCGGCTCTGACGCCGACCGTCCGTCATCCCGAGCGCAGCGAGGGATCTTTCAACAACGGAAAGATCCCTCGCTGCGCTCGGGATGACAGCGCCTGATTTTGCTCTAGGCTTCCCTTCGCGATCAGAGGGAAGCGTCCATGGCCAGTCCAACCACCATCACCGCGCTGCGTACCACGCTCTTGCGCGTGCCGTTCGTCGGCGAGCCGCCGCCCAACGGCATCATGCCGCCGACGCACCGCGAGCTCCTGGTGCTGGAGATCGAGACCGCGGGTGGCCTCACCGGCATGGGCTACCTGCAGCCGCTGTCGGGCGGGCTGTTCACGCTCGATGCCTGCCTGAAGGAGATGATCGCGCCCCAGGTTCTGGGCCGCGACGCCACCGAGGTCGAGGGCATCTGGACGAGCCTGTGGAAGAGCACTTACTGGCTGGGCCGCGGCGGCATCGCCACGTTCTGCCAGTCCGCCGTTGACATCGCGCTGTGGGACATCGTCGGCAAGAAGGCCGGCCTGCCGCTGCATCGCCTGTGGGGCAACTCGCGCGCCAAGGTGCCGGCCTATGGCTCGGGCTGCTGGCGCGGGCTTGGCGGAGACGGAATGATCGCCCGCGCGCGGCACTTCACCGGCATGGGCTTGAAGGCGATCAAGATGCAGGTTGCGCACATCCGGCCGTGGCGCGAGGACGTCAAGAACGTTCACGCCATGCGCGATGCGCTGGGCCCCGACATCGAGATCATGATCGACGTGAACATGGGCTGGAGCGCCGACACCG
>JAFAZJ010000133.1 GCA_019239835.1 Alphaproteobacteria bacterium | reverse complement strand
ACCGCTCTCGCCGACAAGGCCCAGCGTCTCGCCGCGCGCGATCGTGAAGTCGACGCCGTCGACCGCCTTCACGTCGCCGACCTTGCGCGACAGCACGATGCCCTCGCTGATCGGGAAGTGCATCTGCAAGCCGCGCACTTCGACGAGTGGTCCCTCCGCGTTCATTGCGCGGCCTCCGCCATCGCGCCCAGCTCGTCGCGACGGAAGCACGCCGAGGCGTGACCCGCGCCACCCGCGGGCTCCAGGGGCGGCTGGGACTGTGCGCACTTCTCGATGGCGAAGCGACAGCGCGGCCGGAACGAGCAGCCGCCATCGAGCTTGGTGAGGTCCGGCGGCTGGCCTTCGACCGGATCGAGCCGCGCGCGCCGCGGCTGGTCGAGCCGCGGCACCGAGCGCAACAGCGCCATGGTGTAGGGATGGCGTGGGTCGTGATAGATCGCCTCGGCGCTGCCCGACTCGACGATGCGGCCGGCATACATCACGTTGACCCGCTGCGCGTAGCGCGCGACCACGCCGAGATTGTGCGTGATGACGATCAGCGCGACGTTGAGGCGCTCGGTCAGCGCCTTCATCAGCTCGAGGATCTGCGCCTGGATGGTGACGTCGAGCGCCGTGGTCGGCTCGTCGGCGATGATCAGCTTGGGATTGCAGGCCAGCGCCACCGCGATCATCACGCGTTGACGCATGCCGCCGGAGAGCTGATGCGGATACTGCTTCAGCCGGCGCCGCGCGTCGGCGATGCCGACCATCTCGAGCAATTCCAGCGCGCGCTTGTTCGCCGCCTCGCGATCGGCGCCCTGATGCTGCTCCAGCACCTCGGTGATCTGCCGGCCGATGGTGAGCACAGGGTTGAGCGAGGTCATCGGCTCCTGGAACACCATGCCGATGTCGCGGCCGCGGATCTCGCGCATCTCGGCTTCGGAGAGGCTGCGCAGGTCGCGGCCATCGAAGAGGATCTGCCCACCCGTGATGCGGCCCGGCGGATCGGCGATCAGGCGCAGGATCGAGAGCGCACCCACCGACTTGCCCGAGCCGCTTTCGCCCACGACGGCGACGGTCTCGCCCTGCTCCACGGAGTAGGAAATGCCATCGACGGCGCGGACGAGGCCCGCGCCGGTGCGAAATTCCGTATGAAGTTCCTTAACCTCAAGCAACGGCATTGAGGTTGCTCCGTGCTACGCGAATCCGTCCCTGTCTGATGCTGCCGCAACCAAGGCTGCAGCGCGGCCTCTGTCGGGCCGGCAGAAACCTTACGGATCACGGGCCTCCAGTACAAGCGCGCGACATGTCGGGAAGTTCAGCTGTGTTGTTCCGTCGCGCACGGGAAGATGCGTCGCTAGCAGCGACGCAGTCGCAGGAACGTCGGTGTGCGGCCTGCCAGCATCTTGCGTTCATAGCGCGTCGGCGGCCAGTCATCGGGCCGCACCCGCCAATCACGCGGGTTTTCTGCGAGCCACTCGAATGCCGGATGCAGACAGGCGTGCTCGACCATCCAGGGTAGGTAGCTCGGATCGTCTGTCGCCAGCCTGAGCTCGGCGCCGCTCACCATCAACGTTGCCAGCCGATCCAGGTTGTCGCGGCAGACGAAACGGCGCTTGTGATGGCGTGCCTTGGGCCAGGGATCGGGGAAGAGCACGAAGGCTCGCGACAGCGACCGGGGCTGCAGCGCGGCCATGACGAAGCGCGCGTCGTTGTCGTGGATGCGCACGTTGTCGAGCGCCAGCCGTTCGACATGCGCCAACGCTTTGGCGACGCCGTTGATGTAGGGCTCGCATCCGATCAATCCGACATCGCGATGATGCTCGGCCTGCCACGCCAGATGCTCGCCAGCGCCGAAGCCGACCTCGAGCCAGTAACCGCCGGGCATGGCGCGGCCGAACAGCGTGGCGAGATCGAGCGGCCTTTGATGATCGGCGGGGTCGAGGCTGTGCGCGACCGGCACGCAAAGGCGATGCAGCAGCGTATCGAGCAACCCCTGCTGGTGCGCGCGCAGCTTCTTGCCCTGGCGGCGGCCGTAGAGCGTGCGGATGTGCGGCGTTGAGTCGGTGTGACTGGAATCCATGGCGGGCGCGACATAGGCCGCGCCGCGTGTCTTCACAAGCCGGATCGGACGTTCAGCTGAAAGCGTCTACGGCGAAGAAACCCAGAGCGCCGACAACCAGCAAAGCACCCAGCAGGTTGATCGCGCGGTTGACCGGATCGTAGCCGCGACGGAGGAAATAGGCCTGAGCCCATTCCGCGAACCATTCCCGGAGCAAAGTCATTGTTCTTTTACTACCCCTAACTGCAGGGGCCCCCCACAACACCCGCACTATAGCAAAGTTCCTCTCATCTGCAATGTAATCGGGGTAAACAGTTGAACGGAAACGGGGATTGTGGACGGATGCGCCAATGAGCCGATTTGCGTCGTGGCCCCAAGGGCTTGGCCGCCTGACCGGATGGCGACGGATAGTCGTCGCCCTGGCGTTGGGCGCCGCCGCCGGCTTTTCCATGCCACCCTGGTACGTGCTGCCGCTGATGCCCATCGGGCTGGTCGGGTTGGTCTGGCTGCTCGATAGCGGCCTGGGTGACGCACCGCGCCGCCGACGCAACTTTTTCGACGGGTTCCTCTGGGGTCTCGGCCACTTTTCCGTCGGTTGCTACTGGATCACCGAGGCGTTCTTCGTGCCGCCGGCGATCTTCGCGCCGCTGGGTCCGCCGATCGTGATCGGGCTCGCCGCGCTGCTGTCGCTGTTCGTCGGTACGGCCTGCGTCCTCTATGTCGCGACCATCCGCGCGATGCCCGGCCGCTTCGCCGGCTGGCGCCGCGTGCCGTTGTTCGCGCTGTGGTGGGTCGTCGCCGAATGGGGACGCGGCCATGTCATGACCGGCTTCCCCTGGAACCCCGCCGGCCACGTCTGGGCGTTCAGCGCGCCGGCGCTCCAGCCGGCCGCCTGGGTCGGGGTCTATGGCCTCTCGCTGCTGACCATCCTGATCCTGGCGATGCCCGCCACCTTGGCCGACGCCGTGCCGCGGCGCTGGCTGCCAAGCGTGGTGGCCGCGGTTCTCGCGCTGGCGATTGGCGTGACGGGCGGCTTGTCGCTGGAGGCGCGGCTGGCCGAAGCCAATGCCCGCACAACGCCGGTCGAGGCGCGGCCGATGTTGCGGCTGGTGCAGCCCAACATCCCACAGGGAGAGAAATGGAAGCCGGAGCTCCGCGCCGAGCATGCCGCCAGGTTCGCACGGCTGAGTACGGTCGGCCGGCCACCGGAGGTCGCGCATGTGATCTGGCCAGAGACCGCCACCTCCTTCCTGCTGGCGCAATCGCCGAGCTATCTCCAGGCGCTGCGGGCGCTGATCCCCAAGGGCGGGTATCTGCTCCTGGGGGCGCCGCGCGGGCCGATGACTGCGGAGGAGGAACGTCGCCCGTCGGCGCTGGCCGACAGCGTACCGATCTGGAACAGCCTGCACGTCGTCGACGATCAAGGCGTGATCCGTGCCACCTACGATAAGAATCACCTCGTGCCCTTGGGCGAGTACCTGCCACTGCGCAACATCATCCCGCTCAGCGACACGATCGGCCGAGGCTCGTTCGAATTCGGCGAGAAGCGACAGACGATCGCCCTGCCCGGCCTCCCGCCCTTCGCCGTGGCGATCTGTTACGAGGCGATCTTTCCCGACGAGATCGTGGCCAAGCCGCGCCCGGCCTGGATCCTCAACGTCACCAACGATTCCTGGTTCGGCACCTCGAGCGGCCCGTATCAACACATGATCAGCGCCCGGCTGCGCGCCGTCGAGGAAGGCCTGCCGGTGATCCGCGTCGCCAATACCGGCATCACCGCTGTGATCGACGGCGGCGGCCGCGTCCTGCGCCAGCTCGCCATGAATGTCGAAGGTGTGATCGACGAGCGTCTGCCGCCGGCCCTCTCGCCCACGCCATATGGACAATATGGTGATGTCGCATTGCTGGCCTTGATGGTGATGGTGGCACTGATCATTTCAGTGCATCAACCGCGCCACCCGTAAATCCGCAGTTTGAATGTCATAATGTTCTCGTAAGGCGCGTATCGCCGGAGCAGTGCGACAACCGGTCGTATAAATATTGTCTTAACACTAGGACCAATTAACGATATCTTGACGCTAGATTCACGGCGTCTGGGCGGATATAGAGCATTCCATGAGTGGGTGCGCCATGGCCGCCGCCGGGGATCGGGGGCGTACGTGGCGTTCTGCCATGTACGGAAATGGCGTGGCGAGACGCAGGTCCCAGCCGATGGCCTGCAGCGCGCGTAACGTCGCCGCAATCAAGGAGCAAAGCGACCATGGCAGGTCATCCCGTCGACGTTCATGTCGGCATGCGTGTGCGCCAGAGGCGGACACTGCTGGGCATGAGCCAGGAGAAGCTCGGAGAAGCTGTCGGGCTCACGTTTCAGCAGATTCAGAAGTACGAGCGCGGCGCCAACCGCATCGGCTCGAGCCGGCTGTATGAGTTCAGCAAGGTGCTCGACGTGCCGGTGTCGTATTTCTTCGAAGAGATGCCGGTGAACGTGCTGGTCGGGCGCGGCGGGCGTGGACGGGGCCGCAAGGGCGGCCTGGCCGAGGAAGGCTCGCCGTTCGAGGACGAGAAGGATCCGCTCGCCAAGCGCGAGACCCTCGAGCTGGTGCGCGCCTACTACAAGATCGACGAGGAGAAGGTGCGCAAGCGCATCTTCGAGATGGTCAAGGCCGTCGGCGCCGCTTCCAAGGCGCACAAGATGGCGGCCGGCAAGAAGCGCTGAGCTGTCGCTGATTGGGTCGACGCCGCGGCTCAGCCGCTGGCGTCCGCCGGCCGTACGTAGACGTCCTTCACCGCCAGCCTGCCGTCGCGGAAGGTGTAGCGCTCGACGCCCACCGACGCGAAGGGCTGGCCGGTGGCCTTGTCCGTTCCCGTCATCCTGAAGGTCATGAACGAGGCGTCCGGCGCGTGGTGATAGACCACGTCGGCGAAGCGCACGTTCTCGACCTGCGTCTTGCGCTCGACGAAGAAGGCCGCGACCTTCTCGCGCGTATCGAGCATGCGCAACGTGCCGTTGGCCAGCAACGTCCAGGTGAAGTCCGGCGTCACCACCTCGTACATCGCGTCGAGGTCCTGCTTGAAGAAGGCGCGCCCGAAGGCGCGGAAGATCCTATCGCGCTGGGCGGCGTCTGGTGTCATGTGCTGCTCCCTCTTCAGCTCGCGGTGAAGGCGAGATAGTCCTTGGCGACTTCCTCGACAGCGGTCTCGTAGAAGCGTTTGCCGTGCGCCGCCGTCGATAAATTGGGGTTCGAGCCGATGCGGCCGTCGGGGAACATGCGGCGATAGTCTTCGGCATCGGCGAAGCCGCCGGTGGGCGCCACTTCCGGCGACATCGGCACCTTCTTCTCGGTCTGCGGGTACATGTAGAAGGTCATCGACACCTCGCTGGGCGTCGCGTGGCTGCCCTCGGAACTGCCGTAGAGCTCCTTCGACAACGCGCGGATGCCGGGCCCTTCCCACCAGTTGCGCAGCTTGCACTTCACCGACGGCGCGTTGCTGCCGCGCACCAGCGAGCGCTCGGCGTAGATCTCGGAGAACGCCGCGGTCACCGTGGCGATGTTGCCGCCATGGCCGTTGACGAAGAAGAAGCGGGTGAAGCCGTGACGCACCAGCGACTGGATGTTGTCGCGGACAACCGAGATCAAGGTCGAGGGCCTGAGCGTGATCGAGCCGGGGAAGTCGAGATGGTGCTGCGCCATGCCGACAGAGATGGTCGGCGCCACCAGCGCGCCCAGCTTCTCGCCGACGCCCTGCGCGACGAACTCAGCGGTAAGCGCGTCGGTACCGACCAGGCCGTTCGGGCCGTGCTGCTCGGTCGAGCCGATCGGGATGATGATGCCGGTGCTCTTCTTGAGGTAGGCCTCGACATCGTGCCACGTCACCAACTGCAGCCGCATCGCCTGATCCTCTCCTCGTTGCGTGCGGAGCATGGCCGCGCCCCGTGCCGATCGCAAGCGAGGGCCTCTCATCACAAGATGTTGTAGGTCGAGACCATCGACTCGCCGAGGATCACGCCAAGCCTCGTGATTGGTCGGCAGTCAGTTGATGCAGTGAGTGAATCCGATCCTGACGACGGGCATCAGGCATCGCTGATCACTGGCAAAAGCAGTCACAAGCATCTGAATCACAAGCGAGAATTTATTCATGATTCCATCGTGAGAGGAACGCGCGAAAATGAGCCGTTACTTGGTTGGGGCGATTTTTTATCCATGAACACCATTCGCGACTTCTGGCACGACCTCTCGTGGGATTTGCGTTGCGCCCTGCGGGATCTTCGCGTGCGACTGAGTTCCGCCTTCCGCTGAGGTGGCCATGAGCCTGCCCGACACTGCCGAAGACGGCCTGCCGGCGCGTTCAGTCTTTCATGCCATCGCCATGCCGCCGCGGCGGCGGCGCTCGGCGGCTGAGCGCCTGCGCAAGGCGGTGCGCCACCACGCCGGCATGGGCGTATTTCTGATGATGCTGGTCGTCAGCGTCACGCTGGTGGTTTTCTCGCGCTAGGCTCTGCTGGTCAGTCGCGCGCCCGCGTGGTAATAATCTTTCATGTCCGGGATGACGCTCCTTCGGCGGCGAATTAGCCACCCGGCCCTTACCAAGGGCCGGGCCGCGCTGACATTCGCCATTGCCGATCGGAGTTTCCGACATGTTTTCCGTCACGGCCGCTGAGCCGTCTACCCGCTTCCATTCCTCGACCGACGATGCGCCGCGCGCCAACAGCGTGCCGCGCGATGTGCATTGCTTCGCCGTCGCCGCCGATCCCTCGCCCGGCCTGCTGCCGCGGGTGCTGGAGCTGATCGCCAAGCGTGGTCTGGTGCCGTTGCGCGTGCACGCCGCGCTCGAAGGCACGCCGCGCACGCCCGACGCCGAGGTCATGACCGTCGACGTGCAGGTCGCCGGCCTCGATGCCGATACCGCTGCGCACGTCGCGCGCTGCCTGACCCAGGTGGTCGGCGTCTTCGACGTGACCTCCTCGGCGCGCTGACGGCTCTGTCATTCCGAGCGCAGCTCGGGATGACAGGATCGCGCGTCAGCCCGGGAAGTTGCGCTTCAGCACCGCCGCGAGGTCGGGCACCGCATCGGCGCGCGTGGCGATGGCGTTGAGCTTGCGCGTCTCGGCGAACCACGGCCGCCGCGGCGTCCAGCGCGTCATGATCGCGATGTAGAGATCGAGTGCACTGAAGCGCTGGCCGAGGAACCATGGCCCCTCGCCGAGCGTGCTCTCGACCTGCCGCCACAGGCGCAGGCGATAGTCGTTGAAGCGCTCGCGCAGTTCCTTCTGCGGCGCCTCGCCCGAGATCCAGCGCGTCGTGTCGTCGGCGACGGTGAAGGTCGGGTAGATGTTCGCGACCAGGAACACCAGCCAGCGCAGGAAGTCCGCGCGCTCCGTCGCGCCCGCTGGCGGCACGAGGCTGCGATCAGCGGGTGCGTCGTCGGCCAGCAGCAGAGTAATCGCTGCACTCTCGGTCATCAGCGCGCCGCCGGGCAGCACCAGGGTCGGCACCTGCGCCAGCGGGTTGACGCGCGCCAGCTTCTCGCGCGCCTCCGCCGATTTGAAGAGATCGCCGACCTCCTCGAACTCGAATGGCCGGCCATACCACACCAGCTGCGCCTCGATCAGCGCCGAGCCCCAGCCGGTGCGTCCGATCAGGCGGTACATCGCAGGCCTCAGTCGTTGTTGAGCAGATGGATCAGGCTCGACGTATCCCAGCGTCCACCGCCACGGCGCTGCACCTGGGCATAGAACTGGTCGATCAGCGCGATCGTCGGCAGGCGACCGCCCTGGCGCTTGGCCTCGTCCAGGGAGATGCCGAGATCCTTGCGCATCCAGTCGACGGCGAAGCCGAACTCGAACTTGCCGGCGACCATGGCTTTCCAGCGATTCTCCATCTGCCAGCTCTGCGCCGCGCCCTTGGAGATCACGCCCATCACCTTCTCGATGTCGAGCCCGGCCTTCATGCCGAGATGGATCGCCTCCGACAGGCCCTGCACCACGCCGGCGACACAGATCTGGTTCATCATCTTGGTCAGCTGGCCCGAGCCCGAGGGGCCGATCAGTTCACAGGCTTTGGCGTAGCTCATGGCCACCGGCTTGGCGCGATCGAACGGCTCCTGGTCGCCGCCACACATCACCGCGAGCTGGCCGTTCTCGGCACCCGCCTGGCCACCCGACACCGGTGCGTCGACGAAATGCAGGCCGAGCTTCTTGGCCTCGGCGTAGAGCTCGCGGGCGACGTTGGCCGAGGCGGTGGTGTTGTCGAACAGGATCGCATTCTTCTTCATACCAGCGAAGGCGCCGTCCTTGCCAAGCACGACCGCGCGCACGTCATCGTCGTTGCCGACGCAGCAGAAGACGATGTCGCAGCCCTCGGCCGCCTCGCGCGGCGTCTTCTTCGCCGTGCCCTTATGTTTCTGCGTCCACTGCTCGGCCTTGGCGAAGGAGCGGTTGTAGACAGTGACGTCGTGGCCTTTGGCCGCGAGATGCCCCGCCATCGGGAAACCCATCACGCCGAGACCCAGAAACGCGACCTTCGCCATAAATCCCTCCCTTGAGCCGATGCGGCGCACCCTAGCTCAGCTTTTCAGCAGCATCACCAGGATCGTCGCCACGCCGACGAGCATCGACGGCAGGGCCAGCGGCCAGGCGCGGCGATAGACCGCGCCGTCGCCGCCGGCCAGCGCCAGGATCGCCGCACCCATCGAGACGCGGATCGGCGACAGCATGGTGAAATTGGTGGTGACGCTGTTCTGCACCGCCGCCACCCACTGCAGCGGCAGGTGCGTCTCGGTGGCAAGCGCCGCCTGCATCGGCATCAGCATCGCATTCGACGCCGAGCCGCTGCCGGTGAGGAAGCCACCGATCGCGGCGAAGAGCGGCGTCGCCAACGCAGCGGCGGAGCCGACAGCCGCCGACAACGCGTCGGCGATGATCGAGGCCATGCCGGCGGCGACATAAAACGCGGCCATGACGACGAACAGCAGCGTAACCACCGAGGGCCGCCATGCCGCGCGCGCCGCCGTGCGCACGACGGTCGTCATCGGCGCACGCAGCACCAATGCACTCAGCAGGCCGACGGCGAACAGCCAGAAGCCCGGCGCATAGAACGGCGGAAAGGGTGGCTGGCCGGCAAGCGGCTGCCACGCCCATAACGACTTCAACGTCGCCTGCAGCGGCGCGATGGTGCGGGTCAGCACCAGCGCGAGGGTGAGCGCCGCATAGGGTGCGGCACTCGAGGCGGCGCGCCGCAGCGCAGCGCCATCGGGCCGCTCGTCGCGCAGCCAACGCAGGGCCGTCAGCACGCCCAGCGGTGCCGCACCAGCGATCTCGACATCGATGATCAAATGCGAGGCCCAGACCGCGGCGACGATCGCAACCGTCCACGCCAGATCATCGAGGCGCTGCGCGGCCGAGGGTGCCGGACCGATGCTGCGCCGGAAGAACCAGAACAGCGCGAGATAGCCGAGATGTACCGGCATCTGCAGCAGGCCACAGAGCATGCCGAGCGTCGTCGGCGACAGGCCAGTGAGCAGCGCACCCACGGTCGTGCCCGCCGCCAGTGCGCCCCACGGCACCATCGACTGGCTGTACAGACCGAAGAGCAGCGCCGGCACACCACCGACGCCCAGCCGCGTCACGGCGGCGAGCGCGATGATGTAGCCGACGCCGAACCCGGTAACCGACTCGGCGAAGGGGCCGAGCAGGAAGCAGACGAAGTACAGGCGCCGATGATCAGGTGCGGTCGGCGTCGCGGGCGCAGCTGCCTTCGCCTGTGGCCGGCCCGCGAGGCAGCGGTAGAAGAACACGCCGCCGGCGACGATCGAGATCACCTGCCAGGAGAGCCAGGTGCCGACCAGGGTCTGGGTGACGGCGAAGCCTGCGAACCCGTCGCTGCCGCGCAGCACCAGCGCGGCGATTGCCGTCGCGACCAGGCCGGCCGCCCCCGCCGCCAGGGCCCCGAAGCGGCCGCTGGCGAGCAGGACGATGACCAGGACGAGCGGGGCGGCGGCGGTGATCAGGGTCATGCGGTGAGCTGCCGCAGCCATGCCGCGCCCGGCCGTCCGGCCGCAAGCAAAAGCTTGTCGCCAGACAAGCTTGCGGCTCCCGGTCGTTTCCCGTACAAGCCGCCCGGCGCCCTGATAGCTCAGCGGTAGAGCAACCGCTTCGTAAGCGGTAGGCCGTTGGTTCAAATCCGACTCGGGGCACCATTTTTCCCCGCCGGCCGACGCGCCGGGCCGCGGCTGTGGAAGAGGACGTGACGCAACAGCCGCCGATTTATGTTTGCGTAACGAACCTGCTCGAGAGCCGTTACCAGAAGAAGACCGGGATCCCGCGCGTCGAATACGAGGTCGCGCAGTATCTCGCCGCCCGAGGCGCGACGGTGGTCGCCTGGAGTGCGCGGCAAAGGCAGTTCCGGGCCATCGATTTCGCCGCCGTCCTCGAATCGATCACCCGCGCCCAATCTCTCGATCTCGAGACGATCTGCACGGAGCCGCAGCGCCCGCATCCGTTGCGCGCCGCCAAGCGCCTGCTCGCCTCGACATCCGCTGCACTGGCGCGGCATCTATCGGTGACCCGCGAGCCCGGCCGTACCCTCGCGCATACGGCCTTCCGCCGCATCGCCGCCGCCTGGCCGCATCTGTCTCCGCCACAGCGGCGCGCGATCGCGACGACCCTGCGCCTGGCCGAGGATACCGACCGGCTGGGTTATTTCATCGACGTGCTGGTCGAGACGCGCACAGTCACCAAGGCGCCCGCCGTTGTCGATTTCCCGCGCGATGCCAGACTGCTTCTGCTCGGCATCTGGTGGGATCAGCGGCCGCTCGACGAAATCGCACGGCTGAAGCGCGAACGCGGCCTGCGCTTCATCGCGCTGGTGCACGATCTGGTTCCGATCCGTCGGCCGCAATTCTTCACCGACGAGACCGGACGCGCCCGCTTCACGCGCTTTATCGACGGCCTGTTGGCGACCGCCGACACGCTGTGCGCAACCTCGGCGCATGTCGCCGGGGATGTCGAGGCCTATGCCCGCGAACGCGCAGCGGCGCTGCAGCCAGTGGTACGCGTGCCGCTGTGCTCGGATCTCAGGCGCAGCGTGGTACCCCGACACACGGCGGCGCTGGCGCGGCACGCGCTCGAACCTGGACGCTTCGTCGTTTACGTCTCGACCATCAATCCGCGCAAGAACCACCTCTTCGCCTATCGACTGTGGCGACGACTGGTCGAGGAATTGGGCGAGGCGGCACCGACTTTGGTGTTCGTCGGCCAGCGCGGCTGGCGCTACGAAGCGCTGTTCGAGACCATGACCGCCGACACGCTGATGTGGAACCGCAAGCTGCGCTTCGTCGAAGGGCCAACCGACGAGGAGATGGCCTGGCTCTATGCCAACTGCGCCTTCAGCATCTTCCCCTCGCTGTACGAGGGCTGGGGCCTGCCGATCCTCGAGTCGCTGTCGTTCGGCAAGTACTGTCTGGCCGCCAACAACACCGCCCTGCCCGAAGCCGGCCAGGGCCTCGCCTTCCACGCCGATGCGGAGGACGAGGCGACGTGGCTTGCCGAACTGCGCCGCGTGATCAGCGCGCCCGGCTATCTCGACGCCGCCAATACCCGCATCCGCGAGCGGTTCGTGACGCGCAGCTGGGACGAGGTCGGCGCCGAGATGCTGACGGTGATCCGCTCCCCAACGTCACTCTGACGAATCGAGAGTCTGCGTCTCGTCGAGCTCGGCCAGCATTTGATCGGCTTCGCTCTGGAGCCTGTCGAGACAAAGAATCAGCGTGTCGGCAGTACCGGGTGGGAGGGCGCCCAGGAGGCGCTTTTGTCGCCGACGCGCGTTGGCCATGATCACGTCGTGCACCTCCTGACCCTGCCGGGTCAGGTTGACGAGGGTCCGCCGCCCGTCGTTGCGGTCCGATACGCGCCGCACGAAGCCGCGACGCTCCAGCTTCTGCACGGTCAGGCCGACCCACGCCTTGTCGGTGGCCAGCGCACGACTGATGTCGCGCGCGCTGGTCGTGTCCAACAGAGCAATGATCGACAGCACGCGCCATTCGGGCAGCGTGACGTCGAGCTCGTTGCGATAGCGACGGTTGCTGTAGAGGCCGAGCGTGTTCGACAGCCGCAGCAGGCGATACGTCAGCAGGTCGGTGACGGACTTCGGCTCTCGCATGCAGACGGCTTAGCACTTGACCGCGCCGCGGTTCAATCCATATGGTAGTGATCACTACTAATTAAATGTCGGAGGCGTGTTGAGCACATGAGTCGGCTGCCGCTGCAGGGTGTGCGCGTGCTCGAATGTGCGAGCGTCATCGCCGGCCCCTATTGCTCCTACATGCTCACGCTGCTGGGCGCGGAGACGATCAAGATCGAGCGCCCGGCCGAGGGCGACTGGATGCGCAGCCAGGGCGGCGACGCGGCGCTGGTGGCCGCCGGCCTCGGCAGCACGTTCCTGTCGTGCAACGCCGGCAAACGCTCGGTGGCGCTGAACCTCAAGGATCCACGCGGCGTCAAGCTCGCGCGCGAGATCGCCGCCGGCGTCGACGTCATGATCGAGAACTGGCGGCCTGGTACGGCGAAGCGGCTGGGCGTCGGCTTCGAAGACATCCGGGCGGTCAATCCGCGCGTCGTCTATTGCTCGATCTCGGGCTTCGGCCAGGACGGCCCGATGTCGCCGCGTCCCGCCTACGATCACATCATCCAGGCGGTGTCCGGCATCATGTCGGTCACCGGCACGCCGCAGACGGCGCCCAGCCGTACCGGCCCGCCGCTGGTCGACTACCTCACCGGCCTGTCGGCGGCAGTCGCGATCCTGGCGGCGCTGCGCGAGCGCGATCGCACGGGCGAGGCGCAGCAGATCGATGTCGGCATGCTCGACTGTGCCGTCGCCGCGATGGGCTCGATCCTGTCGTCCCATATCAATGGCGGCATACCCGCCGCGCCGATCGGCAACTTTGCCGCCAGCGGCGCGCCGTCGTCGGGATTGTTCCAGACCAGGACCTCGCCGCTCACCATCGTCGCCAACACCGAGACCCAGTTCGCCGCGCTGTGCAAGGCGCTGGATCGTCCCGAACTGGCGCGCGATCCGCGCTTTTGCGATCCCGCAACGCGCAAGCAGAACGAGGCCGCGCTGCGCGCGATCATCGCCTCGTGCCTGGCCGAACGTCCGGCGATCGAATGGGAAAGCCAGCTGGCCGCCGCCGGCGTGCCGGTCGGCGCGGTGCGATCGGTGCCCGAGCTGCTGGACGAAGCGCAGGTCTCGGCACGCGATCTGTTCCGCAGCTTCGCGCTGCCCGGACAGGACCGCGAGGCCGTGCTGCCGGCCGCGGGCTTCAAGCTCAACGGACGTAGGATCGCGCCCGAGCGCGGCCCGCCGCTGCTCGCGGCCGACAACGACGGTGTCCTTGCCGAGCTGGGCTACGACGCAGCGCAGCGTCGGTCCCTGCGTGGGGATGGGGTGTGTTGAAAGAGGGACGGAAACAGATGAGAGAACGGATCATTGCCGGGGTATTGGCCCTGGGTCTGGCGTCGGCCGTGATGGCCGAGCCGGCGATGGCACAGGAGAAGGCGAGCGTCGGCTACTATCCCGGCGCACTGATCTCGATGCCGGTGCTGGTTGCCAGCGAGAAGAAGTTCTTCGAGAAAAACGGCCTGGCGGTCGAGCTCGTGCCGGTCGCCAGCGGGCCGGCGATGACCTCCGCCGTGGCCAGCGGCAGCGTCACCTTCGTCAACAATTCCTGGGACAATCTCATCCTGGCGGTCGACAAGGGCTTGCCGGTGCGCGCCGTGGCCGGATCAACGGTGAAGGTGCCGTTTGCCCTGCTGGTGCGTTCCGGCATTGCCCTGCCGCATCAGGCAGAGGGCTATCCCGGCGTCGTCAAGGACCTGGTCGGCAAGAACTGGGGCGTGCTGGCGCTCGGCGTCTCCGTCCACTTCATGGCACAGACCATCCTGACGGATGCCGGCTACAAGGTGAGCGACGTAACCTTCCTTGCCGTCGGACTGCCCAACACCGCGCGCCCGGCGCTACAGCGCGGCACCGTCGACACCTATCTCAGCATCGAGCCGCTGCTGTCGATCGCGGCGGCGAGCAAGGAGGCCGTCGTCGTTGTCGATCTGTCGAAGAACCAGGGGCCCAAGGTCTTCCACGACCTCGGCTACAACGGCTGGTGGGCGTCGACCTCGACGATCAAGGACAAGCCTGAGGTCGTGGCCCGCTTCGGCAAGGCGCTGGAGGAGTCCTACTGCTGGTTCAGCAAGCCCGAGAATCTCGACGAAGTCGTCGGACTGATGAAGAAGTACGTGAAGGTCCCCGACCTTCCCGACGAGGCCTTCAAGACGATGGTCAAGGGATTGCTGCCAACCTTCGGCCCCGAGATCACGCCGCGCACCATCGACACATGGGCCCAGCTGCTCGTCGACAACAAGCAGCTCGCCGCGGCCAAAACACGAAAGGACGTGGTTGCCGATTCGGCGCGGGAGAGCTTCCGCTGTCCATGACGACGGCGATCGACATCAGCGTGCGCGGCCTGGACGTCAATTTCGGCCAGGCGCGCAATACCCTGAGCGGTGTCGAGCTTGCCGTGCGGCACGGCGAGTTCGTCGCGCTGATCGGCGCCAGCGGCTGCGGCAAGACCACGCTGCTGAACGTCATTGCCGGTCTCGTGCCGGCCGCGGCAGGGACAGTGATTGTCGCCGGATCGCCGCCAGCCGCCGGTCGCCACGACATCTGCTACGTGCTGGCGCGCGATGCGCTGCTGCCCTGGCGCACCGTACTGGGCAACGTCGAGTACGGTCTCGAGCTCTCGGGCGTCGGTCGCGAGGAGCGCGCGAACCGTGCACTGGCGTATATCGAGAAGGTCGGCCTGCTCGCGGCACGCGATCTGTACCCGTCGCGGCTGTCGCAAGGCATGCGGCAGCGTGCATCGCTGGCCAGGGCCTTCGCCGTCGGCCGCGGCCTCTATCTCATGGACGAGCCGTTCAACGCGCTCGATTCACAGACCAAGCTCGTGCTGCACGACCAGCTGCTGGGACTTTGGGAGAAGAGCGGCGCGACTGTCGTCTTCGTGACCCATGACATCGGCGAGGCGATCACGCTCGCCGACCGGGTGCTGGTGATGTCGAAGCAGGGGACCGGCGTCGTCGACGAGATCCGCGTCGACCTGGCGCGTCCGCGCTCGGCCGATGCGCTGCAGGCCGATGCGCATTATCACGACCTCTACCGCAGAACGTGGACAGCGTTGAAGGCGAGCGCGCAATGACCGACATCGCGAACTCCGAAGCCCGGCTCGGCGCGGCGGTGCGCCCGGCCGGCGACCGATCGGCCTCGATCTACGCGGCGCGGGCGCTGTTCCTCGCCGTGATCCTGGCGCTGTGGCAAGGCGCTGTCGAAATCGGTCTGGTGAATGCCGCCTTCGTGTCGACGCCAGCGGGCGTCGCGCAGTCGCTGTGGCGCCTGTTCCGCGACGGCGAGGTCTTGCCCGACCTCGGCACGACGGTGCTCGAGATCGCGATCGCCTTCGTCCTGTCGGTGGTGTTCGGCATCGGCAGCGCGGTCGTCCTCGACCGCAACGACTGGCTCAACCGGATCCTGTCGCCCTTCCTGACGGCGTTCAACAGCATGCCGCGCATCGCGCTGGGCCCGCTGTTCATCCTGTGGTTCGGCATCGGCATCGCTTCGAAGGTCGTGCTGGCCTTCTCGCTCGGCTACTTCATCATGCTGCTGAGCACGCTGGGCGGGCTCAAGAACGTCGATCGCGATCTGTTGCTGATGTCGCGGCTGTTCGGTGCGTCAGAGCTCGGCCTGTTCCGTCATGTTCGGTTTCCCTGGGCGCTGCCCGGCATCTTCGCCGGGCTCAAGCTCACCCTGATCTACTGCAGTGCCGGCGCGGTCATCGGCGAGATGATCGCCGCCAAGAGCGGACTGGGCGTGCTGCTGCAGAGCGCCAGCGGCCGCTTCGATGTCGCCGGCGTGCTGGCGCTGATCCTGATCGTCGCCCTGCTCGTCATGGCGCTCACCGCGCTCATGGATCTGATCGAGCGCCGTCTCCTCGATTGGAGTCGCGGCAGC
>JAFAZJ010000094.1 GCA_019239835.1 Alphaproteobacteria bacterium | reverse complement strand
GCGCGGGGATGCCTGATCTATCGCTGAGCAATCCTTGACAGTGCAGCGGTGCGTCAGTACCTCCATGGCCATGATCGACTTTGACCAGATCATCGCGCGCCTGTGGGGTGCGCACCGTCGAACGTCGACCGACCGAACTTGAGGCGGCCGGAGCCCTTGGCACGTCCAGGGGACAGACCGGCCTGGCGCGTAGGCCCTTGAGGCGACGCGCTTTTCCAGGGTGATGCCACCAGGCACGCCCTTATCCATGCCTCCGTTCCCTGAGTTCATCCCATGATCAATCTCTCTTTGCCGGATGGCAGTATCCGGTCGTTTGAAAAACCCGTCTCCGGCGCCGAGCTCGCCGCGAGCATCGGTCCCGGCCTCGCCAAATCGGCGCTGGCGGTGAAGATCGATGGCGAAATGCGCGATCTTGGCCGGCCGATCGAGCGCGACGCCAAGGTCTCGATCGTCACGTCGCGCGATCCCGACGCGCTGGAATTGCTGCGCCACGACGCCGCCCACGTGCTCGCCCAGGCGGTGCAAGAGCTCTATCCCGGCACGCAGATCACGTTCGGTCCGGCGACGGAAAACGGCTTCTATTACGACTTCGCCCGTGCCGAGCCGTTCACACCCGAGGATTTCGACAAGATCGAGAAGCGGATGGCGGAGATCGTCGACCGTGACCTGCCGATCGAGCGCGAGGTCTGGGACCGCGCCAAGCTGAAGAAGTTCTTCGTCGACCACGGCGAGAGCTTCAAGGCCGAGTGGTCCGAGGAGCTGCCGGGCAACGAGGAGATCACGGTCTACCGCCAGGGCACGTGGCAGGACATGTGCAAAGGCCCGCATCTGCCTTCGACGGGCAAGCTCGGCAAGGCGTTCAAGCTGATGCGGGTGTCGGGCGCCTATTGGCGCGGCGACGCCAAGAACGCCCAGCTGCAGCGCATCTACGGCACGATCTTCTTCAGCGACAAGGAGCTGAAGGCGTACCTGACGCAGCTCGAGGAGGCCGAGAAGCGCGACCATCGCCGAATCGCCAAGGAAATGGCCCTTTTCCATCAGCAGGAAGAGGCCGCCGGCATGGTGTTCTGGCACCCCAAGGGCTGGCAGCTCTGGCGCACGCTCGAGGCCTTCCTGCGCAAGCGCCTCGACGACGGCGGCTATGTCGAGGTCAAGACACCGCAGCTCGTCGATCGCCGTCTCTGGGAGGCCTCGGGCCACTGGGAGAAGTTCCGCGAGAACATGTACATCTCGGAGAACGAGGACGGCCTGCGCGATTACATCGCCAACCCGGCCGAACGCGTCTTCGCGCTCAAGCCCATGAACTGCCCGTGTCACGTGCAGATCTTCAACCAGGGTCTGAAGAGCTACCGCGACCTGCCGCTGCGCCTGGCCGAGTTCGGCTCGTGCCATCGCTTCGAGCCAGCCGGCGCGCTGCACGGCATCCTGCGGGTGCGCAATTTCACGCAGGACGACGCGCACATCTTCTGTACCGAGAAGCAGATCGAGGCGGAGACGATCAAGTTCTGCGACCTGCTGCGCGGCATCTATCGCGACCTCGGCTTCCCCGACTTCTTCGTGAAGTTCTCCGATCGCCCGCCGGTGCGCGCCGGCAGCGACGCGGTGTGGGACCAGGCCGAATCCTCGCTGCGCGACGCGTCCAAGGCCGCCGGCATCGACCTGATCCTCAACCCCGGCGAGGGCGCGTTCTATGGGCCCAAGCTGGAGTTCGTGCTGCGCGATGCCATCGGCCGCGATTGGCAGTGCGGCACGTTGCAGGTCGATTTCGTCGTGCCCGGCCGACTGGGCGCGTCCTATGTCGGCGAGGACGGTGCGCGACATGTGCCTGTCATGCTGCATCGCGCCATCTTTGGCTCGATGGAGCGCATGATCGGCATCCTGATCGAGCACTACGCCGGCCGCTTCCCGTTGTGGATGGCGCCGACTCAAGCAGTGGTATGCACGATCGTCAGTGACGCCGATGGGTATGCCAAAGAGGTCGAGGCCGCGCTTGTGGAAGCTGGGTTGCGGGTCGAGACCGATCTGCGCAACGAGAAGATCAACTACAAGGTCCGCGAGCATTCGCTGGCCAAGACGCCGGCGCTGCTCGCCGTCGGCAATCGCGACGTCGAAGCACGCACAGTTTCCATCCGCCGTTTGGGCAGCGACAAGCAGGAAACCCTTGCGCTGGCGGATGCCGTCCATAGATTGAAGGAGGAGGCGCGCGCGCCGCAGTAGCGGGCGCGTGTCTATGTTTGGGTCGCCGGTGTCCGACCACCGGCGGCAACCACTGATGGAGATGCGACAATAGCCAGGCCGATGCAACAATCCGCGCCCACCCGTGATGGGCCGCGCGTGAACCGGGATATCCGGGCCCAGCGGGTCCGCCTGATCAACGAGCTTGGCGAGATGGTGGGCGTCCTCGACGTCCGCGAGGCCGAGGAGATGGCGATGGAAGCCGGACTCGACCTGATCGAGATCTCGCCCAATGCCGATCCGCCGGTCTGCAAGATCGGCGACTACGGCAAGTACAAGTACGAGGCGCAGAAGAAGGCCAACGAGGCGCGCAAGAAGCAGAAGGTCATCGAGGTCAAGGAGATCAAGCTCCGGCCCGGCATCGATGACCACGACTACGACGTCAAGATGCGCCAGATGCGCCAGTTCCTCGAGGAAGGCGACAAGGTCAAGGTGACGCTGCGGTTCCGCGGGCGCGAGATGGCGCACCAGGATCTCGGCGTGAAGGTGCTCGAACGCGTGCGCGACGAGCTCGCCGACCTGTCGAAGATCGAGACCTATCCCCGGCTCGAGGGCCGGCAGATGGTCATGGTGCTGACCACCAAATAGCGCTCAGCGCTGAAAGGCGCCGGACCGGCCGGCGCCCTTCCTGGCCGAACAATCAGACGAGCTTCAGCCGCACGTCGACGTTGCCGCGGGTGGCGTTCGAGTACGGGCACACCTGGTGGGCCTTCTCGACCAGCTCCTGCGCCTCGGCCGCCGGCAGGCCGGGCAACGACACCGCCAGATCGATATCCAGACCGAAGCCGCCCTCGGAGCGCGGGCCGATCCCGACCGAAGCCGTCACCGTGGCGTCGGTCGGGACCTTGCGTCCGGCGACCGCCTTCATGGCGCCGATGAAGCAGGCGGCGTAGCCCGCCGCGAAGAGCTGCTCCGGGTTATTGCCCGCACCGCCAGCGCCGCCCAGCTCCTTGGGTGTGGCCAACTTGACGTTGAAGGTGCCATCCTCGGTAGCGGCTTGGCCATCGCGACCGCCGGTGGCGGTGGCAGAGGTGCGGTACAGAACCTTGACAGACATG
>JAFAZJ010000295.1 GCA_019239835.1 Alphaproteobacteria bacterium | reverse complement strand
ATGATCCATGTCTGGCACTGGTACTTCCCGATGCTCGACGAGGGCGAGCGCGCCAATGCCGCCATCGCGCAATTCGTGCGCGATCACCTCGCCAGCTGACGGCCGGAACGGGCCACCTATTCGATCACCTCGTCGGCGCGCGCTAGGATCAAGGGCGGGATGGCGAGGCCCAGCGCCTTGGCAGTCTTGAGGTTGATCGCCAGTTCAAATCGGGTCGGCTGCTCGACCGGCAAGTCGCTCGGTTTGGCGCCACGCAGGATCTTGTCGACGTACTCGGCGGCGCGGCGCAGAAGGTCGACGAAGCTCGGACCGTAGAAGATCAGTCCGCCGCCTTCGATGTAGCGACTCGTGCCGCCCCAGATCGTCGGCATTCGCGCCTCCGCCGCGAGCGCGTTGATGTGCCGACTGTTGGCCGCGACGAGCGGATCGGTGCAAACATAGAGGGCGTCGCTTCCCTTGAGCGCGGCAACGGCCGGCGCGATCTCCTCGGCCCGGCCGATCCTCGCGACGGCAATCGCCAGGCCGAGCTTGGTCGCCGCCGCCTGAACCTCCTCGGCTTCCAGCACCGAGCCCGGTCCCCCGGCATTGAGCAATACGGCGAGCCGGCCGGCGGCGGGCGCGATCTCGCGCCAAATGCTCAGTCGCTTGCCGGCGACGTCACCCTGCTGATTCGTCAGCCCGGTGACGTTGGCGCCCGGCCGCGCCAGGCTCGTCACCACGCCGCTGCCGACCGGATTGGTCACGAGGGCGAAGACGACAGGAATCGTCGACGTCGCGCGCTTGGCGGCAAGGGCCGCCGGCGTGCCCGTCACAACGATGACGTCGACCTTGCGGCGAACGAACTCCGCCGCGAACTCGGCGGCATACTCGTTGCGTCCTTCTGCATAACGATAGTCCAGGCCGAGAGTGTCGTCCTCGGCCCAGCCGAGCTGGCGCAGACGCGCGGCAAATGAATCGAGCCACGGCTTTTCAGATGCGCGGTCGGCGCCGACCAGAAATCCGACCGTCGCGCGCTTGCCTGCCTGCTGCGCGCGGGACGCGCCGCCCGGCAAGAGCGAAGCCGCTGTCATCGAGGCCAAGACGATGCGCCGTCTCATCCTCAAGATCTACCACGTTAGCTGACCCTAGTCGCCGCCGTTGCCGGCGATGATGATGATGGTGAGCGTCTCGGGCAGGTCCGCCTTGGCGAGATCGAGCGTGCGGCCATTCGGTCGCACGACCTCGAAGCCTTCGCCGAGATAGCCGAGGAAGCGGTCGAGCGCGCTCTGGCCCCAGTAGTGCATCGGCAGCACGATGCGCGGCTGGATCTGCTTCACGACGTCGGCCATGAAGGGCTGGCCCATGGTGTAGCCGCCGTCGATCGGCGTCATCAGCACGTCGATGCGCCCGAGATCCTCGAGATGCTCCTTGGTCAGGCGATGGTGCAGATGGCCGAGATGGGCCACGCACAGATCGCCGACGCGGAAGACGAAGATCGAGTTGCCGCTGAAGCGCGTGCTGCCGTCGCCCCATTCGCGCACGTTGGTCGGCACGTTGAAGACGTGCAGGTCCTTCATGGTCACGTTGTGGCGTGCCTCGACGCCGCGCAGCGCCCAGCCGCGCAGCACGTGGGTGACGCCGGATTCGACCTCGTCGGTGAAGTGCGTGGAGTGCGCGTTATTCATCGTCACGATGTCGGGGTGTTTGCCGAATCCGTTGAAGCCATTGTAGTCGGTGATGGCGCGCACGCCCTGCGGCGTCTCGATCAGGAAGCTGGCGTGGCCGACGAAGGTCACGCGCATGGCGCTGACCTGCTTCTCCTGCGCCACCGAGAAATTCGCCGGACCGACGCCGGGCATCCATTCGGCGACGTTCTTGTTGCAGCGCGCCCCGGCGGCTTCAGCGAACAGGCCGCAGAGGATCAGGGCGATGAAGGCGGATAGCAGTCGCATTGGCCGGCTCCCGTATGAACGGTCCCGTTCTCCCCAGCATGATGCAGGTCAAAGCCTTCAAAATCCAAGGTTTAGCGGCTGTTCTCCCAGTATCCCACAAGGGGCTGTGGATTGACTCTAAGGGTCAGGAAGCATAGAACAAATAGAGAACAATCGCTTCACCAGTTTAGCTTTCCGAGGGGATCGTGACGATCATTTTCCCCAACGCCTTCGCTCCCTCCAGCGCCAGCCGCGACGACGCGCCGGTGCTGGTCCTGGACCGCGCCGAACCCGGTCGCGAGGACGAGCTGCGCCGGCTGCGCGAGACGGTGCGCCGCATCGAGCGCGGCAGCGTGGCGTCGACCGCTCCTTCCATCCCGCTGGATGTGCCCGAGATCGACGCCGTGTTGCCCGATGGTGGGCTGGCCGGTGGCGCGCTGCACGAGATCGTGCCCGGCGATGCCGCGCATGACGGCGCCGCGCTGGGCTTCACCGCCACCGTCCTGGGTCGCATCGCTGCGGCACGGCGCGGCCAGATCCTGTGGATCCATCGCCAAGCCGGTGCGCTGACCGCGCCGCCTTATGCCCCCGCCCTCGCCGCCTTCATCGATCCGGCGCGCGTGATCCTCGCCTCCTCCCGGCGCGTCGAGGATGCGCTGTGGACCATGGAGGAAGGCCTGCGCTGTGGTGCGATCGCCGCCGTCGTCGGCGAGATCGACAAGGTCGAGTTGGCGGCGACGCGTCGTCTGCAGCTCGCCGCCGAGAAGAGCGGCGTGCCTGCCCTGCTGCTGCGCGTCGCCGAGAAGAAGAGCGCGGCGATCTCCGCCGCCGTCACGCGCTGGCGTGTCACCTCGGCGCCGTCGCGCTCGCGTCTGGGCGCCGATGGCGAGTCGCTCGACGATATCGGCGGCCTGCGCTGGCGCCTCGATCTCTTGCGCAATCGCTTCGGCGATCCGGCGCGTACCGAAACCCCCTCGTGGCTGGTGGAGTGGACCAATGAAAAGGGTCATCTCGCTGTGGTTTCCGAAACTGTCAGCCGACCGCATGGCGCGCCGGCACAAAGACTGGCTGGCTAAGACCGCCGCCCTGATCGGCTTCCATCAGGGCGGCCCGCGCATCGTCGCGGTCAACGAGCACGCGCGCTCAGCCGGCATCCGCGCCGGCCAGCGTCTGGCCGATGCCCGCACCCTGGTGCCCGACCTCACCACCGCTCATGCCGAGCCCGCTTCCGACCTGAAGCTGCTCGAGACACTCGCCGGCTGGTGCGAACGCTACACGCCCTGGGTGGCGATCGATCCGCTGGGCGGCGCGCTGGTCGATTCCGGCTTCGAGATAGACGCGGCGGCAGAGCTCGTCGATCGCATGGCGACGGCGACGTTCGGCGGCGATGGCGGGCTGATGCTCGACGTCACTGGCTGCGGCCATCTCTTCGGCTCCGGCATCGAGGGCGAGCGCGCTTTGCTCGCCGATCTCACCGCCCGCCTCGCGCGCCACGGCTTCACCGCGCGTGCCGCGATGGCCGACACGGCGGGCGCCGCCTGGGCGCTGGCGCGGTTTGCCGAGCGGCAGAAGGATCTGCTGGCGCCGGTCGCCGGCCATCGCGCACTGATCGCGCCGCTGCCGGTCGAGGCGCTGCGTCTCGACGCGACGACGGCCGAAACCTTGCGGCGCCTCGGCCTGCGCTGCATCGGCGACCTGCTGCCCATGCCGCGCGCGCCGCTGTCGCAGCGTTTCGGCGATCTCCTCGTGCGCCGCCTCGACCAGGCGCTGGGCAGCGCCGCCGAGACCATCCAGCCGCGCCTGCCGGCGCCGGCCTTCCGCACGCGTCTGGCCTTCGCCGAGCCGATCGGCCGCGCCGAGGACATCGCCGCCGCCACCAGCCGCCTGCTCGCCGCGTTGTGCGGCCAGTTCGAGAAGGCCGGCGTCGGCGCGCGCCGTCTCGAGCTCTCGCTGTTCCGCGTCGACGGCTCGATCGAGCGCACCGCGATCGGCACCGGCCGGCCGAGCCGCGACAACACCCACCTGATGAAGCTCTTCCAGGAGCCGCTGTCACATCTCGATGCCGGCTTCGGCGTCGAGCTGATGATGCTGTCGGCCGCCGCGGTCGAGCCTTTCGACACGCAGCAGGTGGCGCTGGCCCATGCCGTCGGCGGCGAGGTGATGCAGGTGCAGGGCAGCGATGCCTCTGCCGCCCTGCCCGCGCGCAGCGACGACACCGAGGTGATCCAGCTCGTCGACCGCCTGACCCAGCGCCTGGGCACCGCCAACGTCGTGCGCTTGGCACCGCGCGCCAGCCACCTGCCCGAACGCGCCGTGATCGCGCTGCCGGTGGCGAAGCCCGCGGTGCGCGCCGGCTTGTGGACCAAGGTCGCCGCCTACAAGGGCCCGCGCCCGACGCGCCTGCTGGCGCAACCCGAGGCGATCCAGACCACGGCGCAATTGCCCGACGATCCGCCGCGTCAGTTCAATTGGCGCGGCAGCCTGCATCGCCTGAAGCGCATCGAGGGACCGGAGCGTCTGGTCGACGAATGGTGGCAGGACTCCGTTTCTATCGAGAAGGTCGAGACAGCGCCGTCGGGCCGCGACTACTACCGCGTCGAGGATGAAGATGGCCAACGCTTCTGGCTCTACCGCGACGGCCCGCTCAACACACCCGCCGTCCTGCCGGCCTCGCGCTGGTACGTCCACGGCTTCTGTGCGTGACGGTGATGCATGCTCGGACCGTTCCGCTATGCCGAGCTGCAGGTCACGTCCAATTACAGCTTCCTGCGCGGCGGCTCGCATCCCAAGGAGCTGGTCGGCCAGGCGGCGGACCTGGGTCTGACAGCGATCGGCATCACCGATCGCTGCACGCTCGCCGGCGTGGTGCAGGCGCATGTCGCAGCACGGCACGTCAACAACCAGGGCGGCAGCATCAAGCTGCTGATCGGCAGCCGCATCGACACGCGCGATGGCCTGTCGCTGCTGCTCTATCCCACCGACCTTGCCGCCTATAGCCGGCTGACGCAGTTGCTGACCCTGGGCAACAGCATCGCGCCCAAGGGGCAGTGCCATCTGATGCGCGACGACCTTGCCCAATACGCCAAGGGGTTGATCGCCATCGTGCTGCCGCCGCGCGACCTCGACGACCCGGGCTTTCCGCACAAGCTGCGTTTCCTCTCGGACATCTACCGCCGCCGCTGCTACCTCGCCGCCTCGGTCTCGGCCCGCGGCGACGACACACAGCGACTCGCGGCGATCGAGATGCTGGCGCGCCAATACCGGACGCCGATGGTCGCGACCAACGACGTGCACTACCACGCGCCCGACCGCCGCGCGCTGCAGGACGTGGTGACCGCGATCCGGCTGGGCCGCACCGTCGACAAGCTCGGCTTCCATCGCTTCGCCAATGCCGAACGGCATCTGAAGTCGCCGGACGAGATGGTACACCTGTTCCGGAAGTATCCTGCCGCCATCGCGCGCACGGTCGAGATCGCCGATGCCTGCACCTTCAATCTCGATCAGCCGAAATACGTTTATCCCGTCGAATGCGAGCCGGGAGAGACGGCGCAGGAAAAGCTCGAACGGCTGACATGGAAAGGCGCGGAGTGGCGCTATCTCGGCAACGTACCCGACAAGGTGCGCAATCAGATCCGCAAGGAGTTCGCGCTGATCCGCGAGCGTGAATACGCGTCCTACTTCCTGACCGTGCACGACATCGTCCAGTACGCGCGGATGAACGACATCCTGTGTCAGGGCCGTGGCTCAGCGGCCAATTCGGCGGTGTGTTATTGCCTCGGCGTCACCGCGGTCGATCCCGATCAGCACGAGCTCCTCTTCGCGCGCTTCCTGTCGAGCAACCGCAACGAGCCGCCCGATATCGATGTCGATTTCGAGCATGAGCGTCGTGAAGAGGTCATCCAGTGGATCTACGGCAAGTACGGCCGCGAACGCGCCGGCCTCGCCGCCACCGTCATCGCCTATCGCAGCCGCAGCGCGATCCGCGATGTCGGCAAGGCGCTGGGTCTGTCCTCCGATACGCTGGGCATCCTCGCCGACACCGTCTGGGGCATGGGCGTCGGCGGCATCGAGGAAGAGCATGTCCAGGAGGCGGGCCTCGATCCGAAGGACCGGCGTCTGGCTCTGGCCCTGCAATTGTCGTCGACCCTGATCGACTTTCCCCGGCATCTGTCGCAACACGTCGGCGGTTTCGTTTTCACCGCCGATCGTCTGGACGCCCTGGTGCCGATCCAGAATGCGACGATGAAGGACCGCACCGTCGTCGAATGGAACAAGGACGATCTCGATTCGCTGCGCATCCTGAAGGTCGATGTGCTGGCCTTGGGCATGCTGACCTGCATCCGCAAAGGCCTGGATCTGATCCGCAGCCTGTATGGCGAGACATTCGACCTGGCGACGATCCCGAAGGATCAAGAGGCGGTTTACGACATGCTGTGCAAGGCCGACTCGCTGGGCGTGTTCCAGGTCGAGAGTCGCGCGCAGATGTCGATGCTGCCGCGACTGAGGCCGAGGAAATTCTACGATCTTGTCATCGAGGTCGCGATCGTGCGGCCCGGCCCGATCCAGGGCGACATGGTGCATCCGTACCTGCGGCGACGCGATGGCATCGAGAAACCGGACTATGTGAAGCCCGAGCTGGAAGAAGCACTCAAGCGAACCTTGGGCGTGCCGCTGTTCCAGGAACAGGCGATGCAGATCGCGATCATCGGTGCGAAGTTCACGGAAGCCGAGGCCGACGGCCTGCGCAAGGCGATGGCGACCTTCCGGCACAACGGCACCATCCACAATTACCGTCAGCGCTTCATCGACGGCATGGTCGCCAACGACTATCCGCGCGACTTCGCCGAACGCTGCTTCAAGCAGATCGAAGGCTTCGGCGAATACGGCTTCCCCGAGAGCCACGCGTCGAGCTTTGCGCTGCTGGTCTATGCCTCGTCGTGGATCAAGTACTACTTCCCCGACGTCTTCGCCTGCGCGCTGCTCAACAGTCAGCCGATGGGCTTCTACGCGCCAGGGCAGATCGTGCGTGATGCGCGCGAGCACGGCATCACCGTGCTGCCGCCCGATATCAACGTCAGCGACTGGGACAACACGCTGGAGCCGCTGCCGCTCAGCGAGGACCTCAAGCAGGACGAACGTCGTGTGGGCATGGAAAAGGCATTGCCGGCTCTGTACGCGCTGCGCCTGGGCTTCCGCCAGATCGAAGGGGCCAAGCAGGAAGAGATGGACGAGCTCGTCAGGCAACGCGGCGATGGCTATCGCGACGTGGCCGATCTGTGGCGGCGCGGCAAGGTCTCACGCATGCAGATCGAGGTCCTCGCACGCGCCGATGCGTTCGGCTCGTTGAGCCTGTCACGTCGTGACGTGCTGTGGGCGGCAAAGAAACTGCAGGATGACCGTCTGCCTCTGCTCGATGGCGTCCCGGCGATCGATCGCGAGCCTCGGGTCACCTTGCCCACAGCGGCGCTGGGCGAACAGGTCGTCGACGATTACGTCAGCCTGCGCATGTCGCTGCGCAAGCATCCGCTGGCGCTGCTGCGGCCGCGTCTCGACAAGGGCAACGTCACGCTGGCCTCCCAGCTTGCGACGGCGCCGCTCGACAGGCCGATCCGCGTCTGCGGTCTCGTGCTGGTGCGTCAGCGTCCGGGCACGGCCAGCGGCGTGGTCTTCGCCACGCTCGAGGACGAGACCGGCATCGCCAACATCGTCATCTGGCCGCACGTGTTCGAACGACACCGCCGCATCGTGATGACCTCGCGGCTGTTGCTGGTCAAAGGCAGGCTGCAGCGGGAGAGAGAGGTGATCCACCTCGTCGCCGATCGTCTGCACGATTTGTCTGGCTGGCTCGATGACCTGGCCGATATCGACGAGACGCTCGATCCGACACCGCGCGACAAGCGCAGCCAGCGTTCGCCATCACCACCGCGCAACCGCTTCCACCATCCGCGCGACCTGGTCGTCTGGACGCGCGCTGATGCCGTCAAGCACGGCGAGCCCGAACCGCGCGACATCCAACGCGCCCGCGACGCCGAGGCCGCCCGGCCTTATGGCGCCGTCAGACGCATCGGCGCCCGCTCGCGCGACTTCCATTGACGCTTATCTGCCATTTTGGTAAAAATATGCTGCCAACAGTGAAGCTCGCATGGCGCGACCATGTCTTCGTGCACGAAGACGAAGGCCGTAGCGCGAGCGACGTCGTCGACAGCATGTCGACGTTCGACCGCACGATCTTCCAGCGGTCTTCCGACGGGGTACCAACGGTTTCCAACGGCTGCCAACCCCCTGCCAACGGTCCTTCCGACGCCCTGCCAACGCCCTACCAACACCCTGCCAACCCCCTGCCAACGCCCTCCGTCCCCCCAACCCTCCCCACCCCTTTAGGGGGTGGGGAGGGTTGGGGGCGGCTGGATCGGATCGCAAACGATGACAAGCGCCAGCGCCATCACCGCCGCATCGCTTCCCAAGCGTGAGTCGGAAGGTGTGGGATCGGCGATCGGCAATGCCAATATCGAGAGACCGTGAAGGAAGTGGTTCGTCGCGTGGCCAAGGCCAAGGCTCGCAAGGTTGCCGATGACCTGCCGCTGTTCGAAGCGGCAGGACGCGCCGTGTTGCCGGCGACGTTCGCCGACTGGTTCGTCAGGCGCGGCTGGGAGGCGCGGCCGTACCAGATGGAGATGGTGCGGTTGGCGCAGGCCGGGAAGTCGGCGCTGCTGATCGCGCCCACCGGTGCCGGCAAGACGCTGGCGGGATTTCTGCCCAGTCTGGTCGAGCTGACCGCGCGCAAGGCGGCGACCGGCAAGCTGCACACGCTCTACATCTCGCCGCTCAAGGCGCTGGCGACCGACGTCACCCGCAACCTGCAGGATCCGATCGAGGAGATGGACCTGGCGGTGCGGGCCGAGACGCGCACCGGCGACACGCCGCAGAACCGGCGGCAGCGTCAGCGGCTCAATCCGCCCGACATCCTGCTGACCACGCCGGAGTCGCTGGCGCTGCTGCTGTCGTATCCCGATGCGGCCGAGTATTTCAGCGCGCTGTCGACCGTGATCATCGACGAGCTGCATGCGCTGGCGACGACCAAGCGCGGGCATCTGCTGGCGCTGGGGCTGTCGCGGCTGGCAACCATGTCGCCCAACACGCGCTTCGTCGGGCTGTCGGCGACGGTGCACGATCCGGCGGCGCTGGCCGACTGGCTGGCGCTGGGCGGGCGGCCGGTCGAGACGGTGCGGGTCGCGGGTGGCGCGCAGCCGGCGCTGTCGATCCTCTCGCCCGAGGCGCGCGTGCCGTGGGGCGGGCATATGGCGCGCCACACGATCCCCGACGTCTACCAGGCGATCCGTCAGCACCGCATGACCATCGTGTTCGTGAACACACGCGCCACGGCGGAGATCGTGTTCGACGATCTGTGGCGCCTGAACGACGAGAACCTGCCGATCGGCCTGCATCACGGCAGCCTCGAGGTCGAGCAGCGGCGCAAGATCGAGGCGGCGATGGCGGCCGGCAAATTGCGCGCGGTGGTCGCCACCTCGTCGCTCGACCTCGGCATCGACTGGGGCGACATCGACCTGGTGGTGCAGGTCGGCGCGCCCAAGGGCGTGAGCCGCCTGCTGCAGCGCGTCGGCCGCGCCAATCACCGCATGGACGAGCCGAGCAAGGCGATCCTCGCGCCGGGCAATCGCTTCGAGGTGCTGGAATGCGTCGCCGCGGTCGAGGCGGTCAACGCGCACGAGCTCGATGGCGATCCGCCGCGGCCGCCCGCCCTCGACGCGCTGGCGCAGCACATCCTCGGCTCGGCCTGCTCGCAGCCGATCGATCGCGACCTGCTCTACGCGGAGGCGCGGCGCACCGGTCCGTATCGCGACCTCTCGCGCAAGGATTACGACGACACGTTCGACTTCATCGCCACGGGCGGCTACGCGCTGGGCGCCTACGAGAAATGGCGCCGGCTGTTCCATCGCTCCGACGGCCGCTGGCAGGTGGCGCGGCCGGATGCGATCCGCCAGTACCGGCTCAACGTCGGCACCATCGTCGAGCTGCCGTTGCTGAAGGTGAAGCTCAAGGGCGGGCCGGTGCTGGGCGAGGTCGAGGAGGCGTTCGTCCAGGGGCTGGTCACCGGCGACACTTTCATCTTCGCCGGCCGCCTGCTGCGCTACGAGGGCATCCGCCAGCTGCACGCCGAGGTCACGCCGGCCAAGAGCGGCGAGGATCCCAAGGTGCCGGCCTATGGCGGCGGCCGCCTGCCGCTCAACACGTATCTGGCGCAACGCGTGCGCGGCATCATCGCCGATCCGACGCGTCACCAGCTGCTGCCCGAGGACGTGCAGGAATGGCTGCGCATCCAGGCGCTGCGCTCGACCCTGCCGCATCCCGACCGCCTGCTGATCGAGGGCTTCCCGCGCGGTAGCAGGCAATTCCTCGTCGCCTATTGCTTCGAGGGCCGCAACGCGCACCAGACCCTGGGCATGCTGCTGACGCGGCGCATGGAGCGCATGGGCCTGCGCCCGCTGGGCTTCGTCGCCACCGACTACGTGCTGGGCCTCTGGGGCCTGCGCCCGGCGACGCCGAAGCAGATCGAGGCGCTGTTCGACGAGGACATGCTGGGCGACGACCTCGAGGCGTGGATGGACGAGAGCTCGATGCTGCGGCGCTCGTTCCGCAACGTCGCGGTGATCGCCGGCCTGATCGAGCGGCGCCATCCCGGCCAGGAGAAGACGCGCCGCCAGGTCACCTTCAGCGCCGATCTGATCTACGACGCGCTGCGCAAGCACGAGCCCGACCACATTCTCCTGCGCGCCACCCGCCAGGACGCCGCCTGGCAGCTCGCCGACATCCGCCGCCTGGGCGAGCTGCTGCGTCGCGCCCGGGGCAGGATCGACTACCACCGCCTCGACCGCGTCTCGCCACTCGCCGTGCCGGTGCTGCTGGAGATCGGCCGCGAACGCGTGATGGGTGACGACACGGTCGACGAGCTGCTCGACGAGGCGGCGCAGGCGCTGATCGAGGAGGCGACGCGGCGGTGACGGCGCCGGAGCGGATCATTCGAGAGTTTTTGGGCCGCGCCGCTCCAGCGGCGCTCTTCTCACGCCGCGCGACGACGCCACGCGCTGCTCCATCGCCACGCTTCAGCCGTAGCCACCAACCCAGCCTGAACAGGATTGCTTTCGATGTACTGCATCGCCACGACGAAATGCGCATCGTCACGAACGTAGCGGTCGAAATAATCCACCTGCCAGAACGGCCCCGTACGTCCAAGGTACCGATTGGCCATTCGTGCCGAGAATTGCTTCCAGGACGCCACGATGTCGCCGAGCTGAAACCCATCGCCGATTTCCGCCATGACATGGACGTGGTTCGGCATGATGCACCATGCAATCAGTTGATAACGATCGCCGTCGAAATGCAGCAACGCCTCCTCGACCAGGCCGGCGACTACGGGGTCGTTCAGCCAGCAGGCGCCATGGCCGGCATCGAGAACCGTTTCCCACCGCGCGCCATCGTCGCCGCGATCCTTCAGCTCCAGCGCAACCGCGTGAGGCAAGCTATCGGCCAGCCTGAAGGTCACGGTCTGGACGAGTTGCGGCGAGTCCAGATGCGGCAGATAGCCCCGTGAATGCCAGCCCTTCGGCGCCTTCATCCACTGTGTGCCCCTTTGAGAGATGCGCCGCTGGAGCGGCGCGGCCCGAGGACTATATAAGCTCCATGACTGCCGATCCCACACCTTCCGACCCGCGCTCGTGGCTGTTCACGACGCCGCAGGGCCTCTACTGCGCGCCCGGCGATTTTCACATCGACCCCGCCTGGGCGGTGAAGCGTGCGGTGGTGACGCATGGCCATGGCGACCACGCCCGCGCGGGCCATGGCGCGACGCTGGCAACGCGCGAGACGATCGAGATCATGAAGGTGCGTTTCGGCGAGGAGCTGGGTGCGGTGCAGGGCCTGCGCTACGGCGAGACGGTCAGAATCGGCGACGTCGATGTCCGGCTGGTGCCGGCAGGGCATATCCTGGGCAGTGCGCAGATCGTGCTCGACTGGCAGGGCTCACGCATCGTGGTGTCAGGCGATTTCAAGCGCCGGCGCGATCCGACCTGTCCGCCCTTCGAGCCGGTGAAGTGCGACGTCTTCATCACCGAGGCGACGTTCGCGCTGCCGGTGTTCCGTCATCCGCCCGACAGCCACGAGATCGGCCGGCTGCTGCAATCGCTGAAGACCTTTCCCGAGCGCTGCCACCTTGTCGGCGTCTATGCGCTGGGCAAATGCCAACGCGTGATCCGGCTGTTGCGCGAGGCTGGCTACGACAAGCGCATCTGGCTGCACGGCGCGCTGGTCTCGTTATGCGATCTCTACACGCGCGAGGGCGTCGATCTCGGCGACATCGCGCCGGTCGGCGAAATGGGCCGCAATCCGAAGGACGATCTGTTCGGCCGCGACGTCTTCAAGGGCGCGATCGTGCTGTGCCCGCCGGGCGCGTTGGCGGACCGCTGGTCCAGGCGCTTTCCCGATCCGCTGCCGGTCGCCGCGTCCGGCTGGATGCGCGTACGGGCGCGCGCGCGACAGCGTGGAGCGGAACTGCCGCTGGTGATTTCCGACCACGCCGATTGGGACGAGCTCTGCCGCACTATCCGCGACGTGCAGGCACCGAAGCTCTGGGTGACGCATGGCCGCGAGGATGCGCTGGTCCATCAGGCGCGCAGCATGGGCGTCGAGGCCGAGGCACTGCATGTCGCCGGTCGTGAAGAGGAAGGCGCGTAGCCGGCATGCAGCATTTCGCCGAGCTGCTCGATTCGCTCGTCTTCCAGCCGGCGCGCAACGCCAAGCTGCGCTTGATCACGACCTATCTCGCCTCGACGCCCGATCCCGACCGCGGCTACGCGCTGGCGGCGCTGACCGGCACGCTCGATCTGCCCAACGCCAAGCCGGCGCTGCTGCGCGAGTTCGGCGTGCAGCGCCTGGGCGAGACGCTGTTTACGCTCTCCTATGACTACGTCGGCGATCTCGCCGAGACGCTGTCGCTGGTCTGGGACGCCAACGTAAAACCCGATGCCGAGGCGACGGGACCGCAGGCCGGCCACAATCGTCCGCCGCCATCGCTGGGCGAGGTGGTCGATCGACTGCGCCTCACCTCGAAACGCGAGACGCCGCGATTGATCGAGACGTGGCTCGACGAGCTCGACGCCACCGGGCGCTGGGCGTTGATCAAGCTGGTGACCGGCGCGTTGCGCGTCGGCGTCTCGGCGCGGCTTGCCAAGCAGGCGGCGGCGGATCTCGGCGGCGTCAGCGTCGATGATGTCGAGGAGGTCTGGCACGGGCTCAAGCCGCCCTACAAATCGCTGTTCGATTGGCTTACCAAAGGCGCACCGCGCCCGGCGGTGGCGACGACGACGGCGGTGTTCCGGCCGCTGATGCTCGCCAACCCGCTCGACGAGGCCGAGCTGCCGAGTCTCGATCCGCTGGCGTATCGCGCCGAGTGGAAATGGGACGGCATCCGCGTGCAGCTGGCGGCCGGCGGCGAGCAGCGCCGCATCTTCACACGCGGCGGCGACGACGCGACCTCGGCCTTTCCCGACATCGTCGAAGCCATGGACTTCGACGCCGTACTCGACGGCGAGCTGCTGGTGGCGCATCCCGGCATCGGCGATGTCGGCCCGACCATTGCGCCGTTCAACGATCTGCAGCAGCGGCTCAACCGCAAGACCATCACGCCCAAGATGTTGCGCGACTACCCCGCGCATGTCCGGCTGTACGATGCCCTGTTCCTCGGCGGCGAGGATCTGCGCGCGCGCTCGTTCGACGAGCGTCGCACGAAGCTGGAGACATGGTTCGGTGAGAAGCCGCGCGGACCGTTCGACCTCTCGCCGCTGATCCGCTTCACAACCTGGGACGAGCTCTCCGAGATGCGCGCCGGCGCCCGCGCGGCGGAGATCGAAGGCCTGATGCTGAAGCGTGCCGACAGCGCCTATGTCGCCGGCCGGCCCAAGGGCCCGTGGTTCAAGTGGAAGCGCGCGGCGCTGACCGCCGATTGCGTGCTGATGTATGCCCAGCGCGGCCACGGCAAGCGATCGTCCTACTACTCCGACTACACGTTCGGCTGTTGGCGCGACGAGGAGCTGGTGCCGGTCGGCAAGGCCTATTCCGGCTTCACCGACGAGGAGCTGCTGCGCCTCGACAAATGGGTGCGCGACCACACCACCAACCGCTTCGGCCCGGTGCGCGAGGTCGAGCCCGGCCTGGTGCTGGAGATCGCCTTCGACGCTGTGCAGCGTTCGACCCGGCACAAATCGGGCATCGCCATGCGCTTCCCGCGCGTGCATCGCATCCGCTGGGACAAGCCCTATGCCGAGGCCGACAAACTGGCGACTCTGGAAGCGATGCTCGCCGCCTGAGAGGAGCCGCCATGGACGACATCATGCTGTCGCAGGAACGCCCGACCGTGGCCGAGTACATCGACCTGCGCCGACGGGCAGGCTGGGGCACCATCGACGAGGCAACCGCCGCCCGGACCCTGGCGGCCTCCGCCTTCTCGGTATGCCTGCGGCGGGACGCGACGCTGGTGGGCTTCGCGCGGGTCATCGGTGACGGCGTGCTGTACTTCTTTCTCGCCGACCTGATCGTCGATCCATCCTTCCGCGGCGGCGGGCACGGCGATCGGCTGATGCGGGCGGTCACCGACTACTATCGGCAGGCGGCGAAACCGGGCGCCATGATCGCCCTGATTGCCCTCAAAGGCCGTGAGGCCTTTTACGAGCGCTTCGGCTATGTGCGCTGCCCCGATGGACCCTTCGGCGACGGCATGCATTTCGCCGCAGCACCATCGCCAGTGGCCAGTTAGGGGTCGCCGCGGCAAGTCGCCGTGCCTATATTGTTCCCATGATCGACCCCTTTGGCCGGCACATTTCGTATCTGCGCGTCTCGGTGACGGATCGCTGCGATTTCCGCTGCGTCTATTGCATGGCCGAGGACATGACCTTCCTGCCCAAGGCCGACGTGCTGTCGCTGGAGGAGCTGGAGCGGCTGTGCGGCGCCTTCATCGGGCTGGGCGTCAAGAAGCTGCGCCTGACCGGCGGCGAGCCGCTGGTGCGCAAGAACGTGATGTCGCTGGTGCGCGGCTTGTCCAGACACCTGGGCAATGGGCTGGAGGAGCTGACGCTGACCACCAACGGCAGCCAGCTGGCGAAGTACGCCGGTGAGCTCGCGGCCTGCGGCGTGAAGCGGCTGAACGTCTCGCTCGATTCGCTCGATCGCGACAAGTTCCGCACCTTGACCCGCTGGGGCGACCTCGACCAGGTGATGCGCGGCATCGACGCGGCGCAGAAGGCCGGCCTGCACATCAAGATCAACGCCGTGGCGCTGAAGGGCGTCAACGACATGGAGTTCGACCAGCTGATCCGCTGGAGCCACGGCCGCGGCATGGACCTGGTGTTCATCGAGGTCATGCCGATGGGCGAGATCGGCGAGCAGCGCGTCGATCAGTACCTGCCGCTGTCGATGGTGCGCGCCGACCTGGCGCGGCGCTTCACCATGACCGATCTCGATTTCACGACAGGCGGCCCGGCGCGCTACGTGCAGGTCGCCGAGACCGGCGGAAAGCTGGGCTTCATCACGCCGCTGACCCACAATTTCTGCGAGGCGTGCAATCGCGTGCGCCTGACCTGCACTGGCACGCTCTACATGTGCCTGGGCCAGGAGGACGCCGCCGACCTGCGCGCGCCACTGCGCGCCAGCGAGAGCGACGAGCAGCTCATCGAGGCGATCCACAAGGCGATCGCGCGCAAGCCCAAGGGCCACGACTTCGTCATCGACCGCCGCCGCCGCACGCCTGCCGTGGCCCGGCACATGAGCGTCACCGGCGGCTGATGCCGTCGCGCCGGCACGTCATCCTTGCCAGCGCTGGCCTGGTGACCGCGAGCGCCCTGCCCGCGCTGGCCTGCAACGCACCGACCGAACGGCAGACCGAAGGACCGTTCTTTCGCGGTGGCTCGCCGCTTCGGGTGCAGCTCGCTTCACCCAAGCAACCCGGCACGCGCATGGCCCTGACTGGCAGCGTGCTCGACCGCGACTGCCGACCGATTGCCGGCGCGATGGTCGACATCTGGCATGCCGACGCCACCGGCGACTACGACATGAGCGGCTACAATCTGCGCGGCCACCAGATCACAGATGCCTCGGGCGCATGGCGCTTCGAGACCATCGAGCCGGCGCGCTATCCCGGCCGCACCCGCCACTACCATGTCAAGGTCGTGCTCGCCGACGGCCGCTCACTGACGACGCAGCTCTACTTTCCCGGCGATGGCGGCAATTCGCGCGACGGTCTGTACCGGCCATCGCTGCAGATGGCGATCGAGCGCAACGTCGGCCGCTTCGACTTCGTGCTCGCCGCTTAGAGCGGCAACCGTCTGTCATCCCGAGCGCAGCGAGGGATCTTTAGGCGACGTAAAGATTCCTCGCTGCGCTCGGAATGACAGATGGTGCTTATTGGAACGCGAAGGCGTGCATCGCGAGGATGCCGTGATGCACGCTCTCGTGCAGCAGCTCGGCCTTGCCGCCGGCGCCAGCAGCGACGAAGAGCGGCATGAAATGCTCGGGCGTCGGATGGTTCTGCAGCGCGTGCGGCGCCTTCTCTTCCCAGTCTTCCAGTGACTCGGTGTCGCCGGCTTCGAGCGCCTTCACCGTCCAGTCGATGAACTCCGTCGTCCACGCCGGCGTCGGCTGACCGGGCGGCGTCGAACGCAGCGCGCCGAGATTGTGCGTGAAGGAGCCGCTGCCCATCACCAGCACGCCCTCCTCGCGCAGCGGCGCGAGCTTGCGGCCGATCTCCAGATGCCGTGTCGCATCGCCGGCATCGTCGAGCGCGACCGGGATTACCGGGATATCGGCCTCGGGGTACATCAGGATCAGCGGGCTCCAGACGCCGTGGTCGAAGCCGCGCTTGGCGTCGATTGTCGTCTCCAGCATGTCAGCCACACGCCGCGACAGCGCGGTGTCGCCCGGCGCGGGATAGCGGATGCGGTAGAGCGGCTCGGGGAAGCCGTAGAAATCGTGGATCGTGGCGGGCTGCGATGCGCCGCCGACCACGGCGCCGTGCTCCTCCCAGTGGGCGGAGGCGACGACGATCGCTTTGGGCCGCGGCAACGTCTTGCCCAACGCGGCAAGAAAGGCACGGGCCGGTGATTCGGTCACCGCCATCATCGGCGAACCGTGCGAGACGAAAATCGAAGGAAGCGTGCTCATCGCGGCTTCACATGGGTTGTGCGCGGCCCATCGACAAGGAAGTCGAAATCGCAGCCCTCGTCGGCCTGCAGCACGCTGCGCTGGAACAGGCCGGCGTAGCCGCGCACCGTGTCGTCGATCTCCCGGGGCGGCTGCCACTCCTTGCGCCGCTGTGCGAGCGTCGCGTCGTCGACCAGCATGTCGATGCGCCGGTTGGGCACGTCGAGCTTGATGCGATCGCCGCTGCGCACCAGGCCGAGCGGTCCGCCGATCGCCGATTCCGGCGTGATGTGCAGCACGATGGTGCCGAAGGCCGTGCCCGACATGCGCGCGTCGGAGATGCGCACCATGTCGGCCACGCCCTGCTTGAGAAGCTTCGCTGGCAATGCGAAGTTTCCGACCTCGGGAAAGCCGGGATAACCCTTAGGGCCGCAATTCTTGAGCACGAGCACGGAGCTCGCATCGACGTCGAGCAGCGGATCGTCGATGCGCGCATAGAGATCGTCGATGTCCTCGAACACGACCGCGCGCCCCGTGTGCTTCATGAGC
>JAFAZJ010000236.1 GCA_019239835.1 Alphaproteobacteria bacterium | reverse complement strand
CCGTCAAGCTGTGGATCGGCCGATCATCGACTCGTCATGGTCGAACGCTAGCGTCCGACGCTCATCCGCACGGAGGCCCTACATGCCGCGTATCACCCGATCGTTGCGACGCCGCACGATGCTGGCCTCGGGCGCAGCCCTCGCGCTGCCGACGCGCGTCTTCGCCCAGACCTCGGACAAGATGCGCCCGCAGATCCCGTTCGGGGTGCAGAGCGGCGACGTCGCGCCTGATGGCGCAATGGTGTGGAGCACCACCGACCGGCCGGCGCGCATGATGGTCGAATACGCCACGACGGAGAGCTTCACCGATCGCCGTCTCATCGTCGGCCAGCACGCACTGCCGGAGTCAGACTTCACCGCGCGCGTGGCGCTCACCGGCCTGCCGGCCGATCAGACGGTGTTCTATCGCGTGCGCTTCCTCGACCTCGGCGACAACAAGACGCTCAGCGAGCCGGTAACGGGTCGCTTCCGCACGCCACCCGCAGGCGATCGCGACGTCTCCTTCGTCTGGTCGGGCGACACGGTGGGCCAGGGCTGGGGCATCAACCCGGATTTCGGCGGCCTGCGCATCTACGAGACGATGCGCGCCACCAACCCCGATTTCTTCATCCACAGCGGCGACACGATCTACGCCGACAACCCGCTGCAGGCGGAGGTCAAGCTCGCCGACGGCACCATCTGGAAGAACCTGGTCACCGAAGAGAAGTCGAAGGTCGCCGAGACCCTGAAGGAGTTCCGCGGCAACCATCGCTACAACCTGATGGATTCCAATCTCAGGCGCCTCAATGCGGAAGTGCCTGTCCTGGCGCAGTGGGACGACCACGAGGTCACCAACAACTGGTACCACGCCATGCGGCTCGACGCGGACTCGCGCTACACCGAGAAAAGCGTCGCGCTGCTGGCCGCGCGCGCATCGCGCGCCTTCCACGAATACCTGCCGTTGCGCGCCAACCCCGACGAGCCCGAGCGCGTCTACCGCCGCATATCGTGGGGTCCACATCTCGATGTCTTCATGCTCGACATGCGCTCCTACCGCGGGGCCAACGGCGAGAACCGTCAGACGACGTTGAGCGAAGAGTCGGCGTTCCTCGGCGCGACGCAAATCGCCTGGCTCAAGCGTGAGCTGAAGGCCTCACGCGCGACATGGAAGGTGATCGCCGCCGACATGCCGCTGGGGCTGGTGGTGTATCACGACTTCCGCACCCGCTCGGGATCGGAGGCACTGGCAAACGGCGACAATGGCGCGCCGCTGGGCCGCGAGCTGGAGCTCGCCGACCTGCTGTCGTTCATCAAGCGCGAGAACATCCGCAACATCGCCTGGTTCACCGCCGACGTGCATTACTGCGCGACGCACCTCTACGATCCCAACCGCGCCGTGTTCCAGGATTTTCTGCCGTTCCACGAATTCGTGTCGGGCCCGCTGCATGCCGGCGGCTTCGGCCCCAACGAGCTCGACGGCACCTTCGGACCGCAGCTGCTGTTTGCGAAGGCACCGCCGCAGGGCCAAGTGAACACGCCGCCCACCAGCGGCCTGCTGTTCTTCGGCCACGTGAAGATCGAGGGCAAGAGCGGCAAGATGATCGTGACGCACCGCGATCTCTCCGGCGCCGTCCTGCACACGACCGAGTTGGTGCCGCAGAAGTAGCTTTACCTTCCCCCGGAGGGGGAAGGTGGCGCGGAGCGACGGATGGGGGATGTCGAAGACGGACTCCTCGGTTCGTCTTCGACATCCCCCTTCCGCCCTTCGGGCACCTTCCCCCTCCGGGGGAAGGTAGATCAAGCGTCGTACTCCAGCCCCCACGCCGTATAGCGCGAGCGGTCGTCGGCCCAGTTGGCGCTGACCTTGACGTGCAGGAAGAGGTGCACGGGATGGCCGACGATCTCGGCCAGCTCGCGCCGTGCCCGTGCGCCGATCGACTTGATCTTGGCGCCGCCCTTGCCCAGCACGATCGAGCGCTGATTCTCGCGCGCGACATGGACGGTGCACTCGACGCGCGCACTGCCGTCCTTCTTCTGCTGCCAGCCCTCGGTCTCGACCGCGATTTCGTAGGGCAGCTCCTCGTGCAGCTGCTCAAAGACCTGCTCGCGCACGATCTCCGAGGCTAGCTGGCGCATCGGCATGTCGGTGGTCTGCTCCTCGGGGAAGAGGAACGGTCCCGGCGTCGCCTGCGACGCGACGTAGTCGAGCAGGTCGCCCACGCCGTCGCCCTTGGTCGCGGAGACCAAAAAGGTACGCTCGAACGGCAGCGATTGATTTGCCTCGGCGACCAGCGCCAACAGCTGTTCGCGCGGCAGCAGATCGATCTTGTTGACCACGAGGAGTTTCGGGTCCGCTCGCGTGGCGAGCCGTTCGAGGATCGCGCGCACGTCGTCGCTCAAGCCACGCGCGGCATCGATCACCAGGACGATTCGATCGCCCTCCTCCGCACCCCGCCAAGCCGCGGCGACCATGGCACGCTCCAGGCGACGCTTCTGGGTGCGGAAGATGCCCGGTGTGTCGAGGAACAGGATCTGCGCGCGATCGCCGTCGGGCAGCTCGCGCATGGCGATGCCCATGATGCGCGTGCGCGTGGTCTGCACTTTGCGCGAGACGATCGAGACCTTGGCACCGACCAACGCATTCACCAGCGTCGACTTGCCGGCGTTGGGGGCGCCGACCACGGCGACCACGCCGGCACGCGTGCCGCTCAACGCAGCGTCTCCAGCAAGGTCTGCGCCGCGATGCGCTCGGCCTCGCGCTTGTTGCCACCGGCACCGCGCACGGCGGTCTGCCCCTTGACCTCGACCTCGATCACGAACTTCGGCGCGTGCGCCGGCCCTTCGCGGCCGACCTCGCGATAGGCCGGCAACGGCAGGCCGCGGCCCTGCGCCCATTCCTGCAGCTCGGTCTTGGGATCGCGCGGCGGCTTGGGCGAACCGGAGATCAGCGGTTGCCAGCGCTGCTCGATGAAGCCGCGCGCCGCCGCCAGCCCGCCGTCGAGATAGAGCGCGCCGATCACCGCTTCGCAGGCATCGGCGAGGATCGCCGACTTGTCGCGCCCGCCGGTGGCGTCCTCGGATTCGCCCAGGATCAGGTCCTTGCCCAGCTCGATCTTGCGCGCCACCGCGGCCAGCCCGCCGGCGCGCACAAGGGCTGCGTGACGACGCGCCAGCTCGCCTTCGCTCTCGGCCGGAAACTGCGCCAGCAGCATGTCGGCGACCACCAGCGACAGCACGCGGTCGCCGAGGAATTCCAGGCGCTCGTTGCCGAAGCGGAACGTGGCGTCGACGCGCTGGCGCTCGGCGGCGCTGCGATGGGTCAGCGCCTCTTCCAGGGTCGCGGCATTCTTGAAGCTGTGGCCCAGCAGGCCGGCCAGTCGCGTGTGCCCGTCGGCCGATCGGCGCCCTGTCTTGCGGCGGTCGGCCACCATCAGCAGGCTCAGCGTATGGCCTGGCCGAGGCGCGACCAGCGGATGCGGCCCTCGAAAGGCGCGGTGATGAAATTGCCGATGCCGTCGAGGATACGGCCGACGACGCCCAGCCAGGATGGCAGCAGGCGTTCGGTGAAGCCTGGCTCGTAGCCCGCCTCGACATAGGAGAAGAACAGGAACTCGGCACGGCCGACCAGGTTCTCCATCGGCACGTACCAGCCCTGGACCTTGCTTTCGGCCGGGCGCATGCGGCCGTCGGGCATGCGCTCCATGAAGGTGAGGAAGCTGCGGCTGTCGGCCGAGTTGTCGCGGTTGTCGCCCATCACGAAGAGATGGCCGGGCGGCACCTTGAACACCTCGGTGTTGTCGAAGCGCTCGTTATCCGATTCCTCGAGGATGCGGTGTGTCACGCCGCCGGGCAGTGTCTCGTTGTAGAGCGTGCTGCGCGTGATCGGACCACCGCCACCGCCGCCCTGCACGGTGTCGTCGATACGCGTGCGCTCGACCGGCTTGTCGTTGATGTAGAGCAGGCCGGCCTTCACCTGCACCGTGTCGCCCGGCAGGCCGATGATGCGCTTGATGTAGTCGGTGCGATGGATGCCCTCGCCCTGGTCGCCGGGGTACTTGAACACCGCGACATCGCCGCGCTGGGGCACGCTCTCGAAGATGCGGCCGGAGAAGCCGATCGCCGACATCGGGAAGGAGTGCTTGGAGTAGCCGTAGGAGTACTTCGAGACGAAGAGGTAATCGCCAACCAGCAGGGTCGGGATCATCGAGCCGCTGGGGATATTGAACGGCTCGAAGGCGAAGGTGCGCACGACCAGCGCGATCAGCACCGCATAGACGACGGTGCGGGTCGTCTCGCCCCAGCCGCCGTCCTGCTGCCGAGCCTTCTGACCCCGGATATTCCTCGCCATCACGCTGTCCATCGTCTCGCCCAGGCTGGGCCGGACCGGCGGGAAACCAGCCGGCGGTGCGCGGATATAACAGGGATCAGGGGGCAAGTCCTGCTGATTTCCCTGTGATTTCCGGCGATTTGCGCCTGCGTCACACGAACGCAGGGGGCGCTAGGCGGGCACCGCCTCTATCATCACGAAAGCCTGGGCCAAAGGGCCGTCGTCGGTAATCGTGACATGGACCTCCGCCCGCATACCTGACGGCGTGATCTCCTGCAGCCGGGCCAGGGCGCCGCCGGTCATCACCACCGTGGGCTTGCCGCCGCGCTGGTTGACCACCCCCATGTCGCGCCAGAACACCCCTCGCCGGAACCCGGTGCCGAGGGCCTTGGAGCAGGCCTCCTTGACCGCGAAGCGCTTGGCGTAGCTGGCCGCCCGCAGCGCCCGGCCGTCCGACTTGGCCCGTTCGATATCGGTGAACACCCGCTGCGTGAAGCGCTCGCCGAAGCGCTCCAGGCTTCTTTCGATACGGCGGATATCGATCAGGTCGCTGCCGATGCCGATGATCATGCCTCGCCCATAGCGCGAAGCTCAGCTTTTCGCCACTGCGCGCGCCAGGTCCATCAGCCGGCGCATCTCGCGGATCGCCGGCACGAAGCCGACGAAGATCGCCTCACCGACCAGGAAATGGCCGATGTTCAGTTCGCGCACATTGGGGATGGCCGAGATCGGCCCGACGTTTTCGTAGTTCAGCCCATGACCAGCGTGGCACTCGAGGCCGAGCTGCTCACACAGCGCCGCCGCCTTCTGGATACGCACCAGCTCGGCCGCGCGCTCCGCACTCTCGATCTCGCAATAGCGACCGGTGTGCAGCTCGACGACGGGCGCGCCCAGCGACACCGCCGCCGCCAGCTGGCGCGGATCGGCCTCGATGAACAGCGAGACGCGAATGCCGGCATCGCGCAGACGCGCCACCATCGGCTTGAGATTGTTGTGCTGGCCCGCCGCGTCGAGCCCGCCCTCGGTGGTGCGCTCCTCGCGCTTCTCCGGCACGATGCAGGCGGCGTGCGGCTTATGCTTCAGTGCGATCGCCACCATCTCCTCCGTCGCCGCCATCTCGAAGTTCAGCGGCAGCGCGACCTCCTTCACCAGCCGGCCGATATCGCCATCGATGATGTGCCGGCGATCCTCGCGCAGATGCGCCGTGATGCCATCGGCCCCCGCCTCCTTTGCCAGCAGCGCCGCGCGCACCGGATCGGGATTGCTGCCGCCGCGCGCGTTGCGCACGGTGGCGACGTGATCGACGTTGATCCCGAGGCGTTGATGGGCGGTCATGGATGATCCGGCATGTTGATGGCCGCCGCGATGCTACGAACGCACCGCTTCAGCGTCCGCCGACAGATTGTCCGCATTGTCGGACAGATCACATGCGCGCGCGTTCGACGGCGTTGATCACCGGCGTGGCGCGCAGTGCCGCGGTGATCTCGGCAAGATGCCGCACGTCGTTGACCTCGATATCGACGATCATGTCGAAGAAGTCGGGCGAGCGGTTGACGATCTTCAGGTTGTTGATGTTGCCGTCGTTCTTGGCGATCACCGTCGTCATGCTCGAGAGCGTGCCGGGCTGGTTGGCGACGGTGATCTTCAGGCGGCCGACATACTTGCCGGCACTCTCGCCGCCGGCCTGCCAGCCGACATCGATCCAGCGCTCGGGCGTGTCGGCGAAGCTTTCCAGCGTCTCGCAGTCGATCGTGTGGATCGTCACGCCCTTGCCTGTCGTGATGATGCCGACGATGCGATCGCCGGGCAGCGGGTGGCAGCAGCGCGCGAAGTGCACGGCCATGCCGGGGATCAGTCCGCGGATGGCGATCGCCGCGCCCTTGCCGTCGGCGCCCGCGTCAGCCTGGTCGCGCAACCGCGCGCGGGCGCGGGCCAGCGGCACGACGTCGGCGCCGTTGCCGCCGCGGCCACGATGCGTCTTCAGGCCGGGATAGACCGCCATCACCACGTCGCGCGCGGCGACGAGCCCGGCGCCGATCGCGGCGTGCAGGTCATCGACGCTGGCCTGCTTGAAGTTCGCCAGCACGCCGTGCAGGCCCTTCTCCGTCATCGTCTCACCGCTGTCGGTGAAGGCGCGCGACAGCATCGAGCGGCCGAGGCTGAGATACTGCTCGCGCTGGCGCGTGCGCACGAAACGGCGGATCGCCGCCTTGGCCTTGCCGGTGACGACGAAGCGCTCCCACTCCGGCGACGGCGTCTGCGCCTTCGACGTCGAGATCTCGACCTGGTCGCCGTTGCGCAGCTCGTGCCTGAGCGGAACGATGCGGCCGTTGACCTTGGCACCGACGCAGGTGTCGCCGATCTGCGAGTGCACGGCGTAGGCGAAGTCGATCGGCGTCGAGCCGCGCGGCAGGGTGATCAACTCGCCCTTGGGCGTGAAGCAGAACACCTGGTCCTGGAACATCTCCAGCTTGGTGTGCTCGAGGAACTCCTCCGGACCCGAGGCCTTGTCGAGGATCTCCAGCAGCTCGCGCAGCCAGCGGTACTGACGGCCTTCGGTGTGACTGTCGCCGTCCTTGTAGATCCAATGCGCGGCCACGCCGTGCTCGGCCTGCTCGTGCATCTCCTTGGTGCGGATCTGGATCTCGATGCGATGATTCAGCGGACCGAGCACGCCGGTGTGCAGCGAGCGGTAGCCGTTGGGCTTGGGCAGCGAGAGGTAGTCCTTGAAGCGATCGGGCACGACGCGATAG
>JAFAZJ010000170.1 GCA_019239835.1 Alphaproteobacteria bacterium | reverse complement strand
GCAGGCAGAGCGTCGGGTGGGCCTTGGACCGGCCGACCTCGGGCAGCACCTGCCAGCAGCGGGCGCATTTCTCACCCTCGGCCTTGTCGGGCACGGCACCGACGCCTGGCACGTCGGGCAGGGTGAAGGTGCCGGCGGGCGGCTCGGCCTCGACCAGCTCGGCATTGGAGACAATGCAGATCTCGGCGAGATCCAGCCCGGCCATCGCCGCCACGTAGTCGCGCGAGGCGTAGATCTTGGGCGCCGCCTGCAGCGAGGAGCCGATGCGCTTGGCGTTGCGCTCGATCTCCAGTGCGCCGGTGACGACGCGGCGCAGCGCGCGCACGGAGCGCCATTTCGCGCCCAGCGCTTCGTCGCGCCATTCCGCCGGGATCCTCGGATAGGTGCGCAGATGCACCGATTCCTCGAGCCCGTCGGTCTTGGCGCTGGGCCGTGTCAGCCACGCCTCCTCGGCGGTGAAGCAGGCGAACGGCGCGAGCCAGGCGGTGATGAACGAGAACAGCTCGGCCAGCACCGTGCGTGCCGCGCGGCGGCGCAGCGAGTCGGGCTCGTCGCAGTAGATCGCGTCCTTGCGGATGTCGAAGTACAGCGCCGACAGATCGACGGCGCAGAAATTGTGCAGCGACGTCGAGATCAGATGGAAATCGAAATCCTCGACGGCCTGGCGGAACTCGGCATCGAGCTCGGCCATGCGGTGCAGCACCCAGCGCTCGAGCTCGGGCATGTCCTTGGGCGCCACGCGCTCGGCCTCGCCGAAGCCGCTGAGATTGCCCAGCAGATAGCGCAGCGTGTTGCGCAGCCGACGATAGGCATCGGCGTGCAGCTTGAGGATCTCCGGCCCGATGCGCTGGTCCTCGACATAGTCGGAGCCGACCACCCATAGACGCAGGATATCGGCGCCGAACTGGTCGCAAACGTCCTGCGGCGCGATCGTGTTGCCCAGCGACTTCGACATCTTGCGGCCATGCTCGTCCATGGTGAAGCCATGGGTGAGAACCGCATCATAAGGCGCGCGTCCCCGTGTGCCGCAGCTCTCCAGCAGCGAGGAGTGGAACCAGCCGCGATGCTGGTCGGAGCCCTCGAGATAGAGCGAGGCCGGCCATTTCAGGTCCGGCCGGCCCTCCAGCGTGAAGGCATGCGTCGAGCCCGAGTCGAACCAAACATCGAGGATGTCCATCACCGGCTCATAGCGCGCCGGATCGTGGTCGGGCCCGAGGAAGCGCTGCGGGTTCTCGAACCAGGCATCGGCGCCCTGCTTGCGGAACGCCTCGACGATGCGGTCCATCACCTTCTGGTCGCGCAGCGGCTGGCTGGTCTCCTTGTCGACGAAGACGGCGATCGGCACACCCCAGGCGCGCTGGCGCGACACGCACCAGTCGGGCCGCTGCTCGATCATCGAGCGCAGCCGCGTCTGACCGGCCGGCGGCACGAACCGTGTATCGTCGATCGCCTTCAGCGCGACCTCGCGCAGGGTTCCCGGAATGCCCTGGATCGGCTCATCCATGGCGATGAACCATTGCGGCGTGCAGCGGAAGATCACCGGCGCCTTCGAGCGCCAGGAATGCGGATAGGAGTGGGTCAGCGAGCCTTTCGCGAGCAGGGTGCCGGCCTCGGCCAGGCGCGCGATCACCGCGCCGTTGGCATCGCCTGGCTTGCCCGTCTCGGTATAGACGCGCTTGCCGGCGAACAATGCCACGCGCGGGAAGTAGGTGCCGTCGTCGGCGACATAGTCCTCGGCCGGGATGCCGTTCTTGCGGCCCAGCTCGAAGTCGTCGGCGCCGTGGCTGGGCGCGATATGCACGACACCCGTGCCGGCATCGATGGTCACGAAGTCGCCGAGGAAGACCTCGGAGTCGCGCCCATAGAACTTGTCGAGCGACGCCAGCGGATGGGCGCAGGTGGTGCCCACGAGATCGCTGCCCTTCAGGCTCGCGGCGCGCGATACGTCGATGATCTTGGCCGCGGCCAGCAATTCATCCTTCAGCGCGGTGGCGAAGACCAACTTCTCGCCCGGTTTCGCGCTGGAGCCTTCGGCGCAGGACTCGACGGTGTAGACGCCGTAGTCGATGTCGGCGCCGACGGCGAGCGCGCGGTTGGCCGGGATGGTCCAGGGCGTCGTCGTCCAGGCGATGATCGAGGCACCCTCGAGCTCCGGCCGCGTGGCTTTGCGCACCGGGAAGCGCGCATGCAGCGTCACCGATTTGTGGTCGTGATACTCGACCTCGGCCTCGGCCAGCGCCGTCTTCTCGACCACCGACCACATCACCGGCTTGGCGCCCTTGTAGAGGCCGCCATTCATCAGAAACTTGCCGAGCTCGGCGACGATCACCGCCTCGGCCTCGAAGGCCATGGTCGAGTAGGGATTGTCCCAGTCGCCGATCACGCCCAGCCGCTTGAACTGCGAGCGCTGCACGCCGATCCAGTGCTCGGCGAAGGCGCGGCATTGCTGGCGGAACTCGTTGATCGGGATCTGGTCCTTGTCCTTGTTCTTGAGCCGGTACTCCTCCTCGATCTTCCATTCGATCGGCAGGCCGTGGCAATCCCAGCCCGGGACGTAGTGGCTGTCCTTGCCCAGCATCTGCTGGCTCTTGGTCACCACGTCCTTGAGGATCTTGTTCAGCGCCGTGCCGATATGGATGTCGCCATTGGCGTAGGGCGGGCCGTCGTGGAGGATGAACTTCTCCTGGCCCTTGGACTGCGCGCGCAGGCGCTCGAACAGGCCGAGCTTGGCCCAGAACGCCAGCAGCTCCGGCTCCTTCTTGGGCAAGCCGGCGCGCATCGGGAAATCGGTCTCAGGCAGGAAGACGGTGGAACGGTAGTCGGCGGTCACGGCGTGGCTCGTCGGACAGATATGTCAGGGAACGTCGCGGCGCGATTAAGGCGCAGCACGGTGGGAACAACGCAAAACCCGGCCGCCGGTCAGCGGACCGGGCCGATAATTCGCTCCCCGATGGCGGCGGGAGCCGCCTTCTCGCGACGGCATTGCATCGCAGCAAACATACGGAGGGGGGTGCAGGGGGTCAAGGCAAGCGCGGATCAGCACGCAGCCCCCTGGAAAAGCCGGGATTGCTCCGCGACGGACGAGCCTGCCGTCGCGGAGCCTCCGGGCCGGTCGGGCTTAGCGGCTCCAGCCGCGGCCGCGGTCCGGATCGCGGTAGTCGGGAATGCCGTCGCGATCACGGTCGCGCTGCTTGTAGTCGGCGACGCCGTCGTGGTTGCGGTCGCGCTGCTTCCAGTCGGGAACGCCGTCACGGTTGCGATCGCGCGGGGGCGGCGGCGGCGGGTTGTTGTAGACATAGGTCGGACGCGGCGGCGGGTTGTTGTAGACGTAGGTCGGCCGCGGCGGCGGGTTGTTATAGACGTAGGTCGGCGCCGGAGCCGAGTAGTACGGCTGGTTGTAGCCGCCGTAGGCCGGCTGACCATAAGCCGGCTGGCCGTAGCCATAGGCCGGCTGATTGTAGCCGCCCGAATAGGGCGCGTAGCCATCCTGATACGGAACGCAAGCGGCGAGCCCGCCTACGGCGATGGCAGC
>JAFAZJ010000148.1 GCA_019239835.1 Alphaproteobacteria bacterium | reverse complement strand
GCTGTCCGCAGAGCTCGATGAAGTGTGCCGCCTTGAGCGCCGATTCGTTGAACAGGATGCCGTTATTACCAAGGATCCCAACTGGGTAGCCCATGATGCGGGCAAAGCCGGTGACGATGGTGGTGCCGTAGAGTGCCTTGAACTCGTCGAGCTCGCTGCCGTCGACCAGGCGGGCGATCACCTCCCGCACGTCGTAGGGAATGCGGGTATCGGTGGGGATTACGCCATAGAGCTCATCCGCCGGGTAAAGCGGATCGCGCGGCATGTCGAGCGCCACCGGCGGGCTCTTGCGCCAGTTCAGGTTGGCGACGATGCGCCGGGCGATGCCCAAAGCGTGATTGTCGTTGAGCGCGTAGTGGTCGGCGACGCCGGACTGGCGGGCGTGCACATCGGCGCCACCCAGCTCCTCGGCGCTCACCACCTCGCCGATCGCCGCCTTCACCAGCGGCGGGCCGCCCAGGAAGATCGTGCCCTGCTTACGGACAATTACCGTCTCGTCGCTCATCGCCGGCACGTAGGCACCCCCGGCGGTGCAGGAGCCCATGACCACGGCGACCTGGGGGATGCCCAGGGCGCTCATGTTGGCCTGGTTGTAGAAGATCCGGCCGAAATGCGTCTTGTCCGGGAAAACCCCGGACTGGTTGGGCAGGTTGGCGCCGCCGGAATCGACCAGGTAGATGCAGGGCAGACGGTTCTCCAGGGCGATTTCCTGGGCCCTCAGGTGCTTGGTCACCGTCATGGGGTAGTAGGTGCCGCCCTGCACCGTGGCGTCGTTGCAGACGATCACGCATTCGACGCCGGACACCCGGCCAATGCCGGTGATCACCCCGGCCGCGGGCGCCCGGTTGTCGTACATGCCGTGGGCAGCGAGCTGGGAAAGCTCGAGGAAGGGCGCGCCGGGGTCCAGCAGGGTGCGCACGCGCTCGCGCGGCAGCAGCTTGCCGCGCTTTACGTGGCGGTCGCGGGATTCCGCGCCGCCGCCCAGCCTGGCGGCATCGACCTTGGCCCGGAGGTCGGCCACTTGGGCCAGCATGGCCTCGCGGTTGGCCTTGTACGACGCCGATCGGACGTCGATTTGCGAGCGCAGGACGGACATCGGCGGGACCCGGACGGAGGACGAACCGGGCCGGAAACTAGCCCGGCGATGGGCCGCGACCAAGCGGGCTCTGGGTCGTTCTACCTACGCGAGTCCAATGATTCATCACTGGACACGCAGTATTCGTCAAAGGATCGTTTACGGGGTCTTTTGCGGCGCTCTAACGACCCACAAAAAAATTAGGTTCAGAATGAACGTTTCCGAAATCGGCGCGTGTGTGGATATCTCGCCAGCCCCTGTGGAGAAGTGCTTTTCAGGCCTCGTCCGGCTGACCGGAGCCTGATTCTCCTTCGCTTTTCCCGCGTTTGCGGGTGCGTTTGGCGTAGTCGCCCAGCTTGCGGTTCACCTTGCTCTGGGGGAGGACCACGGTTTCACGATAGTCCTGCCAGTCCTGCGGCGTGAGCTCGTCGAGGGTACCCACGACGTCGAAGGCGTTGAACAGCTTGTCGGAGAACAGCCAGCGCGGCAGCGGCTGGGCCTGAAACAGCGGCAATTCGCGGCGCACCAGGATCGGCACGCCCGTGCGGCGCAGGCGGATATTCACAAAAAGCGGGCCAAACCAACGATCTGTCTCGACCACGCCCTCAAAGTTTTCCCAGCCACCGGGTTGCGGCAGGTTGGCGATCGGGCGGATCAGGGTGTTCCAGCCGGGCGCGGAGCGTGCCACCCAGCCGCTCCAGATGTTGACGATGCCGGGCTCCGGCATGGCGCCCAGGAACGGCACCGCGTAGCCCTTGCAGTCGGCCGGCGCCTTGTCATCGAAGTGCTTGGCAAAGTTGGGGAAATGCTGGCGCGCCAGGGGCTTCCACTCGGGCTGCCCGGAATGGCTCCAGAGCACGTCGGAGCCGTCCCAGAGCAGGCCGAAATCCATCGGCGGGAAGAAATACCAGCCAAAGGACGAGGCCGTGCGGATCGGCTCGCAATAGCGGAAAGAACGGGTTGGGATGGTGCCGCCGGCGGACGCATCGGCGCGGATCGGCTTTCGGGCGGTCGGAATGAAGCGATAGAAGGTGATCAGCTTCTCGGGAATCGCCGGTTTATCGCTCGCCATCGCCCCACCTCGACGCGGTACAAAAACGAGAAAAGGCGAGTCAGCCCTCAGGCTGCCCTCGCCCTTACCCTACCATTTAGCGGTGTGAGGGAAACGAGCGATGCGCTTACACCTAGGTGTAGTGGCGCATCACTTCAAATTCACACCACTAGATGTATCAGATGAAAAGCGGCGACATGCCGCCCATCTCGACCTCGACGGTCTCGCCGAAGAGCGGCGACATGCCACCCATCTCGACGAAGAGCGGCGACATGCCACCCATCTGGACGAAGAGCGGCGACATGCCACCCATCTCCACGTCAACGGTCTCGCCGAACACGGGGGACATGCCGCCCAGCTCGACTTCGACTTCCTCAACGAACAGCGGCGACATGCCGCCCATCATCACAGCGATCATCGGACTCTCCTCATCGAAAGTGGTGCCTCAAAAGGTTTGTCCACACACCCCCCGGCGTATGGGACCTCTTTGCCCGCACCCACTTTCCCTCAACGGTGTATTTTCATCGTCAAAACACGCTTCCGGTTCCGTCAAAGCATCGTCAATGCGTCATTCTTCCGGGACACCAGCCTTTCGCAGACCCTCAAGGTAGTGATTCAGGTCCTCTTCCCGCTCCAGCGGGTAATTCTTGCGATAGAACGAAATGGTCACCTGGCTCACCTGCGTACGCAGGCGCTCGACGTAGGGTTTGGCCTCCTCAGGCCGGCCCAAATGGCCAAAGGCGACGATCAGCGGCTGCAGGACAGCGGCGAAATTCGGCCGGTCGACCAGGATCGGCTGCGCGGCAGTGATCACATCCTCGTAGCGCTGCGCGACCGCCAGAGAGATAACGTTGACCGTCTCCCAGAAGTACACGAAGGGGTCGAACGGACACAGCCGACGGTAGCGCTCCAAGCGCTCGAACGCCTCTTCCGGGCGCCCGCGATAGCTGCACAGCAGCGCGCCGAACGCCCAACCCCAGCCGAAATTGGGATTGATCGCCAGCGACCGGTTGTGCAGCCGCTCGGCCGCTTCGTAGTTGCGATGAACGAAGACCTCGACGTGGCCCGCGAAGGACAGCGCCATCGCGTCGTCGGGATCGCATTCGACCGCGAGGCGCGCGTGCTTCTCGGCGCCTTCGATGGCGGCCTGCTTGTCCTTGGCCCAGCCCTCGCCGATCTCGAAGACGTGCATGAAGGCCATCCAGGCATGCGCACGGGCATACTCGGGATCCAGCACCAGGGCGCGGCGCAGGAATTCACCGGCCATGCGGAACGACTCGCCATTGGCCTGGTACAGCAGTGGCACCGCGCGCAAGACGTTATCGTAGGCGTTGCGGTTTTCCGGCGGACGCCGGCGCGCGCGATCGATCTCGGCCTGCAGCAACTTGGGGTCGAGCTGTCCGACGATCTCGCGCACGATCTCGTTCTCGAGCTCGAAGACCTCGGCGAACGAGGCAACGCGCATGTCCGACCACACGGTGCGGCCATCGTCGCAATCGACCAGGCGCACGGCGATGCGCACGCGCTCCGCACTGCGCCGCACGGCGCCCTCGACGGCGTAGCGTACGTTCAGACGACGGCCGACGTCGCGCGGGTCGGCATCGATGCCGCGATACATGCCGGTCGAGCCTGAGGCGATCACCGAGAGCCAGCGAAAGCGCGACAGGCCGTCGACGATCTCGTCGGCGAGACCATCGCCCAGATAGTCCTGCGTGGGATCGCCACCGATATTGCGGAACGGCAGCACCGCCACCGACAATTGCACGGCATGCGCGTCATCGGCATCGAGCATTTCGTCGGAGCCGGGTGACGCAGGCCCGCCGCTTTCGCCGGTCAACCGGTCGCCCTTGATGCGCTCATAGAGTGTGACGGTCGCCGGGCCCGGCTTGGCATCGAGAACGCGCTTGAGCGTTTCCGTCGCGATCTGGAACTGGCGCAGCGCCGAGGATTTATCACCACGGCGCGCATACGACTCCATCACCGCACGATGCGCTTCCTCGTGCGCCGGATCGATGGTCAGCACGGCCCGCGCGATCGACTCAGCGTCGGTGACGTCGCTGGCGGCGAGGCGCTCGCGCAACAGCGAAGCCATGGCGTTGAGCGCGGTGTCGCGGCGGAAAGCGCGTTCCGAATACAACCAGTCGTCGAAGGGGCCACCGATCGAGCCGATATCGGCCAGCAAGTCGCCGCCGTAGAGCGCGATCACCTGGCGGCGTTCCTCGGGCGTGCCGACGGCCAGGCGCTCCAGCTCACGCGCGTCGATCCAGACCTTGTCGAGACGGATATGCAGGGAGTCGCGATCGACTTGCAGCGCCTCCTCGTCGCGGCCGCGGAAGGCGGCGCGCAATTCAGTGACGCTCTGGCGCAAGCTGCCGCGTGCCTGCTCCTCCTGGCGGTCACTCCACAACAAGCCCGCGAGCTTTTCGCGCGTCGCCGAGCCACCCGGCGCGAGCGCCAAGAACGCGACCATGCCGCGCGTCTTGCGGGCTCGGGGCGTAACGTCGGTACCGTCTGACGCGAGAAGGCGGCAGCCGCCAAGAAGGTTGATCTTCAGCATCCCCGAACACTTCACAGGACGGACAAAAGCCCACCCCGTATTTCCAGCCTGACTAAGATATTATCACGGCTTGCGAAGAATTAACATCAATATAACGAACTAACGGGAATTTATCACCATCCCTGATATTTTCCCAATAACAGGCTGAAAAATATCAATGAATCGCCGTCAATGTCCACTGAAATTCCATCCAATTTGCCAGCGGAATCAGCGTTCAAAAAACGACACCTGGACGCAAAGTTGAACAAATCTCTGAGCTGAATTTCCATGATTTGATTGCACTGGCATGGCGCCGTGCACGGGTTTCGCGGCGTCGACCGACGCCACGCCTCCTTATGGCCAGAACCGGATCTGGTCAGGCGGCGGTGATGTACTCGCGCAGCGCGTCAGCTTCGCGGCGCTGTTCCTCGAGCCGCAGCCGCACCACGTCGCCGATCGAGATCATACCGCACAGCCGGCCCTGCTGGACCACCGGCAGGTGGCGGAACCGGCGCTCGGTCATGGTCTCCATGATCTGCTCGATCGAGGCGTCCGGATCGCAGGTGACGACCGTGCCGGTCATCACCTCGGACACCGTACGATTGAGGGCCTGGGCGCCTTCGCGCGCCACCGCGTGCAGCACGTCGCGCTCCGACAGGATGCCGGCAATGGCCTCGTCGGCGTCGAGCACCAGCAACGCACCGATTCGGCGGGCCGCCAGCGTGGCGATGGCGGCAGCGAGGCTGTCTTGCGGGGCGACCGAGACGACGCGGTTGCCCTTGTAGGCGAGGATGTCGGAAACGAACATCGCGTTCCTCCCTTCGCTTGGCGCAAGGAAGTCGCGCACCGTCTCGGCATTGACCCGGGACGCGTCGCGATCCCCCGATGGCCAAAAGCCTGCGCCCGGCATCTACATGCGATGGGCGTGGCGTACTGTCAGCAAGTCTCCGCCGATTGGCCGGACGGCGCAAGGGCGTGGTACGCACCAGTGAACGCGTTGAACCGGCGCGGGCTGCGTGCGATCCTGAGACGGGATTGGGGGGACACTTTCGGACCATGCGCCGCTTATTGTTCGCGTTGCTGCTGGCGTTGACGCCGGCGGCCTTTCCGGCGATGGCCCAGGCACCTGCCGCAGCCAACGCCGAGTTGCAGGCCGCCTTCGAACAGGTCATGGCCAACCCGGCCGACGTCGCCGCCAACATGCGCTATGGACGGGCCGCAGAAGCCGCCGGCCAGCCACGCAAGGCGCTGGCCGCCTATGAGCGCGTCGTGCAGCAGGCACCCGGTAATGCGGAGGCGCAGGCCGCGTATGCGCGCCTGAAGCTGGTGGTCGAACCGCCGTCGACGCGCATCCTCGTCGGCTTCGGCGTAGCGTTCGACAGCAATGCCGACTACCAGACCCGCCAGCTGAATTCCGGCACCCTGATCACCGAGCAGCTTGGCGGCGGTTCCGACGTCAACGCCAACGCCAGCCTGCGCATCATCGACGAGCGCCTGATCGGCGACATGCGCTGGCGCAGCCGCGCCCAGCTGTTCGGCGACTTCCACGTGCGCGGCCGCAACCGCGACGGCGACTACGGCTCGCTCGAGACCGGCCCGATGCTCGCAGTCTGGAATGGCATCATGATCTCGCCGTCGATCGCCGGCGAGATCGGCCTCGCCGACTATAAATACCTGTTCCATTCGTTGGGCTTCGCGCTCACGGCGGAGTTCCCGGTCGGCTACCTCAAGCGCCTGCGCATGGGCGTCGCCCGCACGCGCTTCGAGCCGTCGCTGGCGCAGCGCAACGGCTACTCGTTCTCGGGCAAGGCGGAGTTCTCGGCGTCCGACGTGGCCTTCACCGGCGATGCCGCGCATCTGACGCCCTACGCCGTGCGCTACTGGGGCGCGGCCGCGACGGGCGAGGAGACCTACTTCGAGACCGGCATGCGGCTCGCCTATATCGCGCCCTTGACCGGGCCGGCGCTGGGCTTCTCCGGCATCTTCCTGTCGCCGGAGTTCACCGTCAGCGGCCGCTGGTACGACGGCTTCGAGGCCGCGGCGCCGGTCAATCTCGGCGCGCGCCAGGATTACCGGCTGATTCCCGGCATCCGCCTTATTGGTTCCGAATTTCTCGGCAAGGCTATCACCACGTTCGTCTACTACGAGTACGACCGCCTGCGGTCGAACTATGTCGGCCACAGCCACGACAACCACCGCACCGGGGTAACCATGGTGGTGGAGTTCTAGAGATGCGCCGTTCCATCCTGATCGCGGCCCTCGCCTGCTTCGCATTCTCCGGCGCGGCGCTGGCGCAGCAGACCGACATCGGCGTTGCCTCGTCGGTCGTCAACCGCGTGCAGGGTTCGGTGGGCGCGCGCAGCCTGAAGACCGGCGATCGCGTCTTCCAGAACGAGAACATCGAGACCGGCGTCGATTCGCGCAGCCAGCTGCTGTTCCGCGACGAGACGGTGCTGAACGTCGGTCCCGATTCGCGCGTCACGCTCGATCGCTTCGTCTACGACCCGGCGCGCGGCGCGTCAGGCGCGGCGGTATCGGTGACGCGCGGCGCGCTGCGCTTCATCTCGGGCAACATGCCCAGCCGGGCCTATGAGATCCGCACGCCGGCGGGCTCGATCGGCGTGCGCGGCACGATCGCCGACGTCATCGTCTATGAGAACGGCGAGGTCGTGCTGCAATTGGTCGAGGGCGCGCTGACCTTCACCGGCCTCAACGGCCAGTCGGTCTCGCTGACCACGCCGGGCGACGTCTACATTCTCGTTCCCGGGCAGCCCGGAAGCCTCGGCAAGACGCTGCGGCCCAAGGATCGTCGGCGACTGGCGGGTCTGAACACTGCCATCACGCTCGACGAATTGCTGCCGCGCCCGCCCGAGCTGCCGCGCGTGCCTGCGACGCGCGACGGCGGTATCCCAAATAACCCCGCCAACCCCGTTACCACGCCAGGCCCCGGCCCGACCACGGGCCCCGGTCCCGGTCCCGGCGCCTGACCATTCGTCTATGGCCGTGACAGGCGCTGCCAGGCGCGCGGGCCGTCGAGATACTGGCGCATGTGCTCCCACACGCGGCGGAAATCAGCGTCCTTCTCGGCGTGCTCGCGCATGACGTCGACCGCGGTCTCGCGGAACGATTCGAGCGTCGAGGGCGCCCAGAAGCGCAGCGAGATGCCCTGCTTGCGGAAATAGGCCAGCGCCTTGGCCTGCTCGGCCGGCGCGCGCGCCATGGTGTAGAGCACCGTCGACTGGCAGGCCATCTCGATCTGCGCGCGCTGCTCCCGGCTGAGCGCCTCCCACTTGTCCTTGCGCATGTAGAAGTCGATCAGCGAGGCCGGCTGATGCCAGCCCGGGAAGTAGTAGAGCATGCCGAGCTTCTCCAGCCCGAGCGCGCGATCGACCGAGGGCATCGAGAACTCCGCGCCGTCGATCTTGCCCTGCAGCAGCTTGTGATAGACCTCGATGCTGGACACGCTGACGATCTCGGCACCGAAGCGCTGCAGCACCTCGCCGGCCAGGCCGCTGAAGCGCACGCGCAGGCCCTTGAGATCGGCCACGCTGCTGATCTCGCTGCGGAACCAGCCACCGGCTTCCGGCCCCATAATGCCGCACATCATGGCGTGCACGCCGAGCCGCTCGTAGAGCTCGCGGTGCAGCGCATCGCCGCCGCCGTCGACCATCCAGGCGACATACTCCTCGACGCTGGGCCCGAACGGCACCGAGGCGAAGAGATTGAGCGCCGAGAGCTTGGCCGCGGCGTGGCCGGGCCAGGTGAACGCCGCATCGAGCTCGCCGCCGACCACCGCGTCGAGCAGGTCGGCGCTGGGCACCCGCCCGCCGGCCTCGACGATCTTCAGCATGAGCGCGCCGTTGGACGCGGCCTTGACCGCATCGACGAAGTGGGTCGCGCCCTCGCCCAGCACCGACAGGCCGGGATTGAACGCGGTCTGCATACGCAGGCGCACGCGCTGCGGCTCGCCGGACGGCGGCTGCGCCAACACGGGCAGCGACGCCAGCGAGAGCATGGCAAGGACGAGGAGCGAGACCAAACGCATGGGGTAAGCCGCGACTATAGCACGCGGCCGACCATCACAAGGACTGCCGCGTCGCAGGCGCTGTCAGATGGTCGGCAGCGAGCGGCCGATCAGCAGCCGCTGCACGTCGCTGGTGCCTTCGTAGATCTGCGCCACCCGCACGTCGCGCCAGATCTTCTCGACGATGTAGTCCTGGACGTAGCCGTAGCCGCCGTGGATCTGGATCGCCGCCGAGCACACCTTCTCGGCCATCTCCGACGCGAACAGCTTGGCCATTGCGGCCTCGGTAAGGCAGGGCACCCCGGCATCGCGCAACGAGGCGGCATGCAGGAGCAGTTGCCGCGCCGCAGCAATCTGCGTCGCCATGTCGGCGAGCCGAAACTGCACCGCCTGATGGTTGACGATGGCCGTGCCGAAGGCCTGGCGCTCGCCAGCATAGGCGCGTGCCGCCTCGAAGGCCGCACGCGCCATGCCGACGGATTGCGCGGCGATGCCCAGCCGGCCGGCCTCGAGATTGGTCAGCGCGATACGATAGCCCTCGCCTTCGCTGCCCAGCATGTTCTCGGCTGGCACCTCACAGCCCTCGAAGGCGATCTGACAGGTATCGGAGGCGCGTTGGCCGAGCTTCTTCTCGACCGAGGCGACGCGGTAGCCCTTGGTCTTGGTCGGCACGATGAAGCAGGAGATGCCGCGCTTGTTGGCGGCCGGATCGGTAACGGCGAAGACCAGCGCCATGTCGGCGGTGCGGCCCGAGGTGATGAACTGCTTCACGCCATCGAGCACGTAGACGTCGCCGCGCCGCACCGCCTTGGTGCGCAGGTTCGAGGCGTCGGAGCCGGCGTGCGGCTCGGTCAGGCAGAAGGCACCCAGCATCTCGCCCTTGGCCAGCGGCTTCAACCAACGCTCTTTCTGCGCATCGCTGGCGTAGCCCACCAGCGCCGCGCAGTCGGGCGAGTTGTTGACGCTCATCACTGTCGAGACGGCGCCGTCGGCGGCGGCGATCTCCTCCAATGCCAGAACGTAGGAGATGGCGTCGGCACCGGCGCCGCCCCAGCGCTCCGGCACGGTCATGCCCATGAAGCCCAGCCGGCCCATCTCGCTCAGCACATCGCGCGGGATCGCGCCGTCGGCTTCCCACTGCCGGGCAAAAGGCGCGATGCGCTCCTGCGCGAACTGCCGCGCGGTGTCGCGGATCAGGCTCTGCGTTTCGCTCAGGATCATCGGGCCCTCAGCAGACGCTGCTTCTGGCGCTGCCAGTCGCGCTTGGCGGCGGTGGCGCGCTTGTCGTGCTCCTTCTTGCCCTTGGCCAGGCCGAGCTCGACCTTCGCCATGCCACGCTCGTTGAAATAGACCGACAGCGGCACCACCGTGTAGCCCTCGCGCTGGATGGCGCCGATCAGCCGGTTGATCTGCCGGCGGTGCAGCAGCAGGCGGCGCTGCCGGCGCGGCTCGTGGTTGTTGCGATTGCCCTGCAGGTACTCGGGGATATAGGCGTTGACCAGGTACAGGTCGCCTTTTTGCACGGCGGCGTAGGACTCGACGATCTGGCTGCGGCCGCCGCGCAACGATTTCACCTCGGTGCCGGTCAGCTGGATGCCGGCCTCGATGCGCTCCTCGATGAAATAGTTGTGCAGGGCCTTGCGATTCTGCGCGGCCATGCGGTCTTCGGTACGGGGAGCGCGGGACATGACGAGACGAAAAGGTCCTGAATGAACAGGGCCGCGCCGGAGGAAACCGGCGCGGCCCGTTACGACGGTTCCACTATCTAGTTGAGCAGGCCGGCGAATACCATGGCGTCGCGCACCTGTTTCTTGGTCGCCTCGCCCGGCTCGACCAGCGGCAGGCGCATCTCGGCCGACGCCTTGCCCAAGAGCTCGGCGCCGTACTTCACCGGGCCGGGGCTAGTCTCGACGAACAGCGCCTTGTGCAGCGGCATCAGGCGCTCGTTGATCTCGATCGCCTGCTCGATCTTGCGTGCCTTCCAGGCGTCGTGCATCTGCCCCAGCAGGCGCGGCGCCACGTTGGCGGTCACCGAGATGCAGCCGTCGCCGCTCTGCACCAGGAAGCCCAGCGCGCTCGCGTCCTCGCCGGAGAGCTGGCAGAACTCCTTGCCGGTCTTGATGCGGGTGAGCGTCGGGCGCGCCATGTCGTAACTGGCGTCCTTGATGCCGACGATGCCCTTGACCTTCGACAGGCGGATCACGGTGTCGACCTGCATGTCGCCGCCGGTGCGCGGCGGCACGTTGTAGAGCACGATCGGGATGTCGACCGCCTCGGCCACCGCCTTGAAGTGCTGGTACAGCCCTTCCTGCGTGGGCTTGTTGTAGTACGGCACGACCAGCATGGCGGCCTCGGCGCCGACCTTCTTGGCGTGCCGCGTGAGGTCGATCGCCTCGGCCGTGGAGTTCGAGCCGGTGCCGGCGATCACCGGCACGCCGGTGCCCTTGGCGGTCTGCACACAGATGTCGATCACCCGCTTGTGCTCGTCGTAATCGAGGGTCGGCGACTCACCGGTCGTGCCGCACGGCACCAGGCCGTCGGTGCCCTCCTCGATCTGCCATTTCACGAAGTTCTCGAAGCCTTTCTCATCGACCTTGCCGCCCTTGAACGGGGTGATGAGCGCGACGAGCGAACCGCTGAACATGGGCTTCCCTCCGGGGTTTCCCGGACCTTAACCCCCGTGTCACATCGCGGCAAGGCAGGCCCGGTCAAGCTTATCCCCCCCGTCCGTCGGCTGTGCCGTCAGACCTCGAGCCACTCCTTACGCACAGCATTGTTGGCCGCCAGCGCGGCCGGGCTGCCCTCGAAGACGATATGGCCATGGCCCATGACGTAGAGGCGGGTCGAGATCTTGAGCGCGATGGTGAGCTTCTGCTCGACCAGCAGGATGGCGATGCCGCGCTTGGCGATCTCGTCGAGCAGCTGGGCCACCTGCTCGACCAGCTTGGGCGCCAGGCCCTCGGTGGGCTCGTCGATGATCACCAGGTCGGGATCGCCCATCAAGGTGCGGCACATGGTCAGCATCTGCTGCTCGCCGCCCGACAGCACGCCGGCGGCATTGTCGCGCCGCTCGCCGAGATTGGGGAACAGCTTGAACATGTCGTCGAAGTTCCAGCGGCCGAACTTGTTGGCGCGCTTCATCCCCAGCTCGAGGTTCTGCTTCACGGTGAGGCCGGGGAAGATCTGGCGATCTTCAGGGACGTAGCCGATGCCGGCATGGGCGATCTGGTCGGGCCGCTGGCCGGCGACGTTGCGGCCCTTGAAGACGACGCGGCCCTGCGGCGGCACCAGCCCCATGATCGCCTTGCAGGTGGTCGAGCGGCCGACACCATTGCGGCCCAGCAGGCTGACGATCTCGCCCTGCCCGATCTTCAAATCGACGCCCTGCAGGATATGGCTCTTGCCGTAGAAGGCGTGCAGCTCGCTGACTTCCAGCATCACGCCGCCTCCGTGCCGAGATAGGCTTCCTGCACCGCCTTGCTGGCGCGGATCTCGGCCGGCGGGCCGCTGGCGATGATTTCGCCATAGACCAGCACGGTGATCACGTCGGCCAGGCCAAACACCACGCTCATGTCGTGCTCGACCATCAGCAGGGTCTTGCCTTCGGTGACCGAGCGGATCAGCGCGACGGCGTAGTCGGTCTCGCTGTGGCTCATGCCGGCGGTGGGCTCGTCGAGCAGGATCACATTGGCGCCGCCGGCAACGGTGATGCCGATCTCCAGCGCCCGCTGCTCGGCGTAGGACAGCAGGCCGGCCATCACGTTTCGCCTGGTATGGAGGTTCAGCCGCTCGAGCAACTGGTCGGCCTCCTCATTGAGCGCGCGCTGCCCGCCCAGCAAATGCCAGAACGAATAGCGGTAACCGCGCGCCCACAGCAATCCGCAACGGATATTCTCGAACACCGTCATGCGGGGGAAGATCGAGGTGATCTGGAAACTGCGCGACAGTCCCAGCCGATTGATCTCCTGCGGCGCGAGTCCATCGGTCGCGCGGCCGTTGAGCGCGATCGTCCCCGATGTCACCGGGAAGCGGCCGCTGATCAGGTTGAACATCGTCGTCTTGCCGGCGCCGTTGGGGCCGATCATGGCGTGGCGCTGGCCGCGCGGGATGTCGAGGTTGACGCCGCGGATGATCTCGGTGCGCCCGAAGCTCTTGCGCACGTCCTTCAGCGAAATGGCGAGCTCGCTCACAGCATCGCCCCCTTGGCCTTGGCGTCCTCGATCAGCGCGTCCCACTTGCGGCGGAAGACGCGCGACTCCAGGCGCAGCCAGACCACGCCGAGCACCAGCGCGGCGGCGCCCAAGGTCCAGGGCAGGAAGGTGTTCGGATCGACGACGTAGATACCGATCTTGAAATGCTTGCCCTGCGCCGCGCCGATCGTGGTGAATGACGTCAACTCGACCAGCAGCACGAAGCCGAAGACAAGCAGCACGCCGGGCAGCAGGACGCGGATGTAGGGCACGATCAGCTCGCTCATGCGGCCGATGCGCACGATCGGAATATGCTGGGCGATGATGCCGATGATGCCGCCGGGCGCATACATCACCATGACGATGAACAGCACACCGACATAAAGCAGCCAGGCATTGCTGAGCAGGCTGACGCCGCTCTGCAGCAGCACGACAAGGATGGTGCCGAGGATCGGCCCGAAGAAGCCGCCAGCGCCGCCGATATAGGCGGCCAGCAGCGCCGTCGCCGATTTCGCCGCCGCCACGGTGTCGAAGGTGATGATCTCGTAGACCAGGCAGTACAGGCCGCCGGCGATGCCGGCGAAGAAGCCCGACAGCGCGAACTGGTAGAAGCGCACGCGCGCCGGGTCGTATCCGACGAACTGCACGCGCTCGAAATTGTCGCGCGTGGCATTGGCGATGCGGCCCAGCGGCGTCTGCGTCTGCAGGCGCATCAGCAGGGTGGCGATCACCGCCCAGGCCACCACGAGGCAATAGACCTGCCACGGCGTGCTGTAGTTGATGCCGAGCGACCGGTAGTCCAGACCAAACAGGTCGTAGACGAGCTTGAAGATGCTGGTATTCGTGACCCGGTCGGTGCTGATGCCGCCTTCGCCGCCGAAGAAGCCCATGAACATCAGCGCGCAAGCCGCCACCAGCTCGCCCAGACCCATGGTGATCATGGCAAAGGCGGTGGCGCGCTGCTTGGTGGCGACCCAGCCGAAGGCGATGCCGAACGCCAGGCCGCCGAAGCCGCCGATCAGCGGGATCAGCTCGGAGGGCCACCAGAACGTACCGGCCTTGACGCCGTTCAGCGCGTGCGCGGTGCAGTAGCCGCCGAGGCCGAAAAGGATGGCGTGACCGAAGGACAGCAGGCCCGTCTGGCCCATCTGCATGTTGAACGACAGGGCGAAGATCGCCATCAGGCCGATCTCGCTCATCATCGTGAGCACGAAGCCGGAGTGGCGGCCCGTGTTCCAGTTGTAGAACAGCCACGGCACGAGCAGCATCACCGCCACCGCGATCACCCAGGGCAGCACGCGACGCATCAGGTCGGTGCCACCGTTGGCCGCGACGTTCTCGCGCGGCAGGCTCTGCGTCGTCATGCTTCGCGGGTCCCCATCAGGCCGCGCGGCCGGAACACCAGGATCAGCACCAGCAGGATGTAGGGCAGCAAGGCGCCGATCCGCGACAACGGCACCAGCAACACCTCGTGGAACGGCGTGGTGCTGGTCACCACCACGTCGAAGTGCTTTAGCAGGTCGGCCAGCGAGTAATCGAGCACCACGGCGAAGGTCTGGATCATCCCCATCAGCAAGGAGGCGATGAAGCATCCCGAGAGCGAGCCCAACCCGCCGAACACGACAACGACGAAAACGATCGGCCCCATGGTGAAAGCCATCGCCGGCTCGGTGACCTGGTAGTTGCCGCCGATCACGCCGGCCAGGCCGGCCAGCGCCGTGCCGGCGGCGAAGACCCCGGTGAACACCTTGGGCACGTTGTGGCCCAGGGCACCGACCATCTCGGGATGGGTCAAGGCAGCCTGGATCACCAGGCCGATACGGGTGCGCGTCAGCCCGAGCCAGATGGCGCCGAACATCAGCGCCGAGATCAGCAGCATGAAGGCGCGATAGGCCGGGAAATTCGTGCCGTAGATCTTGAACAGGGTGAAATCGAGGCCGGCGGGAACCCGGTACGGCACCGGGATCAGGCCCCAGGTCATCTGCACCACCTTCTCGATGATCAGCGCCAGGCCGAAGGTGAACAGCAGCTCGGCGATGTGGCCGTTCTTGTGCACGCGGCGCAGGCCGAACATCTCGATGCCCGCGCCCACCAGCCCGCACAGGACCGGCGCCAGGATCAGCGCCGGCCAGAAGCCGATGTGCTGGCTGATGGTGAAGGCGAAGTACGCACCCAGCATGTAGGCGCTGGCATGGGCGAAGTTCAGCACGCCCATCATGCTGAGGATCAGCGTCAACCCGCTGGCCAGCATGAACAGCAGCATGCCGTAGACCAGGCCGTTGAGCAGCGAGACGATAATGAGTTCCATGGCCGCAATCCGTGATGCCAAGACGCCACCGCCGGACACGAGGTCCGGCGGTGGTCGGGGTTCAGATCGCTACGGACGCTTCATCTTGCAGGTCGTGGGCTGCATCAGGTCCTTGGCGAGGATTGTCGCCTCGGTGGCCCAGCCCAACCCGGTCTTCTCCGAGTCGTACTTCACGCCCTTCTTGAAGACGCCGACGAAGTACTCGCTGATCAGCTGGTGGTCGTCCTTGCGCATCACCGAGTCGTAGCCGAGGAAGTCCTTGTGCTCGAGACCTTCCATGGCATAGGCGATCTTGGTCACGTCCATCGAGCCGGCCTTGGTCACGGCGAGCTGCACGTATTCGAAGATCGTACGGAAGCCCGCGGAGTAGAAGTCGAACGGGAACTTGTCGCGGAAATCCTTGGTCCACTTCTCGGTCTCGGCGTTGCCGATTTCCGGCGCGATGTTCTCGTTGAACGATTGCACCGCGCGCACCTTGCCGTCGCCGCCCGGGCCGATCGCCACCGCGCCGCCGGCGAGATGGGCATAGAAGGTGTAGTAGCCAAGGTCGACGCCGGCATCGATGCCTGCCTTGATCAGCAGGTTCATGTCGGGCCCCCAGTTGCCGGTCAGCAGCGCCTGCGCACCCGATGCCTTGATCTTGGTGATGTAGGGCGCGAAGTCCTTGACCTTGCCCAGCGGGATCAGCTCGTC
>JAFAZJ010000071.1 GCA_019239835.1 Alphaproteobacteria bacterium | reverse complement strand
ACGCGGGGGCGCCCGGTGCCGCGTTGGGGGGAATACGGTGGCTCGATCAGCGGCCCGGCACGCGCAGCTGCGCGACGTTGCGGCCGAAGTAGGCCTGCGGGTCGGACGGCGTGACGCCCAGCCACGCCTCGCGCTCGGCGGCGCAGGCCTTGGCGCGGGCGAAGACGTCGGCCCAGGTGGCGGCGCCTTCGTTCATCGCCTTCAGGATGCAGCGGTCGAAGTTGACATGACGCTCGGTCATCTTGGCGCCGTAGGACTCGCGGCTGCGCGCCGAGGCGGTGATGACGATGCGGTTGGGCGCGGTCAGGCTCGAGGTGACGTAGGTGCCGCTGTGGCAGCCCGACAGGATCAGCACCGTCGGCGCGTCGCCGCATTCGGCGTCGAGCATGCTGTCGAGGTCGCTGGGGCTCAGGCTGCGGCCTTCGACCTGGAAGATCAGGCCGCGGGTGTTGCCGTGCGAGGTGACGAACACCAGGCAGGCCTCGCCGTTGCGGCGGCCCAGGCCACGTAGCGCGCCGCGGATGTTGTCGCGCCGCGCGCTGCCGTTGGATGCCTGCAGCACCGAGACGCGTGCGCCGCCGGCCTGCAGCCGCGAAGCCATGTCGCTGGCGGCGTTGTCGTACAGCGGCAGCGAACGATCGGCACCGACGGTGACGGCCTTCCAGGAGGTCGGCGCCAGCAGCGAGGCCGAGGGGATATTCGTGGAGGTGGGCTGCGCGGCGTACGACATCGCGTCGAGCTGGCCGCCACTCATGGAAAGATGGTCAGGCGAGTTATCGCAGGCACTGACCAACAGACCGAAGCAAACCGAGATCAATCCGAACGCGCTACGCGCCTTGCCGAGAATCCGCATGGTAAAAATTCCTTTGTTTGAAATCCTGCTGGTGCTCCTCGCCGCCGAAGCGCGAGGACGGACGCGGAAATTGCGTCGGCACCGTCACCGGAGGTCGGTGAGCGGCCTGAAATGATGGCCGCTCATCGTCTCCGAATTCACATCAGCGGCGGGCGCCACCATTGAGCTTGATGTCGACGTGGCGCACGAGCGAGCCGCCGACGTTCTGGCTGCTCTCGCGCACGACCGCGTAGCCGTCGGCGTGCATCGCCGTGGCCAGCTTCTGCGCGTCGCTGAAGATCTTGGCGCGGTCGTCGTCGACCTTGCCATTCGGCGGCGTCGCCACGCTGTAGTGGAAGGTGTCGCCGCTGACCTGCGTGACGACAAGCTCGCCGGCGATCGCCGAAGTCGCCGCGAACGACAGCGCGATCACAGACGTGATGCGAAGAGCGGAAGACCTGAAGGACATCGTGCAGCTCCGTGTGGTTGGGCTGCCCTCCATCTATGCCCACGCGCCCCTGCACTCAATTCGAGGATGGTCCGACACGGGGTGAAGCCACTGCCAAGACGGACCGATCGCCGCCCTCAGGCACCCTCATCGGCTTGCAGTCGGGCGCTCGCAACGGCGCGATTGCCGGCCGCATCGGCTTTTGGACCGATCAGACCGTGCCGCAGCGGTACCGCAGAAAGAGTCCTTGAAACTGGTCGATTCCTTCAACGATTCGAGGCCCTTGCCGGATCTCGTTTCGCTTCACTCGACATGATTCTGGGGGACTGCCGCAGCAAGTGCCACCCGTCGCAATCGCTCCGAATCGACGGTGAATCAAGGACTCACGGGGGTCTCATTCAGTTTGGACATTTCTCGCATGGCGTGCAGTCGCGAGTGATTCCATCTTTGCTTCGTCCAGTCGGCATATTTTTTTGATCAGTGGGGCATAGTCATGTCGATACACAGCGAAAACGAACCTGCGAACCCGGTAGCTCTGGTCCTCGACGACGAGGTGGTCTGCGCCCAGGAGCTCGCCCGGTATCTCACCCGCAACTTCATCCCGGCCGTGCCGGCGACCAACATCGCCGCCGCCCGCGAGATGCTGGATCGTCACGAGAGCATCAGGGTGCTCATCAGCGATATCCGGATGCCCGACATGTCCGGCATCGAATTCGCCATCGATCTCGCCCACTCGCACGCCACCGAGCAGCCGCTGAAGGTGCTGTTCATGACCGGCCAGGCGACCATCGACCTCGCCGTCGCCGCGCTGCGCATCGGCGCCAGCGACTTCCTCACCAAGCCGGTCCGCCCGCGCCAGGTCGCCGAGCGCGTCACCAAGCTGCTGGCCGAGCCGGCGCCGGCCCGCGCCGTCGTGCCGGTCGCGACGCCCGAGACCGAGACACCGGAGACGACGGTCGCCTCGCAGGCCCACTGGCTGCTGCGCGAGCGCAAGGGCCGCGTGGCGCGCGAGAAGATCATGGGCGAGGGATTCAAGGACGAGCCCGGCTGGAACATGATCATGGAGCTGATGCACGCCCGCCTGAGCGGCCAGAAGGTGCCGGTCTCGGCGCTGTGCGCGGCGTCCGGCGTGCCGCAGACCACGGCGCTGCGCCGCCTGGGCGAGCTGATGGGCGACGGCTACATCGCCAAGGAGCGCGATCCCAACGATGCGCGCCGCCTGTGGGTACGGGCCACCGATCGCACCGTCGAGCTCGTGCAGAAGTACATGCAGCATGATGGTGGCAACAACCGCGCCGCCGCCTGAGCCAATTCATAGCCCCAGTGATTTGCGGCCCGCTCCCCTCCGGGCTCGCTGTTAAGACATAATATCGAACCTGGCGCCTTTAGTTCGGCGCCACAGACTTAGGGATATAGAGACGCATCGTCGTGCCTTCGCCGACGGCGCTCTTGATGCGGATGTGACCGCCAGCCTGCCGAACGAAGCGCGCGACCATCGGAATGCCCAGGCCAGTGCCCTTCTCCGCCTTGGTGGTGAAGAACGGCTCGAAGATACGGGCCAGCACTTCCGGCGACATGCCCTGGCCGGTATCGGCGACCGCCACCATCACATAGGCGCCCGCTCTCTCGCCGTACTCGGCGCGGACGTCCTTGGCTTTCAGCCGTACCGTCTCAGTCGTCAAGGTCAGCGTGCCGCCATCCGGCATCGCATCGCGGCCGTTGATCGCCAGGTTGATGATCGCGTTCTCGAACTGGCGCGAGTCGACATCGACCGCCCAGCCCCCGGCTGCGAGATCCGTCTCCAGGGCGATGCGGCCACCCAGCGTGTGGCTCAGCAACGGCAGCAGGCCGGCGACCAGCATGTCGCAATCGACCTGGCTCGTCGCTGATCTCTCCTGGCGCGCGAGGCTCAGCAGGCGACGCGTCAGCGCCGCGCCGCGGTCGATCACCGTGCTGATCTCCTCGATGATCGGCGCGTTGAGCGCGTCTTCGCCGAGGTTGTCGACCAGCAGATCGATGTTGCCCTGGATCACCGTCAGCAGATTGTTGAAGTCGTGCGCCAGACCACCGGTGAGCTGACCGATCGTCTCGAGGCGTTCGACTTGAAGCATCCGTGTCAGTGTCTCGCGCTTGGCGGTCACGTCGAGCAACACCCCAATCGCATGACCCTCGCCGAGCAATTGCCCGCGGCAGAGATACCAGCCGCACGAACCATCGGGACGCTGCAGCCGGAACTCAACCTGCTCACTGCTCACGCGACCACTCGCGAAAGCCGCGACGAAGCGTGCGCAAGCCGGCCCATCCTCACGATGGACAAGGTCGAGCCATCCATCGAGCGTGCACGGCGCGGCACGCAGTCCGACGAAGCCGATTGATTGTGTCCAGTGGTCCGATATTTCAAAACGGTTCGTGGCGATATCCCAGTCCCACAGACCGATCTCCGATGATTGCAGCGCCATCCCCAGCCAACCCTTGAGACGGCGTGCACTAGCCGGGAATTCTTCGTCCTGAGTGTCGTATTCCTCTTGATGAATCAAGCCGTTGCCGTGCGGTGACGGCAGGACGAAAATACCAGTAAAATCACCACTCTGAAGCGTCTGGAACCGTTTCATCAACGCCTCCCTACATTGAAATGCGCGACTCCATGCAACCCACAATAATTGTCAATGTGCACTCGACTGCGTAGTTCCAAGGGCCCAAGGAAAAAATCACGCGGGCCTGACGCATATTTGCCGCCTACAACTGTGCGCCGCGCAGCGTGGGGATCAATCCACGGGGCATCACGAGTGAGTGAAGGAACGGCGTGAGAGATGGCTGAAGAAAATGTGCTCAGTCGCGACATCGTGCTGGTGGGCGGCGGGCATGCACACGTCGAAGTGCTGCGACGCGCGGCGATGAAGCGGCCAGTCGACGTGCGCCTCACCGTGATCGCACGCGAGCTCGACACGCCGTACTCGGGCATGCTGCCGGGACTCATCGCCGGTCACTATCGCTTCGAGGATGCGCATATCGATTTGCGGCCGCTGTGCCGCGCCGCAGGCGCGCGCCTCTACCACGACGCCGCGATCGGACTCGATCTGTCGGCGCAACATGTGATCTGCGCCGATCGTGCGCCGGTCGCGTTCGACCACGTCGCGCTCGATATCGGCTCATCACCGGCGACGCTTGGTATTCCCGGCGCCGATCTCCACGCACTGCCGGTGAAACCGGTACCCGCGTTCCTCGCACGCTGGACGGCGATTCGCGACAATGCGAATCGGCCCGCGAGCATCGTCGTGGTCGGCGCCGGCGCCGGTGGTGTCGAGCTCTGCCTGTCGATGCAGGCAGCGCTGAAGCGCGATGGCGGCACGCAGCCACGATTCACGTTGATCACCGGCGACAAGGAGATCCTGCCAACGCATCCACCCGGCGTGCGCCGCGCCTTCATGCGTACGTTGAAGCAGCGCGGCGTCGCGGTGGTGCTGGGCAAGCCGGTCACGGAGGTCACCGCCGACGCCGTGAAGCTCGACGGCGGCGAGACGATCGAAAGCGCGCTGACCGTGTGGGTGACGCAGGCCGCACCGGCATCGTGGCTCGCCGACACCGGTCTGGCGCTCGACAAGTCGGGCTTCATCCGCGTCAACGACACGCTGCAGTCGGTCTCGCACGCCAATGTCTTCGCCACCGGCGACGTCGCCGCGTTCGACTCATCGCCGCTGGCCAAGGCCGGCGTCTTCGCCGTGCGCGAAGGGCCGTTCCTGGCGCACAATCTGCTGGCGCCCCAGGATCAGACGCTGAAGCCCTACGTACCGCAGCGCCGCTTCCTCAGCCTGATCACCACCGGCGACAAGCACGCTGTGGCATCGCGCGGCGGCATCTCTTTCGAGGGTGACTGGGTGTGGCGCTGGAAGCGGCGCATCGATACGCGCTGGATGGCGATGTATCAACGGCTGCGTCCCGGTGGCCGCATGGCCGCGCACGGCGATCTGCCGGAGAAGACCATGCCCGACATGGCGGCGATGGCAGCGCCGATGCTGATGCGCTGCGCCGGCTGCGGCGCCAAGATCGGCGCCGAGACCTTGCGCCGTGCGCTCTCCGGCCTCGACATCCCGCAACGCCACGACATCCCGCTCGGCGTGCGCGACGGCGAGGATACCAGCGCCATTCTCGTACCGCCGGGCCGCGCGCTGCTGCAAAGCGTCGATCATTTCCCGGCCCTGTTCGACGATCCGCTGCGCCTGGGCCGCGTCGCCACGCTGCACGCGCTGTCCGACCTGTTCGCCAAGGGCGCGCAGGCGCACAGCGCTCTGATGACCGCGGTGATTCCCTACGCGCGCGGCGCCTTGCAGGAGCGCGACCTCGGCGAGCTGCTGCGCGGCGTGGTCGAGGAACTCAACCGCGCCGGCGCCGTGCTGATCGGCGGCCACACCATCGAAGGCCCCGACATGGCGATTGGCCTGACGGTTAACGGCACGGCCGAGATCACCAGCCTGATGCGCAAGGGCGGCCTGCGCGAGGGCGATGCGCTGATCGTCACCAAGCCGTTGGGCACCGGCGCGCTGTTCGCCGCCGACATGAACGGCGACGCGCGCGGCACCGACATCGAGGCGGCGATCCGCTCGATGCTGATCTCCAACGCGCGCGCTGCAACGACGGCGCGCGAGGCCGGCTCTACTGCCTGCACCGACATCACCGGCTTCGGCCTGGGCGGGCATCTGATCGAGATGCTGCGCGCGTCTGGCATCGATGCCGAGATTTCGCTGTCGGCGCTTCCGGCGCTGCCGGGCGTGTTGACGGTGATGTCACGCGGTACCCGCAGCACGCTGGCGCCCGAGAACGTCACTATGGTCGGCACAGTCGATCGCCGCGAATCGTCGGACCGCTATGACCTGCTGTTCGACCCGCAAACCTCCGGTGGCCTGCTGATCGGCATCGCCGCCGATCGCGCCAGCGCGTTGGTCGACCAGCTACGCGCCAGCGACACATCAAATGCAATGATTGTCGGCCGCGTCGTGGCGCGCACCGGCAGCGCAGCCAAGCTGATCACGGTGGCATGATGCGCTTGTTGGGAATCGTCGGCTGGAGCGGCAGCGGCAAGACCACGTTGGTCGAAAAGCTGCTGCCGCTGCTCGCCGGCCACGGCCTCAAGGTCTCGACCATCAAGCGCTCGCACCACGGCTTCGACGTCGACAAGCCCGGGAAGGATTCCTGGCGTCACCGCAAAGCCGGCGCATACGAGGTGCTGGTCGCCTCCGATCTCCGCTGGGCGCTGATGCGCGAGAACCGCAGCGGCGGCGAGATCACACTCGACGAGCTGGTGGCGCGGCTAGAGCCCGTCGACCTCATGCTGGTCGAAGGTT
>JAFAZJ010000276.1 GCA_019239835.1 Alphaproteobacteria bacterium | reverse complement strand
ATTGCGTGATCGATCCGCGTCGGGTCGAATCGCAATCGATGGGCAGGGTCATGCAAGCGTCCATGTGCGCGCGACCGAGCGTCGGCTTGACCGACGGCCCGTCTCCGTTCTCGCGATTATCCACACATCATGACCGCCGGCGCACCGCCGCGCGGCGTGATCGCGTTCGCCAGGTGAGACCATGAATCGCACCACTCTCGTCGCCCTGTTCACCGCCGTCGCGCTGGGGGCCGGCGTGATCGGCTACACCATCGGCAACGAGAAAGCGCCGCTCGATCGACCGGCCCCCGCGCCGATCGCGGCGCCGGCGATGCCGCCTGCACCTGCACCGGCTCCAACGCCGGCCCAACCGCCGCAGCAACAGGCAGCGCCCAAGCCGGCATCACCGCCGGTTGCCACCCCGCCCGCTCCAGCGCCGCAGCCGGCGCCCGCACCCGCGCCCGCACCGCAGGCGTCACCCAAGCCCGCGCCGCCGCCGGTGCCGCGTCCCTTCGCCGTCACCCGCACGACGATCAGCGCCGATCGCGGCGCGCCCGAGGCCTGCCTGCACTTCAGCCAGATGCTCGATGACACCGGCCGGGTGAAATACGCCGACTTCATCGCCATCGAGCCCGAGACCAAGGCCGCAGTCACCGTCACCCGCGAGGCGCTGTGCCTGGGCGGCCTGTCCTACGGCGTCGACTACACCGTCACCGTCAAGGTGGGCCTGCCCGCCGCCAACGGCGCCAAGGTTCTCGCCGAGGACAAGGTCGACGTCGCCTTCGGCGAACGTCCGCCCGTCGTGTCGTTCGCCGGCAAGGGCTACATCCTGCCGCGCCAGTCGAGCGCCGGCCTGCCGGTCACCACGATCAACATCTCCAAGGTCAACATCGCGCTGTACCGCATCGGCGAGCGCCTGCTGCCGCGCCTGAGCAAGAGCGCCTTCTCCGATTCGTCGGACGACGAGGACGTCAGCGACCGCAAGGTGATGACGCCGTGGAACCTCAACACCTTCCGCGACTCGCAGGGTGCGCTGGTGTGGACCGGCAGCATGGAGGTGCGCAACGTCCAGAACACATCAGTCACCACCGCGATCCCGATTCGCGAGATGGTCAAGGACTACAAGCCCGGCGCCTATGTCGTGGTCGCCTGGAACGCCGCCGACGGCTCGCTCGAGCAGATCCTGTCCGACGACAACGACCAGCGCTACGAGCAGCGCTTCGCCGCCCAGTGGCTGTTCGATTCCGACATCGGCATCACCAGCTTCAACGCCCGCGACGGCCTGACCATCTTCGTGCGCTCGCTGCACACCGCGCAGCCGCTGGCCGGCATCGAGCTGTCGCTGATCGCGCGCAACAACGATGAGCTGGCGCGCATGACCACCGATGCGTCGGGCAAGGTGGTGTTCCCTGGCGGCCTGCTCGCAGGCACCGGTGCGATCGAGCCGATCTCGCTGATGGCCTTCGACAAGTCCCATTCGGACTTCAACCACCTCGACCTGACCAAGGCCGCCTTCGACTTCTCCGATCGCGGCGTCGAGGGTCGCGCTACGCCCGGCCCGGTCGACGGCTACATCTACACCGATCGCGGCATCTATCGCCCCGGCGAGACGGTCAACGTCATGGCCCTGATGCGCGACAGCGCCGGCAACGCCGTCGAAGGCGTGCCGGTGACCATGATCGTGCGCCGCCCCGACGGCGTGGAGTTCCGTCGCCAGGCGCTGCAGGCGCAGGGCGCCGGCGGGCTGCACTTCCCGGTCGAGCTCACGCGCAGCGCGCGGCGCGGCAAGTGGTCGGTCGCGGCCTATCTCGATCCCAAGGCCGACCCGGTCAGCCGCGTCGAGTTCAGCGTCGAGGACTTCATCCCGCAGAAGCTCAAGGTGCAGATTTCGACCAGCAACACCGTGCTGAAGGCCGCGACCACCTTCCAGGTGGATGTCGCCGCCGACTTCCTTTACGGCGCGCCGGCCGCCGGTCTCGAAGGCGAGGCCGAGCTGACGGTGAAGGCCGACGCCAATCCCTTCCCCAAGGAACCGGGCTTCCGCTTCGGCGACGTCGACGAGCGCATCAATCCTGATCTGGAGAAGCTCGAGCTCGCGGCGATGGACGAGCGTGGCCGCGCGACGATCCGCACCACGGTGACCCTGAAGGAGGTGCCGATGGCACCCATGATGGGCGAGCTGCGCGTGTCGGTGCTCGAGCCCGGCGGCCGCGCCACCGGCGACCAGCTCACCATCCCGGTGCGCTTGCGCAACCTCTACATCGGCGCCAAGCCGTTGTTCTCCGGCGCCAGCGCCGAGGAAGGCCGCGAAGCCGGCTTCGAGATCATCACCTTGAACCCCGACGGCGCCCGCATCGCCGCCAAGGGCGTCGAATGGCGCCTGGTGAAGGAGAATCGTCGCTTCCAGTGGTACCGCGACGACAACAACAACTGGCGTTGGCGCGAATACGCGACGGATGTCGTCGTCGCCCAAGGCACGCTCGACATCGAGGAAGGCAAATCCGCCACGATCCGCCATCCGGTGCAGTGGGGCGGCTATCGCCTGATCCTCACCGATGGCGAGAACCGCACGGTCTATCGCTTCTACGCCGGCTGGGGTGCGGAGGTGTCGAAGAAGGACACGCCCGACACCGCCGCCGTCAGCGCCGACAAGACGGCTTACGCGCCCGGCGACGTCGCCAAGCTGCGCGTCGAGGCGCCGTTCGATGGCGAAGCGCTGCTGGTCGTCGCCAACGACCGCATCGTCGAATCGCGCCTGATCCAGGTCGCCGCCGCCGGCACCACGATCGAGGTGCCGGTGAAGGCCGATTGGGGCGCCGGCGCCTATGCGCTGGTCACCGCCTACCGCCCGCTCAACCGCGTCGAGCGTGCGCCGGTGCGCGCCGTCGGCCTGGCCTGGCTCGGCATCGATCCGGGCACGCGTTCGCTGCAGGTGTCAGTTGATGCACCTGAGCGCATCCGGCCGCGCACGTCGGTCACCCTGCCGGTCAAGGTCGCCAATGCCGGCGGCAACGAGGTGTTCGTTACCCTCGCCGCCGTCGACGAGGGCATCCTGCAGCTTACGCGTTTCCGCTCGCCCAAGCCGGTCGAGTACTACTTCGGCAAGCGCATGCTGGGCGTCTACATGCGCGACGACTACGGCAAGCTGCTCGACGACAAGGCCGATAGCGTGGGCCGGTTGCGCGAAGGCGGCGACGCCGCGGGCGGCGTCGGCCTGGAGGTCGTGCCGATCAAGGTGGTCTCGCTGTTCTCGGGCATCGTCAAGGTCGGCGCCGACGGCATCGCCCAGATCAAGTTCGACGTGCCCGACTTCAGCGGCCAGCTACGCCTGATGGCCGTGGCCTACGACAAGAGTCGCGTCGGCTCGACAGAGGGCCGCATGTTCGTGCGCGACGCGTTGACCAGCGACCTCGTGCTGCCGCGCTTCCTCGCCCCCGGCGATCGCAGCCAGGCGACGATCTCGCTGCACAACGTCGAGGGCCAGGCCGGCGAGTACACGGTGAAGGTCTCGACCACGGGCTCGATCGTGCTGACCGGCGAGGACACGCGCGTCGTGACGCTCGCCGCCGGCCGTCGCGAGCAGTTCGTGGTGCCGGTCGCGGGCGACCAGGTCGGCCTCGGCTCGGTCACGATGGCGATCACGGGTCCGGGCAATTTCTCGGTGACCCGCACCTGGGACATCGAGACCCGCGCCCCGCAAGCGCCGGTGACCCGCCAGTCGATGGAGCAGATCGCCTCGGGCAGCGAGCTGCGTATCGACCGCGAGCTGCTGAGCGGCTTCCTGCCGGGCACCGCCTCTGCATCGGTGGCACTGTCGAGCACGCGCACCTTCGACGTCGCCGCCCTGCTGCAGTCGCTCGATCGCTACCCCTATGGCTGCCTCGAGCAGACCACGAGCCGCGCTTTGCCGCTGCTGTACTTCAACGACGTCGCCTGGCTGGGCGGCATCAAGGAAGACAAGGCGATCCCGCGCCGCATCCAGGAGGCGGTCTACAGCATCCTCGATCGGCAGATGCTCGACGGCGGCTTCGGCATGTGGAGCGTCTATAGCGGGCCGGCCGACCAGTGGCTGCAGGTCTACAGCATCGACTTCCTGCTGCGCGCGCGCGACAAGAACTACGTCGTGCCCGAAGCGCAGCTGCGTCGCTCGCTGCAATGGATGCAGCGCTACGCCCCGCAGATGGCGCCCAACGCCCAGGCCTATGCCTGGTACCTGCTGGGCCGCGCCGGTCTCTCCGACGCCGGCCGCGTGCGCTACTTCCAAGACACCTCGACGGACAAGATGACCGGCGCGCTCTCGCACGCCCATCTCGCCGCGGCGCTGTCGCTGGTCGGCGAGCGTGGGCGTGCCGAAGCGGCGTTCAAGATCGCGCTCGACAATGTCGGCAAGCGGCCGGACTACGACTACTACGGCACGCCGCTGCGTGACGTGGCAGCTCTCGTCGCGCTGGCGCCAGAGATCGGCCAGCGCGCCCAGGCGCAGCGTCTGACGACGCAGCTCGCGGCCCAGACCCGCATCAGCGTGCAGAACACGACGACGCAGGAAAAGGCCTGGATGCTCCTGGCCAGCGCCGCCGAGCTGCAGGGCGCCAGTCCGCTCGACCTGATCGTCGATGGCAAGGAGGTCAAGCCGAACGCGAGCACCGTCGCCTACAACGTCGATGCCGCCGGCCTGGCCCGTGGCTTCACGATCAAGAACGTCGCCTCGGGCCATGCCTGGGCGATGGTCTCGGCGCGCGGCGTGCCGGCGCAACCGCTGCCGGCCGACGGCAAGGACGTGATCATCGAGCGCGAGTTCCGCACGCTCGATGGCGGCATGGCCGATCTGTCGCGCGTGCGTCAGAACGATCGCATCGTGGTGATGATCGACATCACCTCGACGACGCAGGTCTACCACGAGATGGCGCTGCTCGATCTGCTGCCCGCGGGCTTCGAGATCGAGAGCGTGCTGACCGAGGAGTACCGCTGGATGGCCAAGCTCGGCAAGCCGTCCTCGACCGAGGCGCGCGACGATCGCTTCTTCGCCGCCTTCGAGTTCGGCTCGCGCGACTGGCCGCAGGGCTGGCGTCCGTGGTGGTACGACGAATCGACCAAGCGCGGCCGCCTGATGCGCGTGGCCTATGTCGTGCGCGCGATCACCCCGGGCAGCTACGTGCTGCCAGCCAGCCAGGTTGAGGACATGTACAACCCCGAAGTCTTCGCCCGCACCAGCGCGCAACGCGTGACGATCCTCACCCGGTAGGACGATGGGCATCTGGCCAAATACCTTCCCCCGGAGGGGGAAGGCGCCCGAAGGGCGGATGGGGGATGTCGAACCCGGACTCCGGCGTTCGTCTTCAACATCCCCCATCCGTCGCGCTGACGCGCGCTACCTTCCCCCTCCGGGGGAAGGTAAATTTGGCCGCTTCATTCGGCGGGCGGCGATCGCGATGGTCCTCGGTACCCTCGCCATCGCCGCGTCCCTGCTTGCACTCGATCGTCTCTTCCCACCCGATCTGTCGCGCTACGAGGCGCGTTCGCTTGAAATCCGCGATGCCGATGGTCGGTTGTTGCGCGCCTTCACCACCGCCGACGGCAAGTGGCGGCTGAAGGCCACGGTCGACGATGTCGATCCGCTCTATCTCACCCTGCTGAAATCGTACGAGGACAAGCGCTTCGACAGTCACACCGGCGTCGACCTCGTGGCCGTGCTGCGCGCCGCCGAACAGTGGATCAGCCATCGCCGCATCGTATCCGGCGCCTCGACTCTCTCGATGCAGGCCGCACGCCTGCTCGAGCAGGATCGCGGCCCGCGCCGCACGCTGGGCGCCAAGCTGCGGCAGACGGCGCGCGCTCTGCAGCTGGAGTGGCGCTACTCCAAGGCCGAGATTCTCTCGATCTATCTCACCCTGGCGCCCTTCGGCGGCAACATCGAGGGCGTGCGCGCTGCCTCGCTGTCCTATTTCGGCAAGGAGCCGAAGCAGCTGACCGCCGCCGAGGCCGCGCTCCTGGTGGCGCTGCCGCAATCGCCGGAACGCCGCCGCCCCGATCGCCGTCCGGCGATCGCCCGCGCGGCCCGCGACGTCGTGCTGGCGCGTGCGCTGGAGCGCGGCGTGATCCCCGCGTCGGTCGCGAGCCAGGCGACGCAGGCTGCCGCGCCCGACCGACGGCTGGCGATGCCGTTCGTCGCGCCGCACGTCGCACAGTATCTCGTCGCGCGCGCGCCGTCGGCCAGCATCGTCACCACGACCTTGCGCCGCGAGATCCAGGACGCCGCCGCCCGGTTGGCCGCCGACGAACGTGCGCGCCTGAACGACGGCGCCGACATCGCCATCATCATCATCGACAACAAGCGCCACAGCATCGCCGCCTGGCACGGCGGCACCTTCTCCGGCCGCCAGGGCCAGGTCGACCTGGTGCGAGCGCGGCGCTCGCCCGGCTCGACCTTGAAGCCGCTGATCTACGGCATCGCCTTCGACGATCGCGTGGCACATCCCGACACGATGATCGACGACGTGCCGATCCGCTTCGGCGAATGGATGCCGCGCAATTTCGACCGCGCGTTCCAGGGCACGGTGAGCGTGCGCTACGCGCTGCAGCAGTCCTTGAATGTGCCGGCGGTAGCGATGCTCGAACGCGTCGGCGCGCAACGCTTCCTGGCGATGCTGCGCCAGGCCGGCGTGTCGCCCGCGTTGCCCAGGACCGGCGATCTCGGCGGCTCGCTGGCGATCGGCCTGGGCGGCGTGGCGCTCTCGCCGTTGGAGCTGGCGACACTGTACGGCGGCCTCGCCAACGACGGCGTCGTCGTGAAGCCGCGGCTGACGATGGATGAGAGAGACGAACCTGGCATGCGCCTGATCGGCGCGTCGGCGGCATGGCAGGTGACCGACGCGCTGGCCAATGCGCCGATGCCCGACGGCTGGGCCTCGCTGCCGCGCTCCTACGATGGCCGCCGCACAGGCAGCCGGCAGATCGCCTTCAAGACCGGCACGTCGTACGGCTTCCGCGACGCCTGGGCCGCCGGCTACAGCGGCGCCTACACCGTGGTGGTCTGGGTCGGTCTCGCCGACGGCACGCCGCGCCCCGGCCATTTCGGCCGCGAGACGGCGCTGCCCATCCTGCTGAAGATGTTCGACCATCTGCCCGGCGAGCTGGCGAGCCGGCCGAAGCCGCCGCCCGACACCCTGCTGGTGGCGCGCAACGCCGACCTGCCGCCGATGCTGCGCCACTTCCGCAGCCAGGCCGCCCGCATGACGGCCGCGACCGCGACGCCGACGAGGCCTGCCACGGGCACGATCTTCGCGCCGGCGATCAAGCCGCCACGCATCCTCTATCCGCCGTCATCAGTGGTCATCGACCTCGGCGCCGACGACGCGATCGTGCCGCTGCAGGCCGATGGCGGCTCGGGCCAGCTGCGCTGGTTGATCGACGGCAAGCCGCTGCCGCTCGACCGCTTCGCCAAGGATCAGAAATGGCGGCCCGACGGCCCCGGCGTGACACAGATCACGGTGATCGATTCCGAAGGCCGCAGCGCCTCGGCACAGGTCAGGATCGTCAGCGCCCGCTGAAGCCTAGGCCAGCAAGGCGTAGAGAGCGGTCTCCGGCGTCTCGGCGCTGCCGCCATAGATCTCCCAGTTGGTGCCCGCCAACTTCAGCTTCTCGCTCTCGCACCATTTGAACAGCTTGCCCCAGGCACCGGGCAGAAGATCGTAGGGCCCAATCAGCAGAACATGAGCGGCCCGGCCGGCGGGTAAAGCCGACGGCACGACCTCGCCCACCGGCGAGAAATCGCGCGACACCAGAAAGCCCGGCTCCATCGCCATGTGCCCGTCGGCCGGTGGATGCCACAGCGTGATGCCCAGACCGACGGGGCCGGCATCGAGCGACGGCACAACCTCGGCCAGCTGCGCCCGCGCCGCCCGCTGGACTTCGGGCAGTTTCGACATGGCTGCCTTCGTCCGAACGACGGCGGTGACGCTGCGCTCGGTCGTGACGATGGAGGGCGTTGGTGATTCCTGCGGCATGGCTGCCTCCGGCAATGCTTAACCAATATATTTATTAACCAAATGGTTTTATACGAGTCAAGCGGCGTGAGACGCAGGAATTGAAGATCAGCCTACGCGGCTAACTTGGCTTTCAGAGCTTGCGCCACCTTCGATGCCGGCTGGCGTCCCAACGCTTCACAGATGAAGCGGCCGGTGGCGGCGATGGAGTCGAGGTCGACGCCGTGCGCGATGCCCAGCCCGTTCAGAAGGTACAGCACATCCTCGGTGCCGACGTTGCCTGACGCGCCCTTGGCGTAGGGGCATCCGCCCAACCCGCCGACGGCGGTATCGAACACGGTGATGCCGCGCTCCATGACGGCGAGGATGTTGGCCAGCGACTGGCCGTAGGTGTCGTGGAAATGTGCGGCGATCTTCTCGCGCGGCATGCGCTCGGCCACGGCATCGATCATCGCCACGCACTTCGCCGGCGTGCCGACGCCGATGGAATCGCCCAGCGAGACCTCGTAGCAGCCCATCTTGAACAGCCGCTCCGAGACGTCGGCGACGATCTTCGGATCGACGTCGCCGGAGTACGGGCAGCCGGCGACGACGGAGACGTAGCCGCGCACCCTGATGTTGTGCTTCTGCGCCGCCTCGATCACCGGGGCGAAGCGCTCGAAGCTCTCGTCGATGGTGCAGTTGGTGTTGGCCTTGCAGAACGCCTCGGAGGCGGCGGTGAACACCGCGACCTCCTCGCACTTGGCCTCGATGGCGCCGTTCATGCCCAGCTTGTTGGGCACCAGCACGGGATAGGACACGCCCGGCTTGCGCTGGATCCTGGCCATCACCTCGTCGGTGCTGGCCATCTGCGGCACCCATTTGGGCGACACGAAGCTGCCGGCCTCGACCGTGGTGTGGCCGGCCGCGGTCAGGCGGTCGATCAGCTCAACCTTGACATCGACCGGCACCGGCTTGGCCTCGTTCTGCAGGCCGTCGCGGGGGCCGACTTCGACCAGTCGCACGCGCTTGGGCAGGTTCATGGCGCTCCTCCGATCTGCGCCCGCAGCATGGCGAGCCGGCCGGCTTTCCGCTAGCCTGCATCGCGAAGCCCTGATGTGAGGACCGCATGACCCAGCTGTCGAATTCCCGTGTCGCCTGGTTCAATGGCCAGTGGATGCCCGAAGGCCAGGTGGTGATCCCCTTCCGCGACCGCAGCTGGAAATATGGCGACGGCGCCTTCGACATGACGCGCACCTTCGAGGGCCGCATCTTCCGCATCAAGGAGCACATCGACCGCTTCTACCGCTCGCTGCGCTACCTGCACATCGATCCCGGCATCTCGGCCAAGGAGATGGTGTCGCTGAGCGAGGAAGCCGTGGTGCGCAACGAGCATCTGCGCGAGAAGGATGGCGACTGGTGGATCGGCCAGCGCGTGAGCCGCGGCGTCGACGCCATCGGCGACGAGGGCTGGGATCACACCGGCCCCAACGTGGTGATCGAGGTGCTGCCGCTGCCGCTGGCCAAGCGCGCGCGGTATTTCCGCGACGGCGCCGACGTGATGACGACAGCGATGCGCCGCACCTCGCCGACCATGCTCAGCCCGCGCGCCAAGACGCACAACTACCTGAACATGATCGTCGCCGAGAAGCCAGTGAAGGCGATGAACCCCGACGCCTGGGCGATCCTGCTCGACGAGCACGGCAATCTTGCCGAGGGCCTGGGCAGCAACATCTTCATCGTGCGCGACGGCATGCTGCTGACGCCCAGCGAGCGCTACGTGCTGCCCGGCGTCTCCAGGCAGATGACCATGGACATGGCCAAGAA
>JAFAZJ010000116.1 GCA_019239835.1 Alphaproteobacteria bacterium | reverse complement strand
GCCGTGATCGTCATGGACAAGTCGACCGACGTCGTGAAGGCGATCGCGCGGCTGAGCTACTTCTACAAGCACGAGAGCTGCGGCCAGTGCACGCCGTGCCGCGAGGGCACCGGCTGGATGTGGCGCGTGATGGAGCGCCTGGTGAAGGGCGATGCGCGCGTCGAGGAGATCGACGTGCTGTACGACGTCACCAAGCAGGTCGAAGGCCACACGATCTGCGCGCTGGGCGACGCGGCGGCGTGGCCGATCCAGGGTTTGATCCGGCACTTCCGTCCCGAGATCGAGCGACGTATCGCCGAGCGGCACGGTAGCCGCATCGCCGCCGAGTGAGCCGGAGATCGTCATGCCCAAGATGAAGATCGACGGAATCGAGATCGAGGTGCCCGCGGGCATCACGGTGATCCAGGCCTGCGAGTTGGCCGGCGTCGAGATCCCGCGCTTCTGCTATCACGAGCGCCTGTCGATCGCCGGCAATTGCCGGATGTGCCTGGTGGAACAAGAGAAGGCGCCCAAGCCGATCGCCTCGTGCGCCATGCCGGTCGCCGAGGGCATGGTCATCAAGACCGACACGCCACTGGTCAAGAAGGCCCGCAACGGCGTGATGGAATTCCTGCTCATCAACCACCCCCTCGACTGCCCGATCTGCGACCAGGGCGGCGAGTGCGACCTGCAGGACCAGGCGATGGCCTACGGCTTTGACCGTACGCGCTATCACGAGAACAAGCGCGCGGTGCCGGACAAGGATCTCGGCCCGATCGTCAAGACCTCGATGAACCGCTGCATCCAGTGCACCCGCTGCGTGCGCTTCGCCACCGAGGTGGCGGGCGTCGAGGAGCTCGGTGCCACCGGCCGCGGCGAGGGCATGGAGATCACCACCTACGTGCAGAAGACGCTGACGTCGGAGCTCTCCGGCAATATCGTCGATCTCTGCCCGGTCGGTGCGCTGACCGCGAAGCCCTATGCGTTCAACGCGCGCTCCTGGGAGCTGCGCAAGACCGAGTCGATCGACGTCATGGACGCCCAGGGCGCCAACATCCGCGTCGACACGCGCGGCGCCGAGGTGATGCGCGTGCTGCCGCGCGTCAACGAGGACGTCAACGAGGAGTGGATCTCCGACAAGACGCGCCATGCCGTCGACGGCCTGAAGCGCCAGCGTCTCGACCAGCCCTACGTGCGCCGAGACGGTAAGCTGAAGCCCGCGACCTGGGGTGAGGCTTTCACTGCGATCGCCGAGCGCATTAGCAAGACGCAGGGCTCGCGCATCGCCGGCATCGTCGGCGATCAGTGCGACGCCGAGGCGATGGTCGCGCTGAAGGACCTGATGACGTCGCTGGGCGCTAGGGGCGTCGAGTGCCGCCAGGACGGCACGCAGCTGCAGGCGGGTCCGCGCGGCGGCTACATCTTCAATGCCGGTATCGCGGGCATCGACAAGGCCGACCTGGTTTTGCTGATCGGCACCAACCCGCGCGCCGAAGCGCCGGTGCTGAACGCGCGCATCCGCCGTCGTGCGCTGAACGGTGGCCTGAAGGTCGGCGTGATCGGCGAGGCGCCGGAGGATCTGACCTATCCAGTCGAGCGGCTGGGTACGAGCGCGAGGGTCCTCGACAATCTGGGCGCCTTCGGTGAGGCGCTGAAGGCAGCCAAGACGCCGCTGATCATCGTCGGCCAGGGCGCACTGGCGCGGCCGGACGGCGCAGCAATCCTCGCCAAGGCGCGTGCGCTGGCTTCCGTCACGACTGACTGGAACGGCTTCTGCGTGCTGCACACTGCAGCGGCGCGGGTCGGCGGCCTCGACCTCGGCCTGACGGTCGAGGGTGGCGTCGAAGGCATCCTGAAGGGTTGCGAGGACGGCTCGATCGACCTCGTCTACCTGCTGGCGGCCGACGAGTTCGACACGTCGCGGTTGGGCAAGGCCTTCGTGGTCTATCAGGGCCATCATGGCGATGCCGGGGCGCACCGCGCCGATGTCGTGCTGCCGGGCGCGGCCTACACCGAGAAGCCGGGCGTCTACGTCAACACCGAGGGCCGCGTACAGCTGGCCAAGCGCGCGTCCTATCCGCCGGGCGAAGCACGCGAGGATTGGGCGATCCTGCGCGCGCTGTCGGGCGTGCTAGGCAAGGCGCTCCCGTATGACACGGCCGATCAGGTGCGCGCGCGGCTCGTCGCTGTGAACCCGGTGTTCGCCGCGGTCGATCAGCAGACGGCGGGCGCTTGGGGCGAGTTCGGCAAGGACGGCGCCGTCAGCGATACGCCGCTGCGTTCGCCGATCGCCAATTTCTACATGACCTGCCCGATCAGCCGGGCCTCGCGCGTCATGGCGGACTGCACGGCGCAACGTCGCGCCAGCCTCGCGGTCGCGGCGGAGTAGGGCGATGACCTTGGCCCAATTCTTCCACGAACACTGGCTCGGCCAGGCGCTGCTTATCGTCGGGCAATGCCTGCTGGTGACCGTTCCGCTGCTCGTCGCCGTCGCCTACATGACATACGCCGACCGCAAGATCTGGGGCATGATCCAGCTGCGCCGCGGTCCCAACGTGGTCGGTCCGTTCGGCCTGCTGCAGCCGCTGGCCGACGGCGCCAAGCTGTTCCTCAAGGAAACCATCATCCCCAGCGGTGCCAGCGGTGTGCTGTTCATCCTGGCGCCGATGATCACCTTCATTACCGCGCTGGTCGCCTGGGCCGTCGTGCCGTTCGACGACGGCTGGGTGATCGCCGACATCAATGTCGGCATCCTCTACCTGTTCGCGATCTCCTCGCTGGGCGTCTACGGCATCATCATCGCTGGCTGGGCCAGCAACTCGAAATACGCCTTTCTCGGCGCCCTGCGCTCGGCGGCGCAGATGGTGTCCTACGAAGTCTCAATCGGCTTCGTGCTGATCACCGTGCTGCTCTGTGCCGGCTCGCTGAACCTCACGACGATCGTGAGGGCGCAGAGCGGCGGCATCTGGAACTGGTATTTCCTGCCGCTGTTCCCGATGTTCATCGTCTTCTTCATCTCGTGCCTGGCCGAGACCAACCGCACGCCGTTCGACCTGCCGATGTCCGAGGCCGAGCTGGTGGCGGGTTTCCACACCGAGTACTCGGCGATGGCCTTCGGCCTGTTCTTCCTCGGCGAATACGCGAACATGATCTTGCTCTCGGGCATGGGCGCGGTGCTGTTCCTCGGCGGCTGGCATTCGCCGCTGCCGTTCGCGCCGTTCACCTGGCTGCCCGGCATCGTCTGGTTCGCGCTCAAGATCGCGGTGCTGCTCTTCGTCTTCTCGTGGACCAAGGGCACGGTGCCGCGTTACCGCTACGACCAGCTCATGCGCCTGGGCTGGAAAATCTTCCTGCCATTCTCGCTGGTCTGGGTGGTCCTGACGGCCGCCGTCGTGACCTACGCGAAGAGCCACTAGGAGTTCGCCATGGGTGTGCTCGACAGGACGGCCCGCGCGCTGCTGCTCGGCGAGATCGCCTCGGGCTTCGCGCTGACCTTGAAGTACATGTTCAAACCGAAGGTGACGGTGAACTATCCCTTCGAGAAGGGACCGCTCAGCCCGCGCTTCCGCGGCGAGCACGCCCTGCGCCGCTATCCCAACGGCGAAGAGCGCTGCATCGCCTGCAAGCTGTGCGAGGCGATCTGCCCGGCGCAGGCGATCACCATCGAGGCCGAGCCGCGCGACGACGGCAGCCGCCGCACGACGCGCTACGACATCGACATGACCAAGTGCATCTACTGCGGCTTCTGCCAGGAGGCGTGCCCGGTGGACGCGATCGTCGAGGGGCCGAACTTCGAGTTCTCGACCGAGACCCGCGAGGAGCTGATGTACGACAAGGCCAAGCTCCTGGCCAATGGCGACCGCTGGGAGGCCGAGATCGCGGCCAACCTGGCGCAGGACGCCCCGTACCGGTGATGGCGATGGTGGACGCATACGGCTTGTCAGCCTTCCCTCCCTCTCCCCGC
>JAFAZJ010000009.1 GCA_019239835.1 Alphaproteobacteria bacterium | reverse complement strand
GGCGATCACCACCTCGATGCCGTGGCGCGTCAGCAGACGCACCGTGGCCTCGTTGACCTCCGGCGCCAGCACTTGCTGGCCGCAGCCGTTCATCAGCGCGACGCGCTTGGCGCGCGTACCCTCGGCGACGAAGGTCTGCGGCCGATCCACTGGCGACGGCGGCGCCAGACGCGCCGGCACCGCGTCGAGCATGGCGCGCAGCCGGCGCCAGAACGTGGCCCCACCGGGATCGGACGAGGTCGCGGGCAGCAGCGCGGCGAGCGGCTTGGCGGCCTGACCCAGCACCATGGCCCAGCGGAACAGGCCGGGATTGGGCATCAGCCGATTGAGCACGCCGCGCAACAGGCGATCGGCGAACGGCCGCTCGTAGGTCTCCTCGATGTGCGTGCGCGCGTGATCGACCAGGTGCATGTAGTTCACACCCGACGGGCACGTCGTCATGCAGGCGAGGCACGACAGGCAGCGGTCGATATGGCGCGCGACGATGTTCGTCGCCGGCGCATCGCGCTCCAGCATGTCCTTGATCAGGTAGATCCGCCCGCGCGGGCTGTCGCGCTCGTCGCCCAGGGTCACGAAGGTCGGGCAGGTCGCGGTGCAGAATCCGCAATGCACGCATTTGCGCAGGATCGTGTTGGCACGATCGACATCGGGATCGGTGAGCTGCGCCGGGGTGAAGTTGGTCTGCATCGTCAGCCGCCGGCGAAGACCGAGCGCGGATCGAAGCTTTCCTTCACCCGCCGCGACAATGCAGCGAGCGCGTCCGGCTGTGGCTGGAAGACCGGCACGGATGTGCGCACAGCCTCCGGCGCTCGGATCAGCGTGGCGTGGCCGCCGGTGCTGCGCAGCGCATCGCGCATGATGTCGGCATTGGCTTCGCGCGTCGTGAGCCAGATCAGGCCGCCCGACCAGTCGTACTGCACGCGGGCATCGGGCAGGCGGGCGCGGATCGCGGCGACCACGGTGGCACCGTCGCTCGGTGGGCAGGAGAGCTTCCACAGCAAGCGGTCGGCGTCGTTCGCCAGCGGCTTGGCGTCGCGCAGCTCGGTCCAGAACAGTCGCGAGCGCATCGAGTGCAGCTCTTCCATCTGCGGCGCGATGCCGGCGAATTGTTCGCGTAGCGCGTTCATGCGGGCTTCGGCGGAGGGTGCGACGCCTTCGATGCGAAACGCGGTGATGGCGCCGCCCTGCTTGGTGACGAGGTCGATGCCGCTCTTGGCCGCGATCTCCGCCGGCAAATGCGCGGCGCCGCTGACTTCGTTCGGGCTGCCCATCGCGGCGCACATCGTCTGCACGGCGGTGGCATCGTCGAGGCCGATCAGCATCAAGGTGCGCAGCTTCTCGGCCGCCGGCACGACCTTGACCGTGATCTCGTGCAGTGCTGCGAGCGTGCCGCGGGAGCCGGCGAGCAGCTTGGAGAGGTCGTAGCCGGTGACGTTTTTCACCACGCGGCCGCCCGACTTGAAGACCTCGCCGCGGCCGTTGACGCCCTGGAAGCCGAGGAAGTGATCGCGCGCCGCGCCATGGCTGATGCGGCGTGGGCCTGCAAGGTTGCACATCAGCGCGCCGGCCAGGGTGCCCTCGCCCGCCGCGCCGCCGAGCATCGCGCCGAGATCGGGTGGCTCGAAGGCCAGCATCTGCTTGCGTTGTGCCAGGAGTGCTTCCACCTCGCGGATCGGCGTGCCGGCCTTCACGGTGATCACCAGCTCTTCGGGCTGGTAGTCGACGACACCGCTGACGCCGGCAAGCGACAGCGTGTGGTCGGCTTTCACGGGCGGACCATAGGCGCGCTTGGTGCCGCGTCCTTCGATGGCGAGCGTCACGCCGTCATTCAGCGCCCACTCGATCGCCGCGCGCAGCTCTTCAGGTGTGCGGGGTTGCAGAGTAGGCATTTACCTGCCCCCGGATGTCGAAGACATGACGCCGCCCATCAGAAAAGCGTCAGGTCGATCATCGACTCTGCCCATCCCAAGCCATGGGTCACGACAACGATCGGGGGTCATCGATGCGCACCGTTTACGCCGCTCTCCTGTGTGCCGCCACGGCCCTGCCGTTCAGCGCTCCGGCGCGCGCCGAGGTCGTCAACATGGCGACGATCACCTGCAAGGACCTGCTCGAGTCGAAGCCCGACGAAATCGGCGTGATGCTGGTGTGGCTGCACGGATACTACGGCGGCCGTTCGGGTGACACGAAGTTCGACGTCGAGGAATTCGCCCGCGGCAGCCAGAAGATCGCCGAGCACTGCAAGCAGAACATGAGCATCACGGTCATGCAGGCGATCGAGCGCATCTTCAAGTAGCAGGTCGCCGACCATCAGAACCGCGGCAGGTCGGGGAACGGGACCTGGCCCTTGTGCACGACGAGGCGGCCGAGCTCGGCGCAGCGGCGCAGTTGCGGGAAGACCTTGCCCGGGTTCAGCAGGTGGTCGGGATCGAAGGCGCACTTCACCCGCATCTGCTGGTCGAGATCGATCTGGGTGAACTGCACGCCCATCAGGTCGCGCTTCTCGATGCCGACGCCGTGCTCGCCGGTCAGCACGCCGCCGACCTCGACGCACAGGCGCAGGATGTCGGCGCCGAAGGCTTCGCAGCGGCTGAGCTCGTCGGCGTCGTTGGCGTCGAACAGGATCAGCGGATGCAGGTTGCCGTCGCCGGCGTGGAAGACGTTGACCACGCGCAGGCGATGCTTCCTAGACATCTCGCGCATGCGGCCCAGCACTTCGACCAGGCGCGCGCGCGGCACGGAGCCGTCGAGGCACATGTAGTCGGGCGTGATCTGGCCCACCGCAGGGAACGCGGCCTTGCGGCCGGCCCAGAACAGGACGCGTTGCGCTTCGTCCTCGCTGACGCGGATCGTCGTGGCGCCGCGCTCGCGCGCCAGGCCGGCGACGCGTTCGATCAGGTAGTCGACCTCGACACCCGGCCCGTCGAGCTCGACGATCAGCAGGCCCTCGACGTCGAGCGGGTAGCCGGCGCCGACGTAGTTCTCGGCGCATTGCACGGCGTCCCTGTCCATCATCTCCATGCCGCCGGGGATGATGCCGGCGGCGATGATGGCGGCGACGCATTCGGCGGCGCCGGATTCGGTCGGGAAGCCCAATAGGACAGCGCGCGCGGTGGCGGGCTTGCGCAGCAGGCGCACGGTGACCTCAGTGACCACGCCGAGCAGGCCCTCGCTGCCGGTCATCAGCCCCATCAGGTCGTAGCCCTCGGCATCGAGATGCTTGCCGCCCAGGCGCACCACCTCGCCGTTCATCAGCACGATCTCGAGGCCCAGCAGGTTGTTGGTCGTCAGCCCGTATTTCAGGCAATGCACGCCGCCGGAATTCTCGGCCACGTTGCCGCCGATCGAGCAGGCGATCTGCGAGCTGGGATCGGGCGCGTAGTAGAAGCCCTCGTGCGCCACCGCCTGGCTGATGCCGAGATTGGTGACGCCGGGCTGCACCCGCGCGCAGCGATTGGCGATGTCGATCTCCAGCACGCGGTTGAACTTGGCCATGCCCAGGAGGATCGCGTCGCCCACCGGCATCGAGCCGCCGCTGAGCGAGGTGCCGGCACCGCGCGGCACGACCTTGACGCCCTCGTCCTGGCAATAGCGCAGGATGCGCGCGACCTGCTCGACCGTCTCGGGCAGCACGACGACCAGCGGCATCTGGCGATAGGCACTGAGCGCGTCGCATTCGTAGGGCTTCATGCCCTCGACGTCGTCGATCACGCCCTCGCCCGGCACGATGGCACGCAACGCCGCGACGATCTGCGAACGGCGCGCGAGGATCCCGGGGTCGAGCGGCGGCATCTGCATGATGCAGCAATACAGCGCAAAAGCCGCTGATGCGGAAGCCTCGTCGACCCCGACGCCGCGCGCAGGTTCTGTGACGGCGCGGACCGACGCCGGCGCTAGCGGGCGGTCTTGGGCGAAGTCTTGCTGCGCACCATGCCCGACTGGTCGGAGTCCATGTCGGGGACGAACCAGCCTTTGCCCTTGGCCGGCGTGCGGGACGGGGCGGCTCCCTGGCCGGCGGGCGTCGGCGGCGGCTTGGTTTCCGCCCAGGCCAGCGAAGCGATGGTCAGGCCGGCCACGATCACGCCGGCGCTCAGTACGCGTTGCATCACCGATGTCGGCATGAGGCTCTCCTGGTCCCGTTGCGCAGGATACGTAGCCAGTGGCCGAACCATCCCCCAAAACGACGGGCGGCGGAAGCTTCAGCTCCCGCCGCCCGGTCGAGATACCCTGGATTACGCCGAAATCAGCCGGCGCGCGCCTTGAAGCGCGGGTTGGTCTTGTTGATGACGTAGACGCGCCCCTTGCGCCGCACGATGCGGCAGGCCTTGTGGCGGGTCTTGATCGTCTTCAGCGACGAGCGGATCTTCATGGTCGAAATCCCAAAAACAAACCCCCGGGCGACCGGGGGAAATTCGAAGCGGCGCGGACCATACGGATCGACCCCCGCCCTGTCAACCGCTGGCCATCAAGCCTTCGGCGGCGGGTCGATGCGGTCGAGCCAGGCGCGTGCCTCGGCCATCTTGTCGAAGATGGCGAAGGGCCGATCGACCTGGGCATTCTCGCCGAAGATGGCGCTGGCCTCGCGCGTGGCATCGGCGTCGACGACGATGGCGAAGGCACCGATCCGCCCTGACTTGGCGTAGTCGCTGACGACCTTGCCGAGCACCTTGACGTCGGCGGCGCTCAAGCCCAGCGGCGCGAAGGTCAGGTCGAGGATCTTGCGGTAGGGCATGGCGCCGGCCGCGGCGATCTCACCCAGATAGCCCTCGAACTCGGCGCGTCCCACCTCGCCGGTAACCTTGGAAAGGACCAGATGCTCGGCGTGGGACAGGGTCCAGCGGATTGGCATTCGACCGATGGTAGCGGCCGGCCGACGGCGCGGACAAGCATCGCCGAACAAAATTTCACACTCTGCGAAATTGTCGTCGGGCCGGCCGGCCGCTCACCTGGAGCGACCGGCCGGGTATCGCGCCCGCCGCAGCCCTACTTCAGCAGCGTCGCGATTTCCTTGGAGCCGGCCCAGGCCAGCTTGCGGTACGATTCCGACTCCCACCAGCCATGGATGGTGCGAACCTCGCCGACCTGGCCCTGCTTGATCTGGCGCGCCAGGCGCTGGATGGCGGCGCGCATCATGTTGAGCTGCTTCTCGTAGAGCTTCTCGCGCGGCGTGCCCTTGGCGGTCTTGTAGTTGTTGAGCATGTCCTCGAAGGGCTTCTTCAATTTCTTGAAGGCGTCCTCCTTGCCCATGCGCGCCAGGATGCCGGCGTCGCTCATCACGTCGTCGTCGGCGGCGGCGATCTGCAGGATCTCGTCGTCGTTGAAGCTGTGCGTGGTGTTGGCGAAGCTGATGATGCTGTCTTTCTTGTTCTTGAGCATGACGCGCTCGCCGAAGGCCCAGCCCACCTTGTCCTTGAACGAGAGCTCGCGCAGCGGGCTCAGGGTCACGTCGGCTCCGTTACCGGCGCCGCCATCGACGGTGTAGTAGGTGTCGCCGTTGTGGCCGACGATGATGCCGACATGCACGGCGTAGGCGCCGCCGCCACGCGCCAGGTACAGGTGATCGCCGGTGCCCTCGACCATGTAGATGTCGCCGATCGTCAAATGCGGGCGGACGTCCTTGTTGTTGTCCTGGAACTTCTTGCCGTTGTTGTACGAGGGATCGGCGCGGCCGTGACGGACCGTCCACGTCGTCTGCTGCACCCACTTGTTCTCGCTGTTCTTGACCATGTTGGTCTTCTTGGTCGGCGTGCCCAGCCCGAGCTCGGCGCCGCCGGGCACGTTGATCGAGACCTCGCCGCCATCGATCATGTCGCAGCCGGCGGCGTGGTAGACGCCGCGCGCCGTCATGATGCAGCTGGTGCCGCCGCCGCCCTTGCCCATCGCCTTGAGCTGGGCGTCCGCGGCGGCGCCGTCGAACAGGCCGCCCAGGGTGTAGAGCGGCGCCAGGTCGACATCCGAGGGACCCAGGCCGGCATGGGCGCGGGCCACGGCGGCGATGCGCTGGTCCGTGGCGTCGTCGCCGGGGAACTGGGTGCAGAACTCGGGATAGAAGATGAACTGGCCAGAGCGCTTCTTCATCGTCTCCTGCAGCGGCTTGCTGTTCACCATGGCGATGCGCATGGCCGAGAGGAACGAGTTCACCCGCCAGCCGTAGATCGGGTGGATCACCGGCTTGAGGTTGTCGCCGCCGGGCAGCACGCCCAGCCCGCCGCCGGCCATGACGTTGAGCACCTTGTCGTCCAGCTCGCTGCGGCCCTTGGCCGCCGCCATGCTGGCGATCCGGCCGCGCATGCCGGCATCGCTGGCGCCGGTGGCGAGCTGATCGACGATCGGCTGCAGCACCGCGGGTGTGATGACGCCACCGAGCTTGGTGGTCAGGGAGTCGAGAACGCTATCGAGGGCCATGGGTCACTCCATATGTCGTAGGGGAAGGGACGCTTTACGGATTGAAGGGGACTGCAACGCTTGATGCGACGCGGCGGCTGTCGTAGGGCGGATGGCGATGACCGAGTCCCGCCCCCGCCTGCTGATCGCCAACGATCTGACCGCCCTGCTTGCCGGCCACGCCGCGCGCGAACCCGCCGGACCCGCGATCATCGCGGGCGAGCAGCGCATCAGCTGGGCGAAGCTCGAGGATCTCGCACGCCGCGCCGCGCAGGGCCTGGCCGATCTCGGCGTCGGCCCGGGCGATCGCGTGGCGCTGTGGCTGCCCAACGTGCCGGCCTGGCTGGCGCTGTACTTCGCCTGCTGCCGTCTGGGCGCCATCGCGGTGGCGGTGAACACGCGCTTTCGCGGCGTGGAAGTGGCGGACATCGTGGCGCGCTCCGGCGCCAAGGTGCTGGCCTGCGCGCCCGGCTTCCGGCGCATCGACTTCCTGGGCATCCTGGCGGACATCCCTGAAAATGCGCTGAGCGGCCTGAACGGCGTGGTGATCGTGGGCGGCGAGCCCGAGCGCATCCCGCCCGCCCTCGAGCGCCTGCAGCGCGTCACCTTCGAGGCGCTGACCGAGCGCCCGGCGATGGACGTGATCCATGGCGGCGCCGATTCGGGCTGCAACATCTTCACGACGTCCGGCACGACCAAAGCGCCGAAATTCGTGCTGCATCGCCAGGGTGCGATCGCGGCGCACTGCCTGCGCGTGGCCCGCAGCTTCCGCATCGCGGCGCCCGGCCTGGGCTGGCTGCCGTTGTGCGGCGTCTACGGCTTCAACGTGGCGATCACCACGCTCGCCGCCGGCAAACCCATCGTGCTGATGGACGCCTTCGAGCCCGAGGAAGCCGCGACCCTGATCGACCGACACCGGCCGGACCTGCTGTTCGGCTTCGACGAGATCTACGACCGCATGCTGGCCACCCGCGACGCCGAGATTCCATTCCCCTCTGTGCGCTGGGCCGGCTACGCCAATTTCAACACCGCGCTGGTCGACCTGCCGGCCCGCGCCGATAAGCGAGGCCTGAAGCTGGTCGGCCTGTACGGCATGAGCGAGGTGCAGGCGCTGTTCTCGGCCTGGCGCATCGATGACGAGGTCGAGGCGCGCGCGCGCGGCGGCGGCCATCCGGTCTCGCCGCTGGCCGGCGCGCGGGCGCGCGATCCGGAGACCGGCGAGGTGCTGCCGGCGGGTACCGCGGGCGAGCTCGAGCTGATCGGCCCGTCGATGATGGTCGGCTACTACGGCAACGCCGAGGCCACCGACGCGGCCTTCACCGAGGATCGTTACCTGCGCACCGGCGACCTGGGCATCGCCCACGCCGATGGCAGCTTCGTCTTCCTGAGCCGCATGGGCGACGCGCTGCGCCTGGGCGGCTTCCTGGTCAATCCGCTGGAAATCGAGTCGCACCTGCTGAGCCATCCCATGGTCAGCGACGTGCAGGTGGTGGCGGCCGCGGGCCGCGAGGGTGTGCGTGCCGTGGCCTTCGTCGTGCCCAGCGGCGAAGCCGGCTTCGACGAGCAGGCGGTGATCGCCCATGCCCGTGCCGGTCTGGCCAACTACAAGACGCCGGCTCGCGTCTTCACCATCGATGCCTTCCCCACCACGCCCAGCGCCAACGGTCCGAAGATCCAGCGCAACAAGCTGAGGCAGATGGCCGAGGAGCGACTGCGCGGCGACTGACGGCATGACCACTCCTCCTCCCCATTGGCGTTGTTCGATGGGGAGGAAGATGCGCGCGTCGAGTCACGCCAGTGTCTCGCGGCGTTCAGTGATTTGTATCGTGTGCAACGTGTTTCCTTCTCCCCGCGAAGGCGGGGAGAAGGTGCCGAGCGTCAGCGAGGCGGATGAGGGGCTCTCGCGCAACAACCATCGCCGTCGCTATTGAAACGCTGCGAAGCCCCTCATCCGCCCTTCGGGCACCTTCTCCCCGCCTGCGCGGGGAGAAGGGAAAAGAGAAGGGCGCCGCTCCGGAGAGTGGCGCCCAGTCGATGGTCATTTTTCAGACCAGACTCATTGTAGACGCGCAGAGAGCGGTGGTGCGCCGGGCACGCCGAGATTGGCGACCTGGGCGCCGAAATAGGCCTGCGGCTCGGACGGGCGTACGCCCAGCCAGCGCTCGCGCTCCTGCACGCAGGGCAGCGCCTGGTTGAAGGCCTGCTGCCACGTCGCGGCGCCGGCGTCGATCGCGCCCATCAGGCAGCGGTCGAAGTTGACGTAGCGCTCGTACATCTTGGCGCCATACGACACGCGGCCGCGCGCCGAGGCGGCGATCAGGATGCGGTTGGGCTGGCGCATGCGCGAATCGAGGAAGATGCCGGCGTCGCAATCCGAGAGGATCGCCACCGTCGGCCGGTCGCCGCAATGCTCGTCGAGCAGGCGGTCGAGATCGCCCGGGCTCAGCATGCGATTGCGGCTCTCGGCCTCCAGCCGGATGCCGGCGGCGTTGCCGTGGCTGGTGGCGAAGAACAGGCAGGCCTGGCCGCCGCCCAGCGACGCCAAAGCCTGGCGGATGCCGTCGCGGTTGGCGGTGTAGGCGCCGCCGACGCCGCCGGTCAGCGCCGTCGCCACGCGCTCGACGCCGCGGTCGCGCAGGCGCTGGCCGAAATCGGCCGCGGCGTTGTTATGGGCGACGATGGCGTAGGAGCCCGACACCGTGACCGCCTTCCAGTCGCGCGCCTCGACGCGGGCGACCTGCGGGCGGGCAGCGCCGCCGCCGGCGACCAGGCCCTCGAGGTTGGCGACCGGGCTCGACGCACCCGGCGCGTAGGACAGCGCATCGCCACCCCGCGAAGAGGTGACACAGGCGCTGAGCGATGAGGCGAGGGTGACGGCGGTGAACAGCATGAAAAATGGACGGACGAGTCGCGTCCGCTGCAACGATGCGAATGGCATCGAAAATCCCCTTTGGAACAATAACTTTGGTGAAAATACTGAACCGAAATATGAGATCGATACTAACCGGTTCAGGGGGATTTCGGTGAGTCAAAATGAAAGGATGCGGGCCGATTATCGTCAATCGACTGCAAAAAGATCGTCAAAGGAGCCCGGACAAAGAAAGGGCCCCGCTCCGCAAGCCCGTGGAGCGAGGCCCAGTCGTACGATCTGCTGTCGATCGCAAACCTCTAGTTCATCGCAGCGACGCCGTGAGCTGCGGGCCGGCCGGCAGGGCCAGATTGGCGACATGGGCGCCGTAGAACACCTGTGGTTCGGAGGGACGCACGCCCAGCCAGGTCTCGCGCTCCTGCACGCAAGGCAGGGTGCGCTCGAAGGCTTCGCGCCAGGTCGCCGCACCGGCGTCGATCGCGCCCATCAGGCAGCGGTCGAAGTTGACGTAGCGGTCGGACATCTTGGCGCCGTAAGAGTTGCGGCCCTTGGCCGAGGCGGCGATCAGGATGCGGTTGGGTGCGCGCATGCGCGAGTCGAGGAACACGCCGGCGTCGCAGTCCGAGATGATGGCCACGGTCGGCCGGTCGCCGCAGTGCTTGTCGAGCAGGCGGTCGAGCTCGCCCGGGCTGAGGGTGCGGTTGCCGCGATCGCCGTCGAGATGGAAGCCCGCGACGTTGCCATGGCCGGTGGCGAAGAACAGGCAGGCGCCCTCGCCGTTGCCCAGGGCCTCCATCGCCTGCTTGATGCCGGCGCGGTTGGCCTGGTAGTCGCCCGTGCCGCCGGCCAGCGCCGTCGCCACGCGTGCTACCCCACGCGAGCGAAGGCGCTGACCGAGATCCCTGGCGGCGGTGTCATAAGCCGACATCGAGCCGGATCCAGAGACCAGCACGGCTTTCCATTGCTGAGCTGGAACATGGGCGACCTGCTGCGCATTGGCAGTCGCGCTGAACAAAGGCGCGACAGCGAAGCCAGCGAACAGCATGGTCAGGAGACGGAACAGTGCCGTCCAACGCGTCGATGCAAATGGCATCGGAAAACCCCAAGCGAACAATAACTTTTGGAAGAATATGAACGAGCGCTATGAAGCGATTTTTAGCCGCCGAATGCAACCGATCGAAGTCAAAATGAACCGGTTAGTGCCCGTGCTACATGAATCGGATGCGAATAATCTGCGAAGCACACGGTCCTCACGGACGCGTGAGTCTCAACAACATCGTCAAGTAATTTGAATCTCTTTTGATTCTGCCGTGTCTGCACACGTGAAGAAATCACATCGCAGAATCATTGATTGATGTGTGCAAGATTCACCGAAGAATCTTCAGCACTGCTGCTCGCAAGAATAGCCCAATATGTTCAGTGGTATAGAAACGCCATCGCGCCGGATGCGGCGCGACGCTTTGTGCACGCCGATGGCGTATTAGTCGGCGGCGATGGCGCCGTTGCTGGCGCTTTCACGCATCGGTGCGCCGACGATGCGCAGCGACATGTCGGCGTGCAGCTCGGCGACCTGCTCGTCGGTCCACATGCCGCCGGGGCGGTACCAGTAGGCGACGTAGGTGCACTGGTTGAGGATCGCCATGGCGATGATCTTCAGGTCGTCCTTGCCGCCGCGGCGCAGGCTGCCGAAGACGCCGGCGCGATGGCCCTCGTCGAGCACACGCACCAGCATGTCGCGGATGCGCCGGCGGCTGGCACGGATCTCCTGCAGGCGCGTGTTGTCGAGCCACTCGAACTCGCGGTTGGCGACGACCGCCTCGATGCGCCGGCGCGCGTGCCTCAAGGTGTAGATGTGGGTGAAGGCGCGCAGGCGGGCGATTGGATCGCTGCCGGCCTTGCTCAGGGCCTCGCCGCATTCCTTCTCCAGCACGCCCTGGGTCGAGCGGATGATGGTGGCGAGCAGATCGTCCTTGGACGAGAAATGGTTGTAGAGCGCACCCTGGGTCAACCCGCAGGCGCGCATCACGTCGCGCACGGTGGTGATCTGGAAGCCGCGCCGCGCGAACAGGTCGAACGCCGCCGCCTCGATGGCTTCCGAGGGCGGCATGGCACGAGCGGTTGAAGCGGCTTTTGCGGTACGTCGCGCCACGCGGGCGACCTCCCCTGTTCTTGTCGTTCGGGCGCGGTTGTCAGTCCCGCCTCGAGGGAGGCGCACCGTAGCGAAGCCGTAACCCTGCGTCCAATTTGGGCATGTCAGGGGTTCGGGGCATATCAGCGCGCACCGAGGCCCTGCGCCAGGCTCCACGCCAGCTCGGCATTCGGCCGCACCAGCTTGCCCGATTCCAGCGCGCGGAGGTTCGAGGCCGTGCCGTCCAGCCCGCGTGCGTAGACGCCCTGGCGGATGCAGGCGATGCGGAACAAATTGTAGGCCATGTAGAATTCCCAGTGCGGCAGCGAGGCCTGCCCGGTGCGCTGGCCGTACATGCGCACCATCTCGGCCTCGCCGGGAATGCCCAGCGCCTTGATGTCGACGCCCTGCATGCCGCCCTGCTCCTGCGGGATGCGGTACATCATGCAGAGGTAGGAGAGCTCGGCCAGCGGATCGCCCAGGGTCGAGATCTCCCAGTCGATCACCGCCAGCACGCGCGGCTCACTCGCGTGATAGATCATGTTGTCGAGGCGGTAGTCGCCATGGACGATAGTCGTGGTCTCGGCTTCCGGCGCGTTGGCCGGCAACCACTCCAGCAGTCTGTCCATCGCCTCAATCTTGTCGGTCTCCGAGGCCTTGTACTGCCCGCCCCAGCGCTTGATCTGGCGCGCGACGTAGTTGCCGGGCCGGCCGAAGTCGCCCAGACCCACCGCCTCGTAGTCGACCTTGTGCAGGCGCGCCAGCGTGTCGACCTTGGCCTCGTAGATCGCGTGACGCAGCGCGGGCGTCTGGTCGGGCAGCATCGGATCCCACAGCACGCGGCCGTCGCAGAACTCCATGATGTAGAACGCGGTGCCGATGACGCTGTCGTCCTCGCTGAGCGCATAGGCGCGCGGGGTGGGCACGTCGGTCTTGTTGAGCGCGGCGATGACGCGGAACTCGCGGTCGACCGCATGCGCCGAAGGCAGCAGCTTTCCCGGCGGCTTGCGCCTCAGCACATAGCGACGGCCGCCACCGTCGCTCAACCGATAGGTCGGATTGCTTTGCCCGCCGCGGAACTGCTCGACGGTGAGCGGCGCCTTGAAGCCCGCGACGTTGGCGGCCATGAAGCGCTCGAGCGACGCGACATCGAAGCGGTGCTTGTCCTGCACCGCCATCGTGCCGATGAACTCCGCGCCGCGCGCCGCCATGCCGATCCCCGCCCGATCTCCGAGAGGGCCCAAGTGTGCGTCCATCGCCGGACAGCGCGCAACGCCGGGCCGTGCTAGCTTCCGCTGGGCGGCTTCCCTCACCCTGAGGAGCGCCCAAAGGGCGCGTCTCGAAGGGTGGGCAGCACACCGGGTGCCTGTTGCCCATCCTTCGAGACGGCTGCTGCGCAGCCTCCTCAGCATGAGGTCGGGCGTTCGTGTTAGCTTCCGCCCAGCGGCAGGCCACCGACCTCACCCTGAGGAGCGCCCAAAGGGCGCGTCTCGAAGGGTGGGCTGCACACACCGCGTCTGTTGCCCATGCTTCGAGACGGCTGCTGCGCAGCCTCCTCAGCATGAGGTTTGGGGTGGCGGGGGAGGCACAGTGCGTCAACGCGAATTCTACGTTGCGCTGCTGGCGATTGTGGCTGGCGCCGCGGCGCTGTTCTTGATGCGCCATCTTGCGTGGGGCACGCCGGCGCGTCCGGGGCCTGCGGGCTTGCCCGGCATCGTCGCCGTCGCGCTGATCGTCGCCGGAGTCTGGCACGCGCTGCGCACCGCGGCGTTCGCGCCGCAGCGCCAGGCGCGGGTTGGCTATAGCTGGCTCGATTTGCTGCCGTGGGCGGTGCTGCTGGCGTTGATGCTGTTCGCCGCGGCCAAGCCCGAGGCCCTGCTGCTGCGCATGGGCCCGCCGGAATACCTCGCCGCCTGGCTGCTGGTGCTGAGCCTGATCTTCGCCGCGACCTGGATCGCCGAGCGCGGCTCGCTGGCGCGGCTGGCGATCCCGATCCTGCTCGGCCTGCTGATGTCATTGGGCGGCATCGACGTCTCGAGCGGCGAGGTCCGCTGGTGGGAAGACGACCCGCCGTTCGCCCATGGCGTGCTGGCCGGCGCACTGCTCGTCGCCTTGCGGTTGCCGGTCGTCGGCTTTCTCGTGGCCTTTGGCCTGGCGCTGCAGATCGAGGAGCAGCTGCGGCGCTCGCTGGTGCTGAGCCGGGGAAATCCCGACATCTTCCTGACGAGACCGATCAGCGCTGTCCTGCTCGGGATAGCCCTCGTGATCGTGGCCGCGGTGGTATTTGGCCGCTTCAGGAGCCGTCGCAGCCGGTAGCCAGCCCGCATCGCGAAAGAACAATTCTACTACGTCATGTTCATACGAGATCACTGACGGGAAGCTGCTCAATTCGCTTGGGGCGTCCGGCGAATTGTGCAAAGAGTCGCCTCCGACAGATAGCCGTAGGCGGGCGCACTGGTCATGCACCTGACAAGCCTGCAACGGCGCAGGGCGGCTTGTTGGGAGGAAACCAAGGTGGCTCGTCTATTCAGCAAGGACCTCTGGTCCGGGCTGATGTTCGCCGGATTCGGCGTTCTCGCCCTCATCATGGGAAGCAATCTCGCGATCGGTACGGCGGTGCGCATGGGGCCCGGCTACGTGCCACGCATGCTGAGCTACATCCTGATCGCGCTCGGCGCCGTCATCGTCGCGCGCGGGATCATCGCGCCCGGCGACGCCATCGAGCGGCTGCGCTGGAAGCCCACCACGATGATCACCATCGGCGTGGTCGTCTTCGCCCTGCTGTTCGAGAGCGCGGGCCTGGCGCCGGCACTCATCGCGCTGATCTTCCTCGCGGCGCTGGGCGGCGAGGAATTCAAGCTGGTCGAGACCGCGCTCGCCTGCGTGGTGCTGATCATCCTCTGCATCGTGATCTTCAAGCTGGGACTGGGCATGAACATCAACATCATCCACGGGGTGTGGTGACATGGACGTCCTCGCCAACGTCGCCCAGGGCTTCCTCGTCGCGCTGACGATGCAGAACCTGCTGTACTGCCTGATCGGCTGCATGGTCGGCACCTTGATCGGCGTGCTGCCGGGCATCGGTCCGGTGGCGACCATCGCCATGCTGCTGCCGCTGACCTTCAAGCTGCCGCCGACCTCGGCGCTGATCATGCTCGCGGGCATCTACTACGGCGCCTCGTATGGCGGCTCGACCACGGCGATCCTGGTGAACCTGCCGGGCGAGTCGTCCTCGGTGGTCACCGCGCTCGACGGCTACAAGATGGCGCAGAAAGGCAGGGCCGGTTCGGCGCTGTCGATCTCGGCCCTGGGCTCGTTCTTCGCCGGCACGGTGGGCACCTTGCTGATCGTGCTCTTTGCCCCGGCGCTCACCGCCATGGCGCAGAAATTCGGGCCGGCCGAATACTGCTCGCTGATGGCGCTGGGCCTGGTGGCGGCGGTGATCCTCGCCAGCGGCTCGGTGATCAAGGCGATTGCCATGGTGTTCCTCGGCCTGCTGTTCGGCCTGGTCGGCACCGATGTGAATACCGGCGCGCAGCGTTACACCTTCAACGTGCCCGAGCTCAGCGACGGCATCGACTTCGCGCCGATCGCCATGGGCCTGTTCGGCATCGCCGAGATCATCGCCAATCTCGAGAAGCGCGTGCTGGGTCGCGACGTGATGGCGGCCAAGATCACCAGCCTGTGGCCCACCCGCGAGGAATTCCGCCAGGCGTGGCCGGCGGCGGTGCGCGGCACCGGGCTGGGCTGCCTGCTGGGCGTGCTGCCCGGCGGTGGCCCGACGCTCGCGGCGTTCTCTTCTTATACGCTGGAGAAGAAGCTCTCGAAGCGGCCGCAGGATTTCGGCAAGGGCGCGGTGGCCGGCGTGGC
>JAFAZJ010000004.1 GCA_019239835.1 Alphaproteobacteria bacterium | reverse complement strand
GGCGCGATGCGAGCGGGTGAACAGGCCCTTGCCCAAGGCGCGTTCGAGATTGCCGATGCGGTGGCTGATCGCCGAAGGCGTCAGACGCAGGGCTGCGGCGGCGGCCTTGAAGCTGCCGAGACGGACCGCGGCGTCGAAGGCTTGCAGAGAGAGGAGGGTGGCCGGCTTCAGCTCGGCCGCGGCGGGCCGTGGGGAGACCGCGCGGGGCGCCGTGGCGGCGCGGACGAGGCGAGCGGCGTGGGACCGGCGTGTTCGCATAGGATTCTTTCCTTCTCCCCGCGCAGGTCAGGGGCCGCGGACGGCCCCGAGGGAGAAGGTGCCCGAAGGGCGGATGAGGGGCTTCACGGTCTGGTCACGAACAACACCGAGGCGGATGAGAGGGTGTGAAGCCCCTCATCCGCCTCGCTGGCGCTCGGCACCTTCTCCCCGCCTGCGCGGGGAGAAGGAAAGAAGGCAGATCAGTTCGACAGCCGGTAGAACTTCGCGGCGTTGTCGCAGGTGATCTTCTTGGTGACCTCCGCCGGCAGATGCGCGAATTGCTCGGCGATGTACTTGTCGGATTGCGGCCACACGCCGTCGCCGTGCGGATAGTCGGAGCCCCACATCAGGGTCTCCTCGCCCATGTCCTCGACGATCTTCAGGCCGACGCGGTCGAACTGGAAGGTCGCCTTGCACTGGCGGCGCCAGTAGTCGCTGGGCTTCATCTTCAGGCCCAGATCGGTGAAGCGGTCTTCCCACTCGTAGTCCATGCGATCGAGTGCATAGGGCACCCAGCCGCAGCCGCTTTCGCCGAAGGCGACGCGCAGGTTCGGGTACCGTTCGAACACGTTGGCCGACATCATCGCCGCCAGGATGTTCACCAGGTTCATCTGGAAGCCGGACACCACGGTAAAGAACACGCGCCGGCCGACCTGGCCGCCATGCTTCTCGATCGTGTTGGGCGGGATGGTCGGGAAGGTGTGGAAGTGCAACGGCAGGTCGACGTCGTTGACCGCCGCCCACAGCGGATCCCACATCGGATGCCACATCGGCTCCATGTCCCAGGAGCACGACAGCTCGAGTCCGCGCAGGCCGAGCTTGGCGGCGCGGTAGATCTCCTTCACCGCCTCGTCGACATTGCCGTAGGGCAGGCAGGCAAGACCGATGTGGCGGTCGGGATAATGGCTGCAGAAGCTCTTCAGCCAGTTGTTGTAGATGCGCATCATCTCGTTGGCCGCCTCGGGATCGTTGAGGCGGCTGGCGGCGCCGAGGATGCCGTAGATCACCTCGGCATCGACGTTGTCGCGATCGAGATCCTTGATGCGCAGATGCGGATCGGAGACGCGACGGATGTCCTTGGCGCCATCGGCGTACAGGCCGGTCTCGGCCATGATGTCGACGCGGTGGTGCTTGCCCGGCTGGTACTTGGAGCCGGCCGGTCCGACGCCGTTCTTGAAGCCGAAGCTGGAGCCCGATTTGGTCACCCATTTCGGCCCCTCGGCCGTGTCGGTGACGAAGGGCATGCGATCCTTCAGCTCGCGCGGCGCTTCGCTGACGAAGAGCTCGGGCGGCATCCAGGGCATGTCGAGATGGCAGTCGGCTGAAATCCTGTTGTACTTCATCGCCCGTCTCCTGTTTCCCTGGCCGCGATCATAGCAGCGATTTGGCATGCCGTCGCCGCAAGGCTGGGAGGTCAGGTTCGCTAGCCCCTGGGCGGCGTAGACTTCCGCCTAACGAACCGTAGTCCAGGGTGGAAACCATGTCGCACACCGCCGAAGCCAAGCCAGCTCCTGCGAAGAAGCCGTTCTACAAGGTGCTCTACGTCCAGGTGCTGACCGCGATCGTGCTGGGCGGGGTGGTCGGCTGGCTGTTCCCGGAGTTCGCCAAGAACGACTGGATCAAGGCGATGGGCGACGGCTTCATCAAGCTGATCAAGATGGTGATCGCGCCGATCATCTTCTGCACCGTGGTGTCCGGTATCGCACACATCAAGGACGCCAAGAGCGTCGGCCGCATCGGCGTGAAGGCGCTGGTCTATTTCGAGGTCGTCTCGACCTTCGCGCTGGTGATCGGCCTGGCGATCGGCAACATCGTCCGGCCAGGCGATGGCTTCGGCGCATCAGGCGCCAATGCCGCTACCGTACAGACCTACGTCAAGCAGGCTGGCGAGATGAAGTCGGTCGACTTCGTGCTGCACATTATCCCCGACAGCGTCGTCGGTGCCTTCGCCGCGGGCGACATCCTGCAGGTGCTGCTGTTCTCCATCCTATTCGGCTTCGCCCTGATGGCGCTGGGCGAGCGCGGCGCGACGGTGCGCAGCTTCATCGACGATGTCGCGCACGGCATTTTCGGCGTCATCGCCATCATCATGAAGGCTGCGCCGATCGGCGCCTTCGGCGCCATGGCCTACACGATCGGCCGCTTCGGGCCCTCGGCGCTCACCAATCTCTTTGGCCTGATCGCGACGTTCTACGTCACGGCGGCGCTGTTCATCTTCGTCGTGCTGGGCGCGATCGCGCATATCGCGGGCTTCTCGATCTTCCGCTTCATCCGCTACATCAAGGACGAGCTGCTGATCGTGCTCGGCACCTCTTCGTCCGAGAGCGCACTGCCGCAGCTGATGGAGAAGCTCGAGCGGCTGGGCTGCTCCAAGCCGGTGGTCGGCCTGGTCGTGCCCACGGGCTATTCGTTCAATCTCGACGGCACCAACATCTACATGACCCTGGCGACCCTGTTCATCGCCCAGGCGCTCGGCGTCGATCTGTCGTTCGGCCAGCAGGCCACGATCCTGATTGTCGCCATGCTGACGTCGAAGGGCGCCTCGGGCATCACCGGCGCCGGCTTCATCACGCTCGCGGCCACGCTCACCGTGGTCGATCCGCGCCTGGTGCCCGGTATGGCCATCGTCTTCTCGATCGACAAGTTCATGAGCGAGTGCCGCGCGCTCACCAACATCACCGGCAACGGCGTGGCCTGCGTCGTGATCTCCTGGTGGGAGGGCGAGTTGAACCGGGAGAAGCTCGACAAGGGGCTCAGCCGCGACATCGACCCGACGGACGTCCAGACGGCGGTGACCACGGGCTGACGCGACGCAGCCCTTCGCTGGGCGCCGGGGACGGCGGGCCCGTCCCGGTGTACCATCGCGGGCAAATCACAGGAGGATTCGACCGATGGCGTACGATCTGGTGATTCGCAACGGCATGGTGATCGACGGCTCAGGCCTGCCGCGCTACCGCGCCGATGTCGGCGTCAAGGACGGCCGCATCGTTACCATCGGCCGTATCCCGAAGAACGGCGCGACCGAAACCATCGATGCCGAGGGCCATGTCGTCTCGCCCGGCTTCATCGACGGCCATACCCACATGGACGCCCAGATCTTCTGGGATCCGATCGGCACCAGCTCCTGCTACCAGGGTGTCACCTCGGTGGTGATGGGCAATTGCGGCTTCACGCTCGCGCCGTGCCGCGAGAGCGAGGCCGACCTGGTCTTCCGCAACCTCGAACGCGCCGAGGACATCAGCCGCGCCGCCATGCTGGCGGGCATCAAGTGGCGCTGGGAGACCTTCCCGCAGTTCCTCGATGTGCTGGACTCGCTGCCCAAGGGCATCAACTACACCGGCTATATCGGCCATTGCGCGCTGCGCACCTACGTGATGGGCCAGCGCGCCTTTACCGACGAGGCGAGCGAAGACGACATGAAGGCAATGGTGCATCACCTCAAGGAGGCGATGCGTGCCGGTGCCTACGGCTTCTCGACGACGCGCAGCGTCAACCACCAGACCTCCGACGACAAGCCGGTGGCCAGCCGTCTCGCCACCTGGGGCGAGTTCGATGCGCTGGTCCACGCCATGGGCGAGATGGGCACAGGCATGGTCGAGGTCGCCGGCGAGCCGAGGGGCGCCGACAGCGAGAAGGCGATCAAGTATTACAACGATCTCGCCAAGCTCTCGGCCTCCAGTGGCCGGCCGATCACCTTCGGCCTGTTCAGCCGGCGCGGGAAGCCCGACGCCTGGCGCCACACCTTCGATATCATCGAGAAGGCGGCGCAGATGGGCGGCCGCCTGTTCGCGCAGGTGCACAGCCGCGCGCTCAACGTGCTGCTGTCGTTCGAGACCCAGCTGCCGTTCGACAAGTGGGAGTACTGGAGCGAGATCCGCGCGCTGCCGCTGTCAGAGCAGAAAAAGGTGCTGCAGGATCCCGACAAGCGCCGCCGCCTGGTCGAGATCGCCTCGCGTCCCTACGAAGGCCCGCTGGTGCGCGGCACCGAAGCACGGCCGCCGGAGTGGGACTGGATCTTCTCGATGGACGCCATCGAGGGGCCGCACAAATCGATGGCCGACCTCGCGCGCCAGCGCAACACGCACCCGGTCGAGCTGATGATCGACCTGGCGCTCGAGCGCGACATGAAGTTCTTCATGATCCAGCCGATCGCCAACGAGGATCAGTCGGCGGCTCTGGAGCTGATGAAGCATCCGCGTTCGGTGGTGACGTTCTCCGACTCCGGCGCGCATGTCTCGCAGATCATGGACTCCTCGCTGCAGACGCATCTGCTGAGCCACTGGGTGCGCGAGAAGCAGGCCTTCACGCTCGAGGAAGCGGTGAAGATGATCACCTGCGATACCGCGACCCAGTTCGGCTTCCACGATCGCGGCCTGCTGCGCGAAGGCATGGCGGCCGACATGGTGGTGTTCGATCCCAAGACCGTCGGGCCGCAGATGCCGGAAGTCGTCACCGACCTGCCGGCCGGCGCCAAGCGCCTGCGCCAGAAGGCCCACGGTATCCGCGCCACGGTGGTCAACGGCCAGACTCTGCTGCGCGACAACGAGCCGACCGGCAATCTGCCGGGCAAGCTGGTGCGCTCGAAGCTGCCGGCCTAAAAATCCCTTCCCCCTCCGGGGGAAGGTAATGATTTCAGTCAGTTAGCGCCCCGCCGGTATTGGCGGGGCGTTTTCGTGGGGCGCGCCGCAGAAAAATCTGCGCCTGTGGATAAATTTCTGCTTGACGGTGAGTGAGCACTCATCCTATGCATCATCCATAGAGAGTGAGTGCTCAGTTCTACGAACCGCACCGCGGGGCGGCTGAGCAGAAGGCGAGAGTACCATGATGAAGATGTTCTTCGTTGAAGAAGGCCACATGGCCCGCTGCGGCGGCACCTGGTACGAGCCCGGCATCCTGGTCGTCGTCGAGCCGCACGAGCGTGTCGACGTGTTCGTCGCCGAGCGCGGCATGCCGACGGTGTTCGAGGGCCGCTACACCTGGGAGCGCCTCAACGTCGATCTGCCGCCGGCCGGCCTGCTGAGCGCCGGCCACCTCAACGGTGGCGCGCTGCACGAGATCGACAGCTGCGAGATCGCGCGCAACGCCAGCGAAGGCCAGCGCAAGGCCGGCATGCCGGCCTGGTCGATGCCGAAGCTGCCG
>JAFAZJ010000007.1 GCA_019239835.1 Alphaproteobacteria bacterium | reverse complement strand
GCCCGCCAGTCCGGCGTCGCCGACCACTACGCGCTCAACGACAATCACGCTTTGGGCATCGCCCGGCGCATCGTCGCCAACCTGAACTGGCGCAAGAGCCCGCCGGTGGCGCTCGACATACCGCGCGATCCGCTTTACCCGGCGGATGAGCTCTATGGCGTAATCCCCACCGATACCCGCATTCCCTACGACGTCCGGGAGGTGATCGCCCGCCTGGTCGATGGCAGCGAGCTCGACGAGTTCAAGGCGCTGTATGGCACCACCATCGTCACCGGATTTGCCCGGATCATGGGCTATCCGGTTGGGATCCTTGGCAATAACGGCATCCTGTTCAACGAATCCGCGCTCAAGGCCGCTCACTTCATCGAGCTCTGCGGACAGCGCGGTATCCCGTTGCTTTTCCTGCAGAACATCGTCGGCTTCATGGTCGGCAAGAAGTACGAGGCTGGCGGCATCGCCAAGGATGGCGCCAAGCTGGTGACGGCGGTGGCCACGGCCCGGGTGCCGAAATTCACCCTGATCGTCGGCGGCAGCTACGGCGCCGGCAATTACGGCATGTGCGGCCGCGCCTATGGCCCGCGCTTCCTGTGGATGTGGCCCTCGGGCCGCATTTCGGTGATGGGCGGCGAGCAGGCGGCCTCGGTGCTGGCCACGGTGCGACGCGACAACATCGAGGCTCGCGGCGGCGCCTGGAGCGCGGAGGAGGAGGCCGCCTTCAAGGCGCCGATCCGCCAACAGCTCGAGGACGAGTCCCATCCGTACTTCGCCTCGGCGCGGCTGTGGGACGACGGCATCCTCGATCCCCTCGACACCCGCATGGCCTTGGGGCTGGGCCTGTCGGCGGCGATGAACGCGCCGATCGCCGAGCCGAAATGGGGCGTGTTCCGGATGTGATGGAGCGATCCGTGTCCGACTCCGTCCTGCTGACCATCGCCAACCAGGTCGCTACCGTCACGCTCAACCGCGTGCGTGCGCACAACTCTTTCGATTTGCCGACTTGCGAGGCCTTCCTCGCGATCCTCGGCGGCGTCGCACGGGACGACGGCGTGCGCGTCGTGGTGATCGCCGCCAACGGTCCGTCGTTCTCCGCTGGCGGCGACTTCAACTGGGTGCTGACCTGGCCCGGCCAGACGCCGCAGCAGAACAAGGACGGCGCCCTGGCGATGACCCGCGTCGTGCAGGCGATCTACGACCTGCCCAAGCCCTCGATCGCCAGTGTGCAGGGCGCCGCGGTCGGCGGAGGTATCGGCGTGATGCTGGCCTGCGACTATGTCGTCGCCTCCGATCGCGCGCGCTTCGGCCTCACCTCGGCGCGCAACGGCCTGCTCGCCGGCATCGCGATCCCGGTGCTGATCCAGGCCGTGGGTCCGCGCCGCGCGCGCCAGCTCCTGATCCATGGCGGCATGTTCGACGCCGCCGAAGCGCAGCGCATCGGCATGGTCGATCGCATCGCGACGCCTGAGACACTCGAAGCCGAGACGCTGAAGCTCACCCGCGAGCTGACGCTCGCCGCGCCCTCGGTGCAGGCGCTGATCAAGCGGTTGATCACGGCCATCGACGCGGCACCCAACGACGCCGACATGGTCGAGTTGGTCGCCACCAACGTCGCCGAGCAATGCCTGACGCCCGACGCGGGCGAGGGCATGTCGGCCTTCCTCGCCAAGCGCAAGCCGGGCTGGGTCCGGACCTAGAAGAGATCGGGCACGAACCATGTTCTCCAAGATCCTCATCGCCAATCGCGGCGAGATCGCCTGCCGGGTCATCAAGACGGCGCGCGCCATGGGCGTGAAGACGGTGGCGGTGTACTCCGACGCCGATCGCGGCGCGCGGCATGTCGCGCTGGCCGACGAGGCGGTGCATATCGGCGCCGCGCCGGCGCGCGAGAGCTATCTGGTGATCGACAAGCTGATCGATGCCGCCAAGCGCACCGGTGCCGAAGGCATCCACCCAGGCTACGGCTTCCTCAGCGAGAACGCGGCCTTCGCCGATGCCTGCAAGGCGGCGGGCATCGTCTTCATCGGCCCGCCGGCCTCGGCGATCTGCGCCATGGGATCGAAGAGCGAAGCCAAGAAGCTGATGGAGACCGCGAAGGTGCCGCTGGTGCCGGGCTATCACGGCGACGATCAGGCGCCCGAGTTGCTGGCGCGCGAGGCCGAGCGCATCGGCTACCCGGTGCTGATCAAGGCGTCGGCCGGCGGCGGCGGCAAGGGCATGCGCCCGGTGGCCAAGCCCGAGCAATTCGCCGACGCGCTGGCCGGCGCCAAGCGCGAGGCCAAGGCGGCCTTCGCCGACGATCATGTGCTGATCGAGAAGTATCTCGAGCGGCCACGTCATATCGAGATCCAGGTCTTCGCCGATGGCCACGGCAATTGCGTCTACCTCTTCGAGCGCGACTGCTCGATCCAGCGCCGCCACCAGAAGGTGATCGAGGAGGCGCCGGCGCCGGGCATGGAGCCGGCGCGCCGCCGCGCCATGGGCGAGGCCGCGGTCGCCGCCGCCAAGGCCATCGGCTATGTCGGCGCCGGCACGGTGGAGTTCATCGCCGATCAGTCCGGCGACTTCTACTTCATGGAGATGAACACCCGCCTGCAGGTCGAGCATCCGGTCACCGAGATGATCACCGGGCAGGATCTCGTGGAGTGGCAATTGCGCGTCGCGACGGGTGCGAAGCTGCCGTTGACGCAGGAGCAGCTGCGGATCGACGGCCACAGCTTCGAGGTACGGCTGTACGCCGAGGATCCGGCGCGCGGCTTCCTGCCCTCGGTCGGCCGGCTGAAGCACCTCGTGCTGCCGCGCGAGCGCGAGGGCTTCCGCGTCGACACCGGCGTGCGGCCGGGTGACGAGGTGACGATGAATTACGACCCGATGATCGCGAAGATCATCGTGCACGGCGAAACGCGCGATGCGGCGCTGCGTCGCCTGCGCGTGGCGCTGAGCGAAACCGAGGTCGTGGGCGTGCGCACCAACGCCGCACTGCTCGCCCGCATCGCTGCGCATCCCGCTTTCGCCGCCGGCGAGGTCGATACCGGCTTCATCGAGCGTCATCGCGCGGCGCTGCTGCCCAAGGCCGCGCCGTTGCCGGACCGCGTGCTGGCGCTCTCGGCACTGGCACGGCTGGAGGAGATCGCGCGCGATGCCGCACGGCTGGCGCAGGCCTCGAACGATCGCCACTCACCGTGGTTCAGCGTGCAGGGCTGGCGCCCGAGCGGCGAAGGCCATGACGATCTGCGCTGGCGTGACGGCGAGACCGACATCGTCGTGACCGCGCGCTATCCGCGCGAGGGCGGCTACGTGCTGGCGCTGCCCGGCGGCGAGCTGCAAGCGTCCGCAAGCCGCGATGCCGAGGGCCGCCTGCGCGCCGAGATCGGCGGCGACACGCTGATCGGCCGTGTCGTGACCACGACGGCCAACGACGGCGGCATCGATGACGTCGTCTTCCTCGACGGCGAGATGCGCAGCCTGCGCCGCGTCGATCCGCGCGATGTGTCGCTGGCCGATGCCGGCGGCGCGGACGAGGGCTCGGTGAAGTCGCCGCTGCCCGGCAAGATCATCGACGTGAAGGTGAAGGAGGGCGCCACGGTCTCGCGCGGCGACGCGCTGCTGGTGCTCGAGGCGATGAAGATGGAGCACACGCTGACCGCACCGGCTGACGGCAAGGTGAAGCGCGTGATCTACTCAGTCGGCGATCAGGTTGCTGAGGGTGTCGATTTGATCGAGTTCGAGGCGTCGTAGCCGGAACTCCAGGGTTGCCGCGTCGTTGGCCGAGACTCCATCGGCGGAGGCTGGCCATGGCTCTGCGCATCGCGACGGTTCTTGCCGTGTTGCTGACGGCATTGGCGCTGGTGCCGGCCGGCGCGCATCTGCTGTCGCTGCCCAACAAGATCAATCTGCCGAGCGACCAGTATTTCGTGGCGCAGAGCGTCTACCGCGGCTGGGCCTGGCTGGGTGCGGTGCTGATCGTTGCCATCATCGCCGACCTCGCGGCCGGCCTGATCGCACGCGAGCATCGTCAGCGCGCCGGCTCAGCCTTCGCAGCGGCGATCCTGCTGGTGCTCAGCGCCATGATCTTCTTCCTATGGACCTATCCGACGAACCACGCGACCGAGAACTGGACGATCCTTCCCGACAACTGGCGAGACCTGCGCGCGCAGTGGGAATACTCGCACGCCGTCAACGCCGCGGTGGTCTTCGCCGCGCTCTGCGCCATCACGATCTTCGCCATCGGCCGGCGCACGCCTAGGACGGCGTGAAGACGTTGCGCTTGCCGTCGCTGGCAACCGTGCCGGTGCGGCCGAGCTGATCGCGGGTGATCATGTCCTGCAAAAGCGCAGGCTCGCTCGGTGTGTTGGCGACGAAGCGGTTGCCGTTCTCCAATCGGCCGAAGATCACGCCGAGCTGTGGCGTCCTGCCGTTGAACGTCACGGTGTAAGTCTCGATCTTCGCCGTGCCCTGGGGCGCGGTCTCGACGTGCTGCCTCGGCAGCGCATCGAGCTCGGCCTGGAACTTCTTGGGATCCTCGCGCTTCCACGTGCCCTCGGTCGGCGTCGTCGAGTAGATGCCGGCGGAGTGTTTGGTGACGTAGTTGCCGTTGGCGGTGACCAGGCCAAAAGCGCCGGGCTTCGCGCGCATGCGTGTCGTCATCTCGGCGATCGAGTGGGTGACGTAGTTGTTGCCGGGGCCGCCGAAGAACGGCAGGCCGCCGGTCACGGTCAGTCCGCGCGGGTCATCCTCGGCCAGGCCGATCTCGCGGCAGCCGATTTCCACCGCCGAAGGGAAGCAGCTGTAGAGATCGAACAGGTCGATCTGCTCGAGCTTCTTGCCGGCCATGGCGAGGGAGCGCGAGGCGCAGCCGTGGATCGCTGCCGAGCGATGCAGCGCTGTGCGCTCGCTGGTCACCCAGGTGTCGGTGCCATCGGCACAGCCATGCAGGAACACCCAGCGATCGGGCGGGATGCCCAGGGCCTTGGCCTGGCCGACCGAGGTGATGACGACCGACGCCGCCTGGTCGACCAGCGCATTGGAATTCATCAACCTGGGATAGGGGAAGGCGATGAAGCGGTTCTCGGCGTCGACCGTGGCGATCTGCTCGGCGCTGTAGCCTTCGCGGCGCGTCGCCAGCGGATTGTCCTTGGCGACCTTGGCGAAGCCCGCGAACAGGCGGCCCAGCGAGAGCATGTGGTCCGGCAGCGATCGGCCTGCCGCGCTGCGGATGGCATTCTCGATCATCGGATAGAAGTAGATCGCCGCGTTCAGGCCATGGCGCTCTTCCTCGGCGCTGTAGCCAAGCCGGTCGTCACCGATACGCAGCGGTTCGCCGCCCGGCGACTCGTTCCAGTCCAGCGTCATCTTCTCTTTGCGGCCGATGGCGTTGGTACGCATCAGCTCGGCGCCGCAGATCAGCGCTGCGCGGATCTCGCCCCTGGTGATCTGCTCGGCGAACTTGTTGATCATGTACTGGGGCATGTTGCCGCCGACATGGGCGTAGTAGAGCGCGCGCACGTTGCTGGCGCCGATGCGGTTGGCGACGCTGCGCGGCGGGTTGTCCGAGCGGCCGAAGGGCGACGAGAAGCGTGGGCTGTAATCGGTGAAGAGGGGGAGCGCGACGAGGGAGTCCAGCGTTGCGGCCAGCGCCGCCGCGCCCTTGGCCGCCCGCGCATCGTCGAGCGCCAGCTGCGCGGCTTCCGCCATGAAGGCCGAGGGCGAGCGCGCGCTGGTGGGCTTCGACTGCGTGTCGGTGATCTGGCCGCTGCCGACCAGGATTGGCGTGCTGTCCTCGATGCTCATGGGCGTATCCTCCGTGCGGCCGATATAGCATCGCTGGCGCGCGGCCGGCCGTGCTTGACCCGTGTCCGTATCGCTCTACGATCCGGCCACTGTCCCTGAGCCGCCCGGAGCGCCCCATGCCCGTCATCAACCGCATCGCCGATTTTCATGACGAGATGACGGAATGGCGTCACGACATCCACAGCCATCCCGAGACCGCGTTCGAGGAAGTGCGCACCGCTGAGACGGTGGCGAAGAAGCTCGAATCCTGGGGCATCGAGGTGCATCGCGGCTTGGCCAAGACCGGCGTGATCGGCACCCTGCGCTCGGGCACCTCGGGCCGCTCGATCGGCCTGCGCGCCGATATGGATGCGCTCGACGTGCACGAGACCAACAAGTTCGGCCACGCCTCGACCATCGCTGGCAAGATGCACGCCTGCGGCCATGACGGGCACACCTGCATGCTGCTGGGCGCCGCGAAGTACCTCGCCGAGACGCGCAATTTCGACGGCACGGTGCATTTCATCTTCCAGCCGGCCGAGGAGAACGAGGGCGGCGGCCGCGTCATGGTCGAGGAGGGGCTGTTCGACAAGTTCCGCTGCGATGACGTCTACGGCATGCACAACATCCCGGGCATCCCGACCGGCCGCTTCGCCATCCGCTCCGGCCCGATGATGGCCGCTTACGACATCTTCGAGATCGTCGTGAAGGGCGTCGGCGCGCATGGCGCCATGCCGCACCAGGGCATCGATCCTGTCGTCGTCGGCTCGCACATCGTGACGGCGCTGCAGTCGATCGTGGCGCGCAACGTCGATCCCATGGCCACGGCGGTGGTGTCGACGACGCAGATCCATGCCGGCGACACCTGGAACGTGATCCCGCAGGAATGCACGCTGCGCGGCACGGTGCGCACCTTCAAGTTGGCGGTGCAGGACATGATCGAGCAGCGCATCGAGAAGATCGCGCGCAATGTCGCCGCTGGCTTCGGCGCCGAGGTGATCAAGTGGCGCTACGAGCGGCGCTACCCGGCCACGGTCAACAGCGAGGCCGAGACCGAGAAGGCGGCGCGCGCCGCCGCCGCGCTGGTGGGCGACGCCAACGTCAACCGCAACCCGACGCCGGCGATGGGCTCGGAAGACTTTGCCTGGATGCTGCTGGCCAAACCCGGCGCCTATATCTGGATCGGCAATGGCGACGGCGAAGGCAGCTGCATGGTCCACAACCCCGGCTACGACTTCAACGATGAGATCCTGCCGCTGGGCGCATCGTACTGGGTCACCCTGGTCGAGCAGCAGCTGGCGAAGGAATCGCTGCGGCAGGCGGCGGAGTGACGTCTGTCATTCCGAGCGCGGCGAGGAATCTTTCAGGCTAAAGATCCCTCGCTGCGCTCGGGATGACAGCCGTTCCGCCTAACGCCGCTCGGCGATGGCGCCGGCGGCGTAGTTCAGCGCGCGGGCGTAGAGCGGGCGGTCGTGCAGCAGGCGCTCGGCGAGCTCGATGTCCTTGGCCGGCATGTCGTCGACCGGCGGGCAGGTGGCGCGCAACCGACTGACCCGCTCGGCCGGCAGCTTCCGCGTGGCGTGCCATTCGGCCATGGTCATGCGCACGGCCTGGGCGCGCGCGTCGAGCTCGCCCGGCAGCGTGTCGGGCCCGCCGAAACGCGCGGTGCACACCGTCGGCAGGATGCCCAACTCGTGCCAGGCATAGCCCGAGGGCGCGTGCATGCGTGACCAGGTCAGGGTGAGTTCGCCCTCGTTGGGCAGGCGCACCACAGTCTGCACCGTTCCCTTGCCGTAGGAGGCACTGCCGACGAGGATCGCGCGGCCGCGATCCTGCAGCGCCGCGCCGACGATCTCGGCCGCCGAGGCCGAGCGGCCGTTCATGATCACCACCATCGGCACGCCCTCGAGCAGCGCGCCGTTGCCCGAGCGGAAGGTCTGGCGGCTGTCGGGATGGCGGCCATCGGTGGTCAGCAGCAGGCCGTTGTCGAGCAGCAACTCCGACACCGAGATCGCCTGGTCGAGCAGGCCGCCGGGGTTGCCGCGCATGTCGAGGATGATGCCGCCCAGCGCGCCCGAGGGTTCGGCCTTGAGCTTCTGCAGCACGTTGCGCAGCGTTTCCGTCGTGCCGCTGTTGAAGCCGGTGAGCTTGATCAGCGCGACGTCGCCGCGCCGTTCCAGGCTCACCGTGGTCGGGATGATCAGCTGGCGGCGCAGCGCGAAGCTGAGCTCGGTGCCGGCCGACGGGCGGAAGACCACCACAGTGACCGGCTCGCCGATCCGCCCGCGCAGAGTGCGCACGATGTCGCGCATCGGCTTGCCGGCGACGCGCTCGCTGTCGACACCGACGATGCGGTCGCCCGGCTTGATGCCAGCCGTCGCCGCCGGCGCGCCGTCCTGCACCGCGGTGACCACCGTGGTGTCGTTCTCGGCCTGCACCGTGACACCGATGCCGCCGGCGCCCTCGCGGTTGAAGCGGTTGTCGCGCGCCTCCTGCGGGTCGGAGTAGCGCGAGTTCTTGTCGAGCTGCTTGGTGGTGGCGTCGAGCGCTGCTTTGACCACGCGATCGCGCGTGGCGTCTTTCATCAGCGGCGTCGCCTCGGTCAGGATCTCGACCATCTCGGCGGCGATCTCGGCCCAGGCGCGCGCATCGTGGGGCGAGCCCGGCGCCGCGCGCTCGAGCAGCACCTGGTCGCCGGCACTCAGCCGCAGCGTGGCGCCCAGATCGTCGAGCCTGAGCTGCGGGTCGAGCGACGCCGCGCCGCGCACGGTGTCGACGGTGAGCACGCGAAAATCGCGGTCCTCGATATAGCGGTCGGCGATCGCGCGGTAGCTGGCCAGCATCACCCGCGCGGCCGAAACGTCGCGGCCGGGCAGGGCGGCGGCCGGCGCCGGGACGGTGCCGTCGGCCGACAGGCAGGAGGCAACGCCTGCCGCGGCGACCAGGATCGCCAGGCTTCGCCACACTCTGCGAGCCCCGCCGCCGGGGCCCAACGCATCAACTAGGAATTCCGACATTTCCCCACACGCGCCGCCGGTCGCCGATGGAGGCGGCGACGCAACCCCGACAGTCTAGCACAGCCGCCGGGTCGAGCCAGTCGGCAAGACTCCCGCCGACGCCTACCGCGGCTTGAATCGCAGGGCCCAGAGCAGCCCGATAGTGGCACCCTTGATGCGCGGCAGCAGCACGAGGCTGAGTGCCACCGAAGCCGGGATCCAGAGCAGGGCATGGACCCACAGCGAGGGCGCCCAGCTGCGCTCGATCATCAGCACCAGCGGCACGACGATGTGGCCGATGAGGAAGATGGTGAAATAGGCCGGCGCGTCGTCGGCACGAAACGGCTCGAGATCCTCGCCGCAGCTGACGCAGGTCGAGGCCATCTTGAGATAGGCGCGGAACAGGGTCGGCTCGCCGCAGCGCGGGCAACGGCCGCACCAGCCGCGCCACATCGCGATCGGGCGATCGCGCGGTTCGCCATCGTCGATCGGGATCGGAGGTGCTGCGGGTTCGGACGGCGACATGGCGTGAAACATAAGCTGACGCCTGCGCCGGACCATCGCGACGTGTTGTCTCGCGTGGCGGCTTGCCGCGCGACCCTGCAAACGCCGTCAGCGGCGACGGCCGCGCCTGACCTGCGGCGGCTTGCCCGGGCGATTGGCCATGGGACGCTTGGGTCCGCGCTGGCCTTCGCTGCCGCGCGGCGCAGGACGCACGGCCGGCGCACCACCGACCTTTTCGATCAGCTCGAACACCAGGCTGCCCGTGGCGATGTCGCATTCCCTGAGCTTCACCACCAGCATGTCGCCCAGGCGATAGGTGATGCCGCTGCGCGCCCCGACCAGCGCCTGGCCCGGCTCGTCGTGACGGAAATACTCCTCGCCCAGCGTCTTGATCGGGATCAGGCCCTGCGCGCCGCTGTCCTCGAGCGCCACGAACAAGCCGAAGCGCGTCACGCCAGAGACGCGCGCGTCGAAGGTCGCACCGACGCGCTCGCTCATGTAGGCGGCCATGTAGCGGTCCATCGCCGCGCGCTCGGCGGCCACGGCGCGCCGCTCGCACTGGGAGATGTACTCGCCCATCTCGGCGAAGTTGGCGCCTTCGGCATGCGCCAGCCCGCCGTCGCCCAGGCGCAGCGCGGCGATCAGGCCACGATGCACCAGCAGATCGGCGTAGCGGCGGATCGGCGAGGTGAAGTGCGCGTAGCGGCGCAGGGCCAGCCCGAAATGGCCGAGATTGTCGGGGCTGTAGATCGCCTGGCTCTGGCCGCGCAGGATGGTCTCGCTGACCAGCCGCTCGTAGGGCGAGCCCGACGCCTTCTCCAGCGCGCGTGCAAAATCCTTCGGCCGGAGGTTCAGGCCAGGCGGCAAGCCGATGCCCAGCGAGCCAAGGAACTGACGCAGCGATTCGAGCTTCAGCGGATCGGGCTTGTCGTGCACGCGGTACATGCAGGGCATGTGGCGCTGTTCCAGCGTTTCCGCCGCGGCGACGTTGGCGAGGATCATGAACTCCTCGATCAGCTTGTGGCTGTCGAGGCGTTGGCGCACGCCGAACTCGACGATGCGGCCCTGTTGGTCGAGCACCGCACGCTTCTCGGGCAGATCGAGATCGAGCGTGCCGCGATCGCGCCGCGCCGCGTCGAGCGCCGCATAGGCGCCATAGAGCGGCGCCACTACGACCTCCATCAACGGCTGCAGCTCGTCGTCGGGGTTGCCGTCGCGCGCCGCCTGCATGCGATTGTAGGTGAGACGCGCCGCCGAATGGATCATCGCGCGGTGGAAGCGGTGGCGCAGCATGCGGCCCTGCGCATCGATCCACATCTCCGCCACCATCACCGGTCGGTCCTCGCGCGGGCGCAGCGAACACCAGCCGTTGCTGAGCTCCTCGGGCAGCATCGGCACGACGCGATCGGGGAAGTAGACCGAGTTGCCGCGGCGATAGGCGTCGCGGTCCAGCGCGTCGTCGGAGCGCACGTACCAGGCGACATCGGCGATGGCGACCATCAGATGCCAGCCGCCCGGATTGTCGGCCGCGGCATCGGGCTCGGCGAAGACCGCGTCGTCGAAGTCGCGCGCGTCCTCGCCATCGATCGTGACGAAGGGCACCTGGCGCAGATCGAGGCGATTGCCCATCGGTGCCGGGCCGCTGGTGGCGGCCTGCTCGAGCGCGGCTTCCGAGAACTCGACCGGGATGTCGTTGGCGGCGATGGCGATCAGGCTGACGGTGCGCGGTTCGAACAGCGAGCCGACGCGCTCGACGACGCGGCCGCGCCGCGCCAGCGGGCCACCGAGCTGCTCGACCCAGACCACGTCGTTGGGCTCGGCCTCGCCGCGCGCGGCGGCATCGATGGCGATCTCGAAGCGTAATTTGCGGTCGGTGGGGCGCACGATGCCGGGGCCGCGTCTCTCGCTCGCCGATTCGAAGACGCCGAGCAGGCGGCGCGGACCGGCGCCGACCTTGCGCACGATCTTGGCTTCGTAACGGTTGGCGCCGCGCTTCTTCAGTGACACCAGCAGTCGGTCGCCGCTGCCGGGCGCGGTGTGGTCCTTCGAGGTCAGCAGCACGATTTCCGGCGGCGCCTTGCCGTCGTCGGCATTCCAGTGCGCCGGCTTGGCCTGCACGTCGCCATCGGTATCGGGGCCGATCACCTCGACCACGAGATATTCCGGCAGCGAGTCGGGCGCCATCAGCTCTCGGCGGGTGCCGCGCGAGACCGAGCCGTCGGCGCGCAGGTCGCGCAGCATCTGCTTGAGCGCGACACGGTCGGCGCCCTTCACATTGAATGCCTTGGCGATCTCGCGCTTGCCGACGGGAACGGGACTTTCGCGGATGAATCGCAACACGTCATCGCGCGAGGGGAGGGGTACGGGAGTCTTCTTGTTCAATCCTGGTTCTTCATTGTTCGATCAGGCGGCGTCCTTGGTCGGCGCCTTGGCCGATTTGCCGGCCGCCTTCTTCTTGGTTTTCGCGGCAGCCTTTGGCTTGGCTGCGGCTTTGGGTGCGGCCTCGGCGGCAGGCGCCGCGGCCTTCTTCTTGGCTGCGGCCTTGCCGCGTGCCGGCTTCTTGCCGCCACCGGCGGCTGCACGGGCGGCGATCAGAGGCAGCGCCTGTTCCAGGGTCACGTTCTCGGGCGTGAGATCCCTGGACAGCGTGGCGTTGACCTTGCCGTGCTTCACATAGGGACCGTACCGGCCGTTGTAAACCTCGACCGGAAGCTGGTCGTCGGGATGCGGGCCCAAGGTGCGCAGCGGCGTCACCGCGGCGCGGCCGCGACCGGGGCCCTTGGCCTCGGCCAGCAGCGCCACGGCGCGGTTCATGCCGATGCTCAGCACGTCCTCGTCGCCGGGGATCGACTTGTAGGTCGAGCCGTGGCGCACATAGGGACCGAAGCGGCCGATGCCCGCAAGGATCGGCTGGCCGGTATCGGGATGCGGCCCCAGCGTGCGCGGCAAGGCGAGGATCGCCAGCGCCTGCTCGAGCGTGAGCTCGGTCGGGCTGTAGCCCTTGGGCAGCGAGGCGCGCTTGGGTTTGTCCTTGCCCTCGGGTTCGCCGAGCTGGGCATAGGCGCCGTAAGGACCCTGGCGCACCGTCACCTGCTTGCCGGTCTCGGGATCGATGCCCAAAACGCGCGGGCCTTCGAGCGCGCCCTCGTCCGAATTGTCGTTGGCCGGTACCGCCAGCTTGCGGGTGTAGCGGCATTCCGGATAGTTCGAGCAGCCGATGAAGGCGCCGAACTTGCCGAGCTTCAGGCTGAGCCGGCCGGCATTGCAGGCGGGGCAGCCGCGCGGATCCTTGCCGTCGGCGCGCTCCGGGAAGAAATGCGGGCCCAGCTCCATGTCGAGCTGGTCGAGCACGTTCTTGACGCGCAGCTCCTTGGTCTCGTCGACCGCCGCCTTGAACTCGAGCCAGAACTCGCGCAATACCGCGCGCCAATTGGCGCTGCCGCCGGAGATCTCGTCGAGCAGTTCCTCGAGATGGGCGGTGAAGCCGTACTCGACATAGCGCGTGAAGTAGCTCGACAGGAACGCCGTGACGATGCGGCCGCGGTCCTCGGGGACGAAGCGCTTGCGGTCGAGCTTCACGTAGTTGCGCGCCTGCAGAACCTCGATGATCGAGGCGTAGGTCGAAGGCCGGCCGATGCCGAGCTCCTCGAGCTTCTTCACCAGGCTGGCCTCGGAGTAGCGCGGCGGCGGCTCGGTGAAATGCTGCTCGGCGACCACGTCCTTGCGGGCGACGGCCTCGCCCTCGTTGACATCGGGCAGCCGCGCACCGTTCTCGTCCTCTTCATCGTCGCGGCCTTCCTCGTAGAGCTTGAGGAAGCCGTCGAACTTCAGCACCGATCCGGTGGCGCGCAGGCGCACGTTCTTGTCGCCCGATTCGAGATCGACGGTGACCTGGTCGAACACCGCGCTTTCCATCTGGCAGGCTACGGTGCGCTTCCAGATCAGCTCGTAGAGGCGCAACTGGTCCTTGTCGAGGTAGCGCGCCACGTCATCGGGCGTGCGGAACAAATCGGTCGGGCGGATCGCCTCGTGCGCTTCCTGCGCGTTCTTGACCTTGCTGGTGTAGAAGCGCGGCTTCTCCGGCACGTAGTCCTTGCCGTAGCGGCTGTCGATCAGCCGTCGCGTCTGATCGCGTGCCTCGGGCGCGAGGTCGACGCCATCGGTGCGCATATAGGTGATCAGGCCGACCGTCTCGCCACCGATATCGGTGCCCTCGTAGAGCCGCTGGGCGAGCCGCATGGTGTGCGCGGCGCCGAAGCCCAGCTTGCGCGAGGCCTCCATCTGCAGGCTCGAGGTGATGAACGGCGGCGGCGGGTTGCGCCGGACCTGGCGGCGATCGACGCCCGATACGGTGAAGGCACGATGCTCGATCTGCTCCTTGGCCGCGAGCGCCTGGGCCTCGGTCGCGATGTCGAACTTGTCGAGCTTCTCGCCGTTGAGGTGGGTCAGCCGCGCCTTGAAGGACTGGCCGCGCGGCGTGTCGAACAGCGCGTCGAGGGTCCAGTACTCGCGCGGCCGGAAGACCTCGATCTCCGCCTCGCGCTCGCAGATCAGGCGCAGCGCGACGGACTGCACGCGGCCGGCGGAGCGGCTGCCCGGCAGCTTGCGCCACAGCACCGGCGAGAGCGTGAAACCCACGAGATAGTCGAGCGCGCGGCGCGCCAGGTAGGCGTCGACCAGCGGCTGGTCGATATCGCGCGGATGGGCGATAGCGTCCTGCACCGCCTGCTTGGTGATGGCGTTGAAGGCGACGCGGCGCACCTGCACGCCGGCCAGTGCCTTCTTGTGGGCGAGGATGTCGCGCACGTGCCAGGAGATCGCCTCGCCCTCGCGATCGGGGTCGGTCGCCAGATATAGAGTCTTGGCGCCCTTCACGGCGTGGGCGATGTCGTTGACGCGCTTCTGCGACTGGGAATCGACTTCCCAGTCCATGGCGAAATCCTCGTCGGGGCGCACCGAACCGTCCTTCGACGGCAGGTCGCGCACATGGCCGAAGCTGGCCAGCACCGTGTAGCCGGGGCCAAGGTACTTGCCGATGGTCTTCGCCTTGGCCGGCGACTCTACGACGACGACGTTGTTGGCCATCCAACCCTCGCGCCAGGGGGCGGCGCGGCTCCTGGGAAACCGGTTTTCCGGAGCGATTTCAGCGGTCTAGATCAGCGACACGCTGTTGCCCCGGTGCCGTTCGAGGCGCCCTGCGAGCTCCAGTTCGAGCAGCAGGCCGGCCAGTTCAGCGGCCGAGACATGGCACCGGCGGACCACTTCGTCAACCTTGGTGGGCGCGGGACCGAGGCATGCGATGACCGAATCACGCCATGGATTGGGGGTGGATTGCGCAGGAATATCAATCTGTTGTGGCACCGCCTTCACGGGAGCCACAGGCCTCGGTTCGGGGGCCGGCGCGTCGGCGAGATGGGCGAGGATTTCCCCGGTTTCCTCCACGAGATGCGCGCCCTCGCGGATCAGGCGGTTGGCGCCGCGCGCCCTGGGATCCAGCGGCGAGCCGGGGATGGCGAAGACCTCGCGGCCCTGCTCGGCCGCCTGCCGCGCGGTGATCAGCGAGCCTGATTGCAGGGCGGCCTCGACCACCAGCACGCCGGCGCTCAGGCCCGAGACGATGCGGTTGCGGCGCGGGAAATGCCGGGCTTGCGGGCGGGTGCCCAGCGGCGCCTCCGAGACGATGGCGCCACGCCCGGCGATGGTGCGGTACAGGTCCTGGTTCTCCGGCGGATAGACGGTGTCGACACCGCCAGCCAGCACAGCGACCGTGCCGCTCGGCAGCGCCGCCTCGTGCGCCGCGGCATCGATGCCGCGCGCCAATCCCGAGGTGATCACCTGGCCGGCGCGGCCCAGTTCGGTGGCGAACTGTGCCGCCAACCGCCGCCCGTTGACCGAGGCGTTGCGCGCGCCCACCACCGCCACCGACGGCCGCGCCAGCAGGGCGGCATCGCCGATCACCGACAGGATCGGCGGCGCATCGGCGATCTGCGCCAGCAAAGCGGGATAGTCGTCGTCGCCGATGACGATGAAGCGGCCACCGAGCTCGGCCAGATCGGCGGCCTCCCGTTGAATCTGCGCCGCCGACACCGCGCGCGTGTCGAGCCGCGCCGTGCGCGCAAGCTCGGGCAATGCCTCGAGCGCGGCCTCGGCCGAGCCGTAATGGCCCAGCATCTCGTGGAAGGTCACCGGCCCGACGCGCGACGTGCGGGCCAGCCGGATTCGCGCCAGGCGCTCGCCCGCCAGCAGCGGCGGGCTCGCTTGAGTCTGGAACATCAGCCGCAGGAGCGGCAAAGGCGTCAGCGCGTTCATGGTTCGTACCATGGACGCGATTGTCACGCCTGTAAATCAACCTGTGGTTGCTATCGCAGCTTGGGATTGAGGGCGTCGCGCAGCCAGTCGCCCAGCAGGTTCACGGCCAGCGACAGGATCACCAAGGCGGCGGCGGGGAACATCACGATCCACCATTCGCCCGAGAACAGGAAGGCGTTTCCGATGCGGATCAGGGTGCCCAGCGAGGGCTGGGTCGGCGGCATGCCGACGCCGAGATAGGAAAGCGAGGCTTCGGCGATGATCGCCAGCGCCAGCTCGATGGTGGCGATCACCAGCACCGGCCCGAGCGCATTGGGCAGCACATGGCTGAGCGCGATCTTGATCGGATTGACGCCGATGATGCGCGCGGCGTTGACGTAGTCCTTGTTCTTTTCGGCCAAGGTCGTGGCGCGGGTGACGCGGGCGAATTGCGGCCAGTAGGCGAAGCCGATCGACAGCACCAGCACCCAGATCGCCACCTGGTCGTGCGCGTCCCGGGGCAGCGCGGCGCGCGCCACGCCATCGAGCGTCAGCGCCGTGAGGATCGCCGGCACGGTGAGCTGGATGTCGGCGCAGCGCATGACGAGCGCCTCGAGCCAGCCGCCCCTGATGCCGGCGGCCAGGCCCAGCAGCACGCCCGTGGTCACCGACAGGCAGATCGCCGCCAGGCCGATCATCAGCGAGACGCGGCAGCCGTACATGATGGCCGACAGCATGTCGCGGCCCTGGTTGTCGGTGCCCAGCGGGAAAGTCGCCTTGCCGTCCGCGTGCCATATCGGCGGGGTGAAGGCGTTCATCAGGTTGAGCGCCTTGGGATCGAACGGATCGTGCGGCGCCAGCCACGGCGCGAACAACGCGCCCACGAAATACACCAGGGTGACGGCGGCCGCGATCATGGTCAGCCACGAGCGCGTGAAGCTGTGCCACAGATCGGAGTCGAAGAAGCGGTGCAGGGCGCCGGGTTGCGGGTCGGAGGCGGTGACGGCCATGCCGTCGATCATGCCGCCTGTCGTCGTGCCGCGCTACGACGGATGAACGCCAGCACCGCGCCGGCCGCGGCCAGGGTGGCGGCGAGCGGGCCGAACCCGACGAAACCCTGAGTCGCCATCATCCAGCCGCCCAGCCCCGCCGCGCCGGCCCAGCCGACACTGGCGCAGGTGCCGTTCAGCCCCATCACCGTACCGCGCACGTCATCGGGCACGTCGGCGAGCGCGGCCATGAACGCCGGCCGGCCCAGCGCATTGACGAAAACATAGGCGAAGGAGATCGCCACCGTCGCGGGCAGGCCGGGCTGCCAGGTGAACAGCACCACGCCGGCGATTCCCGTACCGATCAGGCTGAAGCCGAAGATGCCCAGCCGATCGCGCAGCCGGTCGGCGAGCTGGCCACCCAACGCCGTGCCGACGAGATTGCCCACCGCCATGAGCAGAAGCGGCACGCCGACCGACGCCAGCGGCAGGCTGTAGGCCTGCTGCAGATAGGTGGCGAAGTAGACGACGACGAGGCCGTAGCAGATGCGCTCGGCGATGCCCATGGTCAGCAGCATCACGACAGGCGTGGTCATGGTCTGGCGCAGCGAGAGCTTGCGGCCGCCCGGTCGCGCGCCGCGTTTCACGGGCCGCGCGGTGGTGAACCACAGGCTGATCGCGGCGAGGAAGGCCAGCACGCCGACGCAGACATTGACGCCGCGCCAGCCGATGCTGGCACCGAGCCAAGCGGCGGCCGGCACGCCCACGACGAGAGTCAGCGACTGGCCGCTCATCACCCAGCCCAGCGCGCGGCCGCGCTGCTGGTCGGGCACGCGACTGGAGACCTCGGCGAAGACGGAGCCCATGAACATGCCGGAGCAGCCGCCGGCGAACGTCGCCCAGGTCGCCACCGACCAGAATTGTCCGGCCAGCGCCACGCCCATCATGGCGATGCACAGCGCCAGCGTGCCGCCGATCAGCGAGGGCCGGCGGCCCCAGCGATCCGAGGCGATGCCCGACAGGAACGAGGTGATGCCCCAGGCGATCGAGGTCGCGGTCACCAGGTTGGCGACCAGCGGAATGCTGACCTCGAGATCGCGCGCCATGTCGATGAGCAAGGGCGCGCGCGTCGTGCCGCTGGCGGTGGCGGCGAAGCTGCCGAGACATGCCGCGCCGATCAGGGCCCAGGGCAGCGGTGCGTTGGCAGGTGACGACTCGGTGACGACCGAAGAGGGGGACGACATTGTCGGCGAGTTGTATCCGCTGGCTGGGGAGGCGGCGACCGCCGTTCGCACAGGTCTGCCGCGCGACCCCGTGCCGCTTTACATCGGAAGCGATGGCCGGTATTGCCGGCCCGTTCTCGGGGAGTAGCCGTTCGCACCCCAGCGAAGTTCGCGTCAACATGCTTGGCTATTGGCCATGGCGCGGGCAACGGATCGCAGGATCCGGATTGGCGAGACCGACGATACTGCCGCCCGGGATCACGGCCGACGGGCGGATGGTGTCGTCGTCGCGTCACAACAGGCCCCGGTGCATTTCAGTGGAAGCCATCCTCGTTTCGACCAGTCTCGTCGCGCTGGCGGAGATCGGCGACAAGACCCAGCTGCTCGCGATCATTCTCGCCGCCCGGTTCCGCAAGCCGTGGCCGATCATCGCCGGCATCCTGGTCGCCACCGTGCTGAACCACGCCCTGGCAGCGACGCTTGGTTACCTGGTCGCTGACTGGCTGACCGGCCGCACCTTCCAGACCATCGTCGGCATCGCCTTTATCGTGATGGCCGGTTGGGCCCTGATTCCCGACAAGGCCGACGATGGCGGCATCGACAAGAAGGGACGAGCGGGTGTGTTCGTCGCGACCCTGGTGGCCTTCTTCGTGGTCGAGATCGGCGACAAGACGCAGATCGCTACCTCGCTGCTGGCGGCGCGCTTCCACACCATCGGTCTGGTCACGATCGGTACCACGCTCGGCATGATGCTGGCCAACGTGCCGGCGGTGTTCCTCGGCGAGGCGGTCACGCGCATCGTGCCGCTGAAATACGTGCGCATCGGCGCGGCGATCGTCTTCGCGACGATCGGCGTCTGGGTGCTGCTGGCGATCTGGATCGCGGCCTGAGCCTCAGTACGTGCCGCGCTCGAACTCGCGGATCGGCCGCTTGCCGGGTGGCGCGATCACCGCGCCCTTGCCATCGGGCAGGGGACCGACATTGTCCTCCGCCGCGTAGGGTCCGCTGACGCCCACCACCTGATCGCCGGCGACGGTGACGCGCTCCATGGTGCGGCGGCTGGGGTAGTAGTCGTGCACGGCGTAGTGCTGCACCGCGCGGTTGTCCCACATCACCACGGTGTGCGGCCGCCAGCTGACGCGCAGCTGGTACTCGGGGATCGCGGCGCGGCTGTAGAGGTACTTCAGGATCATGTCGCTCTCGTCCTCGCGCAGGCCCCTGAGCTTGACGCAGAACTGCGCCTGGACGTTGAGGATGCGGCGGCCCGAGATCGGATGCACGCGCAC
>JAFAZJ010000291.1 GCA_019239835.1 Alphaproteobacteria bacterium | reverse complement strand
AGGTCAGTGGGCGGCCGGCGAGTTCATCCTCGGCAATGCCAAGAAGCACGCGCAGCACCTGACCGACGCGTTCGAAATGCGCCCGGACCTTGGTCCGGTCCGACGAATCGAGCAACGCTGCGAGTTTGGCGCCGCGCGCCGCATATTCGATCAGCGCCTTGTAGGCAGCAGGCACCGGCTCGACATAGCCGTCGGGGATCTCGCAGCCGAATTCGGCATAGGGTTGCCCCGCTACCAGCACGTAGTTGTGCTTGAGCTGCCCGTAGGCGGCCGCGATCGTGTTCAGCCGCAGGTCCTGCCCGGTCTTGTCCGTGAGGAACGAGGGCAACGTTCCCTTGGGCACGACGGCGAGCGCGCGGATCGCCGTCAGCCACGCATCGTAGAGATCGTCGCCGGGCGGTGTGCGTCCAACTTGCGTACGCGCGGCGTCGAGCTGCGTGGCGAGCGTGGGATACTGCGCCAGGTCCCGGGCGAGATGCGTCTTCGCGCTATCGAGTCCGAACGTGTAGGCGACGTCGGCCACACCGACGCGGTGACGGCCCGGCACCGCTCCGTGGGCGAGCGACATCAGCGCGCCCGCATCGGCCACGATCCTCGGGCCGATCAGCGTGGCGATCGCGGGCAGATCGCGCGAGCCTTCAGGCATCGGGTGCAGCCGCGTGGTGCGGCGGAACCGATCACCGATGGCCGCTTTCAGCTTGTCGAACGCGCCGGGATCGGTGAGCGAGCCGACCTGCGCGCGCAGCTCGGCAAGCTGCGCGATCGAGACGTCCTCGCGGCGCCCGGCCAGCGCGGCCCATGCCGCGTCTAGATCGGCGACGGCCTTGGCGGCGCCGCTCCGGGTTGCGAGATCGGCGAGCGCGAGCGCCGCCAGCGCCTCACGCGGAGTCTCGGACGGATCGGGCACCGCTCCGGGCGCGGAGCTGCGCGACGAGCGCGACACCAGGTTGAACTCCAGGCGCGACGCCCACATGGCAGCGCGGAAGTAGCGCTTCAGCGCTTCCTGGCTCGCATAAGGGCCACGCGGCCCGTATTGCGTGAAGTCGATCAACCGCTCCCGGCCGAACAGCGTCACCGTCGCGAGCTCGCTCGCCGCCATCGCCTTCTCGACCAACTCGCCGGCCTCGCGCTCGACGGCGGCATCGGCGAATGCGCTTCGGGGCTGGTCGTCATCGGTCGCAAGCAGCCGGCGCGCCACCAGCAGATAGAGATCGAGATCGCGCACCACGTCAGGCGGATAGTCGGCGGTCGCGGCGGCCAGCGCGCAGTGCATGTCCTCGAGCGCTTTCGACAGCATCGGCGACAAGCGGGCGGTTTCGAGCCGTTGGACGATCGTCTGGTGCGACGCGAAGATCGCATGGAAGATCGAGTCCGCCGTGATGTAGACCGGCAGCTGCGACTGAAAGATCTCGTGATAACCGTATGTGTAGCTCGGCATCTCGAGGCGCGCCGGCACGGCGAAGCCGGCACGGTTGATCACGGCGAGTTCGGCCGGTTGCAGCTCGAACCGCCGCCCGATCACGTCGAGGAATTGCGGCTTGGCCTTGTGATCCCAGACACTGCGCGACGCCACGGCCGCGACCGGCTTCGCTTGCAGGATCGTAGCCTCATCGCGCGCGAGACCCTCGTCAGCGACGGTACAGGGGTTCTTCGACGACTTCCGCCGACTGTAGTCGGTGGATGTTTCGTATTCATCATCCGGCGCTGGCTTGTTGCGGCAGGAAGCTGCGTCGCCCGGTCCCGAGGGCGCTACCTGCGCGAACGCCGAGATCAGCGGCACCGCGCATGACAAAGCCAATGCGAGGAGGATCGAGCCGAGGCGCATGAGGTCTCCCACCTGTATGGAGCAGTTTGAGGAGAGATCGTGTCATTGCGATGGCCCGAGCGTGCCGATCCATCGCAGAAGTCAGCTCAAGGCTTCCACACGGCGAAGGCGGCGCCGACGCCCGTGCCGGCTGGCGTGCGCCGAAGCGGCTCGTAGGCGGTGTATCGAAGCGGCAGGTGCGAAACGACGCCGGCGGTGACGACCCAGTTGAGGATTTCCGAGGACCCTTGCAGCAGCGCCTCCCGTGGGATCGACCCGAGGGCGCCGCCATCGGCCTGTCCCAGATTGTCGATCACCATGCGGTCGAGCTCTTCCTCGACGACGAAGTGGCTCAGCCCGCCGGAGGCCAGGACCGCCACGTTCAGCCCACCCGGCACGGCTTCGATGGCCGTGCGCAATGCCCGTCCGATCTCCAGGCATCGAGCGGCGGTTGGAACATTGGGTGGAAAGTACGTGTTGAGCATGACCGGCAGGATCGGGATCGACCGCCCGCCGAACAGGCGTTTGATCGGAAAGCCGAAGGCGTGTCCGAAGCCGAACTTCTCGGGCTCGGGCACATCCGTGGCGATCGTCACATCGATCGACTGGTCGATGAGGCTCTCGACGATCCTGCGCGCGAAATCCGCGGACGCGGGGAAGCGATGGACCTTGTCCATCGCGTAGGCCTCGGCCACCGGCTGGCGCCAGGCGGGCAGCGGGCCGCCATAGGGATGGGTCGCGATTTCATCGCCACAGAAGATGGCGAATGCCGGGATGTTGCCTGGAGTGTAGAGCTCCGCCTGGTCGTCTCCGACGATCACCACAAGGTCGGGCCTGGCCTGTGCGATCTCGGCTGCCAGATGATCCAGGTGCTTTTGGCAGCGATCCGAAAGGGCCACGAAAGTCTCAGGCGTGGCAGCGCTGGCGTAAGGCTCGCCGCGCAGCGCGACCAGCTGGGCGTAGGTTACCGAACGGCCATCTGCCAGCGTCAGCCTGGGGTTCTCGTAATCCGCCTTGGCACGGTTGTGCCATGCCGACGGGTCCAACGACAGAAGCGGCGTATGTGAGGTACCGATCCCCAGGACAATCCGCGCCATCACCCTTTCCCTCCCCCAGCGGCGCGCAGGGTAGCCGGTCCCTGAAACAATCGACGGACTGACTTGCAATGGCGCGATGGCAGGCTGGGGTATCTTTTATCATGAACTTGATATTGCGCTCCGCTTCGTGCCTGCCGAGCGGCTGATGGTGCCGGTTCCATCCGCCGCTCCGACCGACGCGGTCAAGAGGCTGCTGCCGTGGCTGGTCGCCGTGGCGTTCTTCATGCAGTCGCTCGATACGACCATCCTCAATACCGCCGTCCCCGCGATCGCTCACTCGATGGATGTGACACCGCTTGCCGTGAAGTCGGTGCTGGCAAGCTATACGCTCAGCCTGGCCGTGTTCATTCCGGTGAGCGGCTGGATGGCCGACCGATTCGGCACGCGCCGCATCTTCTCGTCGGCGATCGGACTCTTCACGCTGGGTTCGGTTTTGTGCGGTTTCGCCACCAGCATCGACATGCTGGTGGCCTGCCGCGTGCTGCAGGGCATGGGCGGCGCCATGATGATGCCGGTAGGCCGCATGACCTTGGCCCGCACCTACGGCAAGGCCGATCTGCTGAGTGTCATGAGCTTCGTCGCCATCCCGGGCCAGATCGGGCCCATGGTGGGTCCGGTCGCCGGCGGCCTGATCGTCACCTACGTCAACTGGCGCGGCTTGTTCTTCGTCAATCTCCCGGTCGGGCTGCTCGGCATCTATTTCGTCTATCGCCACCTGCCGGACTATCGCGAACCCAAGAGCCACCCGCTCGACCTGCTCGGCATGGTGTTGTTCAGCGGCGGCATCGCGCTTCTGTCCTATGTCCTGCAGGTATTCGGCGACCATCGCTTGAGCGTCACCGAGATGATCGTCCTACTGGCGCTGGCTTTCCTGTTGCTCACCGGGTACGGCCTGCGCGCCGCGATGGCGGCGTTTCCACTGCTCAACCTCGGCCTGTTCAGGATCCGCACCTTCCGCGCCGCCGTGCTCGGCGGCTTCGTCGCGCGCCTTGGCCTCGGCGGTGCGCCGTTCCTGTTCCCCCTGCTCTATCAGATCGGACTGGGCTTCTCGCCGATCCAGTCGGGCCTGCTGGTCCTGCCGCAGGCGATTGCCTCGATGGGCATCAAGTCGTTCATGCCATCGATCCTCGCGCGCCTGGGCTACCGCACCATGCTTGTGGGCAACACGATCGTGGTCGGGCTGCTGATCATGTCATTCGCCACCGTCGGCATCGGCACGCCGGTGTGGCTCATCGTCGTGCAGGCGCTGGCGCTGGGTTTCTTCAGGTCGATGCAATTCACCTGCATGAACACGCTGGTGTATGCCGACGTCTTCGGTGCGCAGACCGGCGGCGCCAGCACGATCGCCGCCACCGGCCAGCAACTGTCGGTCAGCTTCGGCGTTGCCGGCGCCGCCGTGGTCGCTGCCCTGTTCGTTCCGCCCGAGCTGCATCTGCAACCCGAGGCGATCATCCACGGTACCGGCCATGCCTTCTTGGTATTGGGCGTGCTGACCGTGGTGTCGTCAGCGGTCTTCTCGGAACTGCGGCCCGACGACGGCCAGGCCATGAGCCGCCACGGAAAGGCGGCGCGTCCGCGCGACTAGAGAACCGTGCCCCGCTCCGGCCATACCGGCGGATGATGGCCAAGCGGGACCGAGGGCCGTGCCCAGCGCGGCGGTGTTTCCGACATCTGGGCGACCGGCCGCAGATGACGCAGCAAGCCGTTTGGCGTTTTGCTGGTCATCGACCAGCGCGCGCGTTCGTCCGCGTCGAACTCCTCCGGCACACCTGCCAGCGACGCGACTGGCACTTCGCCGAGATCGACCAGCCATTTGCCGACCTGGGCAAGCGAGATGCGCACCAGCCAGCTGCCACCTTCGCGCGCGCGGCGCTCGAGCGCCACCATGGCACCGAACGCCATCAGGTAGCCGGTGCAGTAGTCGATCGCCGAGACCGGATAGAATTGCGGGCCAACGCTGTTGCCCGCCACCGCCTCGGCCTGGCGCGTGGTGATGCCGCTCACGGTCTGCACCACCGTGTCGAAGCCGCGCCGCTCCGCCCACGGCCCGGCATGACCAAAGGCGCTTAGCGAGACGTAGACCAACCCCGGCCGCAAGGCCGTCAGCGCGTCGAGCGAGAGACCTCTCTGCGCCAGGCTGCCCGGCCGGTAGCCCTGAGAGAACACGTCTGCCTGGCGGATCAGGCTCCGCAGCGTGTCCAGGCTGGCGGGTTGGCGCAGGTCGAGCTGGGCGGAGAGCTTGCCGTGGCCGGTGTCCCACTCCTGGTAGCCGAGGTTGGGCAGGTGCGCCGCGGTGATCTTCATCACCTCAGCGCCATGCTCGGCCAGGGTCCGCGCGCCGGTGGGACCCGCGAGCACGCGTGTGATGTCGACCACGCGGATGCCGGACAGCGGTCGGTCGCCGCCGGGCAGCGGCTCGGGCGGGCTGTCGCCGACACGCACGATCTCGAGCAACGGCAAGGACGCGATGGCGATGGCCTGCGGATGGCTGGACCATTCGGCCTGGGAGCGCACCATGCCGCCGGCTCCCTTGGCGGCGATGATCGCCTCCTCGAGGTCGGCGGCGTTCCAGCGCGTGACGGCGCGCGCCACTGCCTCGCGATCCTCGGCCACGCCCAGCACGCCGAGCGCGGCCGCCCGATGGTTGGGGAAGTTGCAATGCAGGTAGCTCCAGCGCCCATCCTTCGTCGGATAACAGCCCATGATCGCGTTGCGCCGATGCGGCAGCTCGCCGTCGCCGAGCTTCATGTAGGTCCCGCTGCGCAGCGACGCCGCGGCCTGGCGCAGGTCGACATTCACCTGCTGGCGCCGCCCGGTGCGTGCTTCCCATAGAGCCGCAGCAGCCAGTGCGGCAGCGGCCACCGTGGCCGCCCCTGCGGCGCCAATGCGGAACGGTGTCGGCAGCACGGGATCGGTTCCGCCGGTGAACGCGGCATCGGCCGCGCGGCCAGGCGACCAGCCGGCGACGGGTAGGATCATGCGCAGGGCGGCATCAGCGGTGGTCATGATCGTTGGCTCCACTCATGAGTCAGGCCCGCGGCCATGTCATGCGCCACGCAGCAGCATTTGCTGGAGTGGATGGCGGAGAGGGTGGGATTCGAACCCACGGTACGCTCGCGCGCACAACGGTTTTCGAGACCGCCCCGATCGACCACTCTGGCACCTCTCCGCAGACCCTGGCAGGCAGGGCGCGCCGCGGTCGCCCGGCGCGGGCGCCTGTATAGGGGCGTCACGGTGGGCAGGCAATAGGATAGGATTTCTCCCACCACCGCTTGCGGCCGGCGCAGCCGCACCGGACAACGGCCTCAACCCGTTGTAATCCCTATCGGTTCCCGACTCTGCGGTTCGCGTTGACTCGGGAGCGCGCGTCAGTATATTGCGCCGCCTTGACAGAGGGCGGGCCGGCGGTCCGTCCTCCCTGTTTTTTCGGCCCCTGGGGTGTTTCGATGTATGCGGTGATTCGCACCGGCGGCAAGCAGTACCGTGTCGCCGCCAACGAGGTCCACTCGGTCGACCGTCTCGAAGGCGAGATCGGCTCGTCGGTCGAGCTCGGCGATATCCTGGCGATCGACGCCGGGTCGGGCCTGAAGATCGGCGCGCCGACGGTCGCCGGGGCCAAGGTCACGGCCTCGATCGTCGGCCACAAGCGCAACGATACCGTGCTGGTGTTCAAGAAGCGCCGGCGCAAGAACTCGCGCCGCAAGAACGGTCATCGCCAAGAGATGACCCAGATCAAGATCGAAAGCATCGTCGCCTGAGCCCAAGGCTCGGTGCGCGGCAAGGAGCAGAGGTATGGCTCACCATAAAGCAGGCGGTTCATCCCGCAACGGACGCGACAGCGAGAGCAAGCGTCTGGGCGTCAAGCGCTTCGGCGGCCAGGCTGTGCTGTCGGGCAACGTGCTGGTGCGCCAGCGCGGCACCAAGATGGCCGCAGGCAGCAATGTCGGCGTCGGCCGCGACCACACGCTGTTCGCCACCGCCGACGGCACGGTGAAGTTCACCACCCGCAAGGGCGGCAAGGTCTTCGTGAGCATCGAGCCGGTGCCGGTGGCCGCCGAATAGGCGTTCCCCGAGCCAGTGCGCATGCGGAGGGGAACGGCCACGTTCCCCTTCTTTCGTTTCAGGACCCGCCTCCGATGAAATTCCTCGACGAAGCCAAGGTCTTCATCCGCTCCGGCGCCGGTGGCCCCGGCTGCGTCGGCTTCCGGCGCGAGAAGTTCATCGAGTATGGCGGCCCCGACGGCGGCGATGGCGGGCGCGGCGGCGACGTCGTCGCCGAATGCGTCGACGGGCTGAACACGCTGATCGACTATCGCTACGCCCAGCATTTCAAGGCCGAGCGCGGCCAGCACGGCATGGGCCAGAATCGCACCGGCGCCAACGCGCCAGACCTGGTGCTGCGCCTGCCGCGCGGCACGCAGGTGCTGGACGAGGACAAGGAGACCGTCCTCGCCGACCTCACCGAGATCGGTCAGCGCGTCGTGCTGCTCGAGGGCGGCGCCGGCGGCGCCGGCAACACGCGCTACAAATCCTCGATCAACCGCGCGCCGACCCGCGCCGGTCCGGGCGGCGAGTCCCAGGAGATGTGGGTCTGGCTGCGGCTGAAGCTGATCGCCGATGCCGGGCTGATCGGGCTGCCCAATGCCGGCAAGAGCACCTTCCTCGCCGCGGTGACGCGCGCCAAGCCCAAGATCGCCGACTATCCCTTCACCACGCTGCATCCCAATCTCGGCGTCGTGCGCAGCGACGACGCGGAGTTCGTGCTCGCCGACATTCCCGGCCTGATCGAAGGCGCCAGCGAGGGTGCCGGCCTCGGCACGCGCTTCCTCGGCCACGTCGAGCGCTGCGCCGGTCTGCTGCATCTGGTCGACGGCACGCAGGACGACGTCGCGGCCGCCTATCGCACGGTCCGTGCCGAGTTGCGCGCCTATGGCGGCAACCTCGCGCGCAAGAAGGAGATCGTGGCGCTCAACAAGATCGACGCGCTCGCGCCCGAGGAGATCGAGGCCAAGCGCGCCGCGCTCGCCAAGGCCGCGCGCAAGAGCGTGCATGCGATCTCCGGTGCCTCGGGCGCCGGCATCCCCGAGGTTCTGCGCACCCTGCGCAAGCTTGCCGACGAGCAACGCCGCAAGGCAGCGGCATGAGCGCTGGCGTCGGCGACAAACGACTGGCCGACGCCAAACGCGTCGTGCTGAAGATCGGCTCGTCGCTGATTGTCGATGAGAACAGCGGCGTGGTGCGTCATGACTGGCTCGATGCGCTCGCCGATGACATCGCGCGGCTGCGCACCTCAGGCGCGGAGATCGTGGTCGTATCGTCGGGCGCGATCCGGCTGGGCCGCGCCAGGCTCGGCCTGCCGCGGGGCGCGCTGCGGCTGGAGCAGAAGCAGGCCGCCGCCGCCGTGGGCCAGATCGGCCTGGCGCAGGCCTGGCAGCAGACGCTGGCGCGCCACGACATCGTCGCCGCGCAATTGCTGCTGACGCTCGAGGACAGCGAGGCGCGCGAGCGCTACCTGAACGCGCGCCACACCATGACGGAGCTGCTCGGCCAGCACGCTATTCCCGTGATCAACGAGAACGACACGGTGGCCACCGCCGAGATCCGCTTCGGCGACAACGACCGCTTGGCCGCGCGCGTCGCCGAGATGACCAGCGCCGATGCATTGGTGCTGTTCTCCGACATCGACGGGCTCTACAGCGCCGATCCACGCCGCGATCCCAAGGCCGAGTTCATCGCCGAGGTGCGCCGCATCACGCAGGAGATCGAGGCGATGGCCGGCGTCGCCAACAACGAGCTCAGCAATGGCGGCATGGTGACCAAGCTGATGGCCGCGCGCGTCGCCATGGCAGCGGGCTGCCGCATGGCGATCGTCGATGGCGGCCGGCAGAACCCGCTCGCCGCCCTGCTCGACGGCGCCGCGCGCTGCACCTGGTTCCTGCCCGCCGCCACGCCGCAGACCGCGCGCAAGCGCTGGATCGGCGGCACGCTGAAGCCCGCCGGCACGCTCACCGTCGACGATGGTGCGGCGAAGGCGTTGAACGCCGGCAAGAGCCTGCTGCCCGCCGGCGTCGTGTCGGTCGACGGCGACTTTGCCGCCGGCGCGCCGGTGCTGGTGCGCGACCGCGCCGGCCGCACGCTCGCGCGCGGGCTGGTGGCCTACGCCGCCGAGGACGCCCGCCGCATCGCCGGCCGCAAGAGCGCCGAGATCGAGAAAGCGCTGGGCTGGCGCGGCGCCGACGAGCTGATCCATCGGGACGATCTGGCGATGGAATAGGACACAGACCACTCGACATAAAGTTGCACCTGCGGCATCCTCCGGTTCAAAGACACCTTGGGGAGGGTGCCCAGCGCATGGCATTCTTGGCGCCGACATACGAGCATGATGTCTTTGTCAGCTACTCCTATGGCCAGATCCCGAACGGCCCTCCGTCACGCCTGAAGAAATGGTCCCTGCGGATGGTCGAGGAACTGACCACGCAGCTCCGGGACCTGCAACCGGAGCTCGACGCGCTCAAGATTTGGATGGACGTCGACGACCTCGATCCAACTGAGTACCTGGACGAAGGCTTACGCACAGCAGTAAGCAGGTCAGCGATCCTAATGGTGCTGATGTCGCCGCGCTATCTGGCCTCGACATGGTGCACTAAAGAATTG
>JAFAZJ010000243.1 GCA_019239835.1 Alphaproteobacteria bacterium | reverse complement strand
GGTCGCGCTGCCGGTCGGCGTCGCCGCGGCGATGTACCTCGAGGAGTTCGCGCCCAAGAACCGCTGGACCGACATCATCGAGGTCAACATCAACAACCTCGCGGCGGTGCCTTCGATCGTCTTCGGCCTGCTCGGCCTGGCGATCTTTCTCAACACCTTCGGTATGCCGCGTTCGGCGCCGCTGGTCGGCGGCCTGGTGCTGGCGCTGATGACCCTGCCGGTCGTGATCATCGCCACCCGCGCCGCGATCAAGGCGGTGCCGCCCTCGATCCGCGAAGCCGCGCTCGGCATTGGCGCCTCGAAGATGCAGGTGATCACCCATCACGTGTTGCCGCTGGCGATGCCGGGCATCCTCACCGGCACCATCATCGGCATGGCGCGCGCGCTGGGTGAGACCGCGCCGTTGCTGCTGATCGGCATGGTCGCCTTCGTCGTGTCGTTCCCGGCCACGCCGTTCGATCCGGCCACCGCGCTGCCGGTGCAGATCTACATGTGGGCTGGCGCGCCGGAGCGCGCCTTCGTCGAGCGCACCTCCGCCGCCATCCTCATCCTTCTGGCGTTCCTCATCGTGATGAACGCCGCCGCTGTCATCCTGCGTCGCAAGTTCGAGCGCCGCTGGTAGGGGACGAAAACATCATGGACACCACTGTCACGACCGCCGTCAAAGAGCAGCCGCGCACCAATGGCGTCGGCCACGACGTCAAGTTCAGCAGCAAGCAGGTCAAGGTCTTCTACGGCGAGAAGGAGGCGCTGCACGGCGTCGACATCGATCTGCGCGATCGCGAGGTCACGGCGCTGATCGGCCCGTCGGGCTGTGGCAAGTCGACCTATCTGCGCTGCCTCAACCGCATGAACGACACCATCGCCGGCTGCCGCGTCACCGGCACGACGACACTCGACGGCAAGGACATCTACGACCGCTCGATCGACGTCGTGCAGCTGCGCGCCAAGGTCGGCATGGTGTTCCAGAAGCCCAACCCGTTTCCCAAGTCGATCTACGAGAACGTCGCCTACGGCCCGCGCATCCACGGCATCGCCAGCAGCAAGCAGGATTTCGACGCCATCGTCGAGAACTCGCTGGTCAAGGCCGGGCTGTGGACCGAGGTCAAGGACCGCCTCGACCAGCCGGGCACCGGCCTGTCGGGCGGCCAGCAGCAGCGCCTGTGCATCGCCCGCGCCATCGCCGTGAGTCCCGAGGTGATCCTGATGGACGAGCCCTGCTCGGCGCTCGATCCGATCGCCACCGCCAAGATCGAGGAGCTGATCGACGAATTGCGCGAGAACTTCGCCATCGTCATCGTCACCCACTCGATGCAGCAGGCCGCGCGCGTGTCGCAGATGACCGCGTTCTTCCACTTGGGCCACCTGGTCGAGTTCGGCCAGACCAAGCAGATCTTCACCAACCCCGTCGATCAGCGCACCCAGTCCTACATCACGGGTCGCATCGGCTAAGCCGCAAAGGCATTCGGAGGTTTCCCCCATGGTGAACGAGCATCTCTTCAAGCGCTTCGACGACGAGCTGGCACGGCTCGATGCGAAGATCAGCGAAATGGGCGGCCTGGCCGAGGCGCAGCTCGCGCGCTCGCTGCAAGCGATCCGCGAGCGCGACACCAGCCTGTCGGAATCGGTGATCGCCTCCGACGCCCGGGTCGATGCGATCGAGACGGAAATCCAGGACCACGTGCTGCAGATGCTGGCGCTGCGCCAGCCGATGGCCGTCGACCTGCGCCACATCCTGTCCTCGGTGAAGATGGCGACGACGCTGGAGCGCATCGCCGACTACGCCAAGAACAACGCCAAGCGCTCGATCGTGCTGATGCAGGGCTCGGTGCCGCCGCGCGCCATGACCGGCATCGACCGCATCGGCCGGCTGGTGCAGGGCCTGCTGACCGACGTGCTCGACGCCTTCTCCAAGAACGACGTGCCCGCCGCCGAGCTGGTGTGGAAGCGCGACGAGGAGATCGACGATGCCTACAACGGCCTGTTCCGCGAGCTCCTGACCTACATGATGGAAGACCCGCGCACGATCACCGCGGGAACGCATCTGATGTTCATGGCCAAGAACATCGAGCGCATCGGCGATCACGTCACCAACATCGCCGAGCTGATCGTCTTCCGCGTCACCGGCTCACCCTTCGCGACCGACCGGCCCAAGGGCGGCGGCGAGATCTACCGGCCGGCCTGAGCAACCCCAACAAGAGGGCGCTCCCATTAATATGACCGCAATCCAGCCGCACATCCTGCTCGTCGAGGATGAGAAGTCGCTCGTCGAGCTGCTGCGCTACAACCTCGAGCAATCGGGCTACCGGGTCACGGTGGCGACCAACGGCGAGGAGGCGCTGACCTCGGTCGCCGACGATCGGCCCGATCTCGTGCTGCTCGACTGGATGCTGCCGCTGATGTCCGGCCTCGAGGTCTGCCGCCAGCTGCGCCGCCAGCCGACCACCTCGAACATCCCGATCATCATGCTCACCGCGCGCGGCGAGGAGGGCGATCGCATCCGCGGCCTCGACGCCGGCGCCGACGACTACGTTTCCAAGCCGTTCTCGCCCAGCGAGCTGGTGGCGCGCATCCGGGCTGTGCTGCGCCGCATCCGCCCGGCGCTGGCCGACGAGGTGTTGGAGTACGCCGACATCGCCATGGACCTGGTGCAGCACCGCGTGCTGCGCAACGGCCGGCCGGTGCATCTCGGGCCCACCGAGTTCCGGCTGCTCCGGCATTTCATGGAGCACCCCGGCCGCGTCTTCTCGCGCGAGCAATTGCTCGATGCCGTCTGGGGCCGCGACGTCTATGTCGAGGCGCGCACCGTCGATGTGCATATTCGCCGCCTGCGCGTGGCGCTCAACGGCGATGTCCACGCCGACGTGATCCGCACCGTCCGCGCCGCCGGCTACGCGCTCGACATCCAGCAGGCCTGATTCCCCGACCTCATGCTGAGGAGGCCGCGCCGCGGCCGTCTCGAAGCATGGGCAAGGGACTCCGCGCGTGCTGCCCACCCTTCGAGACGCGCCTGCGGCGCTCCTCAGGGTGAGGTAAGCCGGCCTGACGCCCTCCCTGTCATTCCGAGCGCAGCGAGGAATCTTTCCGCAGCGCCAAGATCCCTCCCTGCGCTCGGGATGACAGTTGGGCCGGTGGATTCCGTCATACGGCTGTAGCCCAGCCGACACAGTCGTCTCACGCGGGATCGGCAGTCTGGCGCCGGTATAGGGCGTTCCCGGCGGCTCTTCCCCGTTTTCCGCTGTGGACGCTAGCCTTGGCCCTCTCGTCCCTGCGACGAGAGGGCTTTTTCTTGGCCCATTGGCCGCACTATCCGTGGTGTCAAGAAACGGTTAGAAACCGCCCCAGCGGGGAGTTGGGGCAGCCCAGACGGTGGGCGGGCGCCATCCCCCTGAAAGAGACAGAGGAGACTACCGGGATGAACCGCCGCAAATTCGTCAAGCGGGCTGGCGTTGGGGGCGTTGCTGCTGCTTCACTGGTCGCCGCACCGGCGATCGCGCAATCCATGCCCGAGGTGAAGTGGCGCATGGCGTCGAGCTTCCCCAAGAGCCTGGACACCATCTTCGGCGCCGGCGAGTTCTTCGCCAAGCGCGTCGCCGCGCTGACCGACAACAAGTTCCAGATCCGCGTCTTCGCCGCCGGCGAGGTAGTGCCCGGCCTGCAGGTCGTCGATGCCGTGCAGAACGAGACCGTCGAGTGCGGCCACACCGCGGGCTACTACTACGTCGGCAAGGATCCGACCTTCGCCTTCGACACGGCGGTGCCGTTCGGCCTGAACACGCGCCAGCACAACGCCTGGGTCCACCATGGCGGCGGCCTCGAGGCGATGCGCGAGTTCTACAAGGACTACGGCATGACCTCGTTCCTGATGTCGCACACCGGTGCGCAGATGGGCGGCTGGTTCCGCAAGGAGATCAAGACGGTCGAGGACCTCAAGGGCGTCAAGATGCGCATCGGCGGCTTCGCCGGCCAAGTGATGCAGAAGCTCGGCGTCGTGCCGCAGCAGATCGCCGGCGGCGACATCTACCCAGCGCTGGAGAAGGGCACGATCGACGCCGCCGAATGGGTCGGCCCCTATGACGACCAGAAGCTCGGCTTCAACAAGGTGGCGCCGCACTACTACTACCCGGGCTGGTGGGAAGGTGGTGCCGCACTGTCGCTCTATGTCGGCCTGAAGGCGTGGGAAGCCCTGCCGCCGCTCTACAAGGAAGTCATCGCCTCGGCCGCCGGCGAGACCACCGACTGGTCGGTCGCCAAGTACGACGCGCAGAACCCCAAGGCGCTGCGCGAGCTGGTCGCCGGTGGCACCAAGCTGGCGCCGTTCCCGGCCGCCGTGCTCGAGGCCTGCTACAACGCCGCCGTCGAGCTCTACACCGAGACCAGCGCCAAGAACGCCAAGTTCAAGAAGGTCTTCGATACGTGGAAGCCCTTCCGCAACGAGCAGGTGCTGTGGTTCCGCGTCGCCGAGGGCACCTTCGACAACTTCATGGGTCGCATGTCGGCCCAGAACAAGCTCTGAGATCGAGCCTCCCGAATACGGAAAAGCCCCGCTCTGACGGGGCTTTTTCTTGCGCTGGCTTTGACAAACCGGCCTCGCATGTCACAGTGCGGGCCGCCCGGGGGAGAGGGACGGACCTTCCGTGGCCTCCAGGGGGCAGGGACCAAAATAGGTTGGGAGGACATTGAGATCATGAATCGGCGTAAGTTTGTGAAGCAGGCGGGCGTCGGCTCGGCGGCCGTGGCGGCCGGAACGGTCGCGGCGCCGGCCATCGCGCAGTCGATGCCGGAGATCAAATGGCGTCTGACGTCGAGCTTCCCCAAGTCGCTCGACACGCTGTACGGCGGTGCCGAGCTGTTCTCGAAGATCATCGGCGAGATGTCGGACAACAAGTTCCAGGTCCGCGTCTTCGCGTCGGGCGAGATCGTGCCCGGCCTGCAGGTCGCCGACGCGGTGCAGAACGGCACCGTCGAGATGGGCCAGACGGCGGACTATTACTACTTCGGCAAGGATCCGTGCTTCGTGTTCGGAACCGGCCTGCCGTTCTCGGTCAACCAGCGCCAGCTCTACGCCTGGCTGGGCCACGGCGGCGGCAGCCAGCTGATCAACGAGTTCTACAAATCCTACGGCTTCACCGCCTACGTCTTCGGCGGCACCGGCTGCCAGATGGGCGGCTGGTTCCGCAAGGAGATCAACTCGCTCGAGGACATGAAGGGCCTGAAGTTCCGCGTCGGCGGCTTCGCCGGCCTGATCCTCACCAATCTCGGCGTCGTGCCGCAGCAGATCGCCGGCGGCGACATCTATCCGGCGCTCGAGAAGGGCACGATCGATGCCTGCGAGTGGGTCGGCCCGTACGACGACGAGAAGCTCGGCTTCAACAAGATCGCCAAGTACTACTACTATCCGGGCTGGTGGGAAGGCTGCTCGGGTGGCTCGCTCTACGTCAACAACAAGGCGCTCGAGACCCTGCCGCCCACCTACAAGAAGATGATCGAGTCCGCTGCCGGCCTGGTCACCAGCTGGATGGTGCCGAAGTACGACGCGCTGAACCCGGCGGCGCTGAAGCGTCTGGTCGCAGCCGGCACGGTGCTCAAGCCGTTCCCGCGCCCGGTGCTCGAGGCGTGCTTCGATGCCTCGTACAAGTACTACGACGAGCTGTCGGCCAAGAACGCCAACTTCAAGAAGATCTACGACAGCCTCAAGGATTTCCGCGCCGACCAGAACCTGTGGTTCCGCGTCGCCGAGAACACCTTCGACAACTTCAACTTCTCGATGTCGGCGCGCGGCCGCTGACGCCGCGCTCTACCGAACCAGCCAAAGCCCGAAGCCCCGCCATCCGGCGGGGCTTCTTTTTTGCCTGACGGAACCCTGCCCAGAGTGCCAGAGTGCTCCCATCCCCCGCGTAAAGATGGGGTGCAGGGAGGATATCTGATGAAACGCCGCAACCTCGTGAGAGGCGGCGCCATTGGCGCTGCCGCAATCGCTACGACCACGATCGCCGCACCGGCGATCGCGCAATCGATGCCGGAGCTGAAATGGCGCATGACCTCGAGCTTTCCCAAGTCGCTCGACACGATCTATGGCGCGGGAGAGATCTTCGCCAAGTACATCCAGGAGGCGACCGACAACCGCTTCCAGGTCCGCGTCTTCGCCTCCGGCGAGATCGTGCCCGGCCTGCAGGTGCTCGACGCGGTGCAGAACGGCACCGTCGAGATGGGCCACTCGGCCGGCACCTACTATGTCGGCAAGGATCCCGCGCTGGCGATCGACACCGCGCTGCCCTTCGGCACCAACGC
>JAFAZJ010000211.1 GCA_019239835.1 Alphaproteobacteria bacterium | reverse complement strand
TGCGCGAATTCCTGTTCCGCGACGACCAGGCACGCCAGCCCGTGGGCACGTTGAGCGGCGGCGAGCGCAACCGGCTGCTGCTGGCCAAGGCGCTGGCTGCGCCGTCGAACCTGCTGGTGCTTGACGAGCCGACCAACGATCTCGATGCCGATACGCTGGACCTCTTGCAGGAGACGCTCGCCGAGTACGACGGCACGGTGCTGCTGGTCAGCCACGACCGCGATTTCCTCGACCGCCTGGTGACCTCGACCATCGCCATGGAGGGTGACGGCACGGCGATCGAATATGCCGGCGGCTACAGCGACTACCTGCTGCAGCGTCCGCCACCGAAGGAGACCGTTGCCATCTCGCGTCCGGTGCCGCGTGCCGACACGCCGGCGCCACGGACCGAGAGCCGCCGCAAGCTGAGCTACAAGCAACAACGCGCGCTGGACGAGCTGCCGCAGCGCATCGAGAGCCTGCACGCCGAGATTGCCGCGCTGAACACCAAGCTCGCCGACACGACGCTCTACGCCCGTGATCCTGCGGCCTTCAATGCCGCGATGACGAAGCTCACGGCGACGCAAGCGGCGCTGACAGGTGCAGAGGACGAGTGGCTGGAACTCGAAACGTTGCGCGAGGAGCTGGCGGGCTAACGCAGCACTGCCGAGAGAATCAGCAGGATCACGGCCGCGACGCCGCCCTGCACCGCCGTGCCACCCGACAGTGCGAGCAGCGTGCGTGATGGCGTGAGACGTTGGGCGTGCGCGGTGAGCCAGAAGTGCGGATCGTTGATGTGGCTTACGGTCATCGCACCGGCGCCCACCGCGGCGACCGCGAGCGCTCGGCCGGTTGGCGCGTCGAGGCCCAGTGCCGGCAGCAGCGGCTCGATCATGCCTGCCGTCGTGAGCGTCGCGGTCAACGACGAGCCCAGCATGGTCTTGACGATCGCGGCCACCAGGAACGGCGTCAGCACGCCCCAACGCTTTATCGACAGCGTCTCGCCCAGCAGTTCGGCCGCGCCGGTCTCGTCGAGCACGCGGCCGAAGCCGCCGGCGATACCCATCACCATCAATGCGCCGGCCGCCGCGGTGATCGCCTCGCCGGCCCAACCGCGCTCGGAGAGCGCCGTGGCGTCCCAGCGCCAGACCAGCAGCAGCGCCAGCCCGGCGGCGAAGACCATCAGCATCAGCGGCCGGCTGATGCCGGTGAACAGCTCGCGCATGCCGCCGCGGCCCAGCGGCTCGCTGGGGATCTGCGCCACCGATTGCACGATCAGCAGCGCGATCGGGATCAGCACGGGCAGGGCGAGCGTCAGTGCATCGCGTGTGCTTGCTCGCTCGGTTGTCGCCTCGGTATCGCTGTCGTCGACCCGTGGCAACGACCGGCCGGCGTAGAACCAGCCCGCCAGCGCGATGATCACCGCCAGCGGCGCGCCGATGGCGAAGACAGTCGTGGCGTCGGCGCCGAGCACGGAGGATCCGGCGATGGCGATGGGCGAAGGCGGGACCAGTGCGAAGGACGCCAGCAGGGACAGCGACAACACCAGCGCAGAGCGTCCGCGCAGCGCGCGTACCAGCGGCAGCAGCAGCGCCAGCCCTGATGTCGGGGAGGCGCCGATGCCGGCGACCAGGCCGATCGGCACGGCGATGACAGACGATACGCGCCGGCGCGCGAGCGCAGCCGCGATGCGTGGTGCCGCGCCGGAGCGCTCGACGAAGGTGGCGGCGACGATGCCGCCCAGCAGCACCAGCCCGATCTGGTCCAGCGTGTTCACGAAGCCGATACTGAAGGTGCGGCCGATCGAGCTGATGGTCATGTCAGCGGCGATGCCGTAGGCGACGATCAGGCCGGCCAGCGCCAACGTGGCGTGGAGACGGACGCGGCCGGTGAGCACGACAAGGAGCACGACGGCGAGCGCCAGCAGCGCGGCGCAATACAGCACACCCGTCATGCCACCCCCGATGCTTTCATCGCGTCGCAGGGTGGGGCAAACGCGGGCGGGCTGCTAGTGTCACGCGATGCTCCGGTCCGTCTTCCTTCTGATCTTCATCGCGTTCGCGTGGCCCGCATGGGCTATCGATCCGAATTTGGCCGTCGTGCAGGTCGAGGGCAAGCGCTTCGTCGCGCCGGACGGCCGGACGCTGCAGCTCAAGGGCATCAACCTCGGCAACTGGCTGATGCCCGAGGGCTACATGTTCAAGTTCGAGCGCGCCAAGGCGCCCCGGCAGATCGAGGGCGCGATCGAGCGTCTGGTCGGGCCCGAGCCGGCGCAGCGCTTCTGGCGCACCTATCGCGAGACCTACGTCACCGAGGACGATTTCGCCTTCATCAAGTCGGTCGGCTTCAACCTCGTGCGCATCCCGCTGCACTACAAGCTCTTCATGCGCGGCGACCGCTTCGAGGGCGAAGGCTACGCGCTGCTCGATCGCGCCATCGGCTGGGCCAGGGCGCACGGCCTCTACGTCGTGCTCGACATCCATGCCGCGCCGGGCGGCCAGACCGGCATCAACCACGACGACGGGCCAGGTTATCCGCTGATGTTCTACGTGCCCGCTCATCGGCGCACGACGGTCGCGCTGTGGAAGCACATCGCCGAGCGCTACAGGAACGAGCCGGCGATCCTCGGCTACGACCTGCTCAACGAACCGATCGCGCCCTATCACGACATCGCATGGCTCAACCCCAAGCTCGAGCGGTTCTATCGCGAGGTCACCGCGGCGATCCGCTCGGTCGATCCGCACCGCATCATCTTCCTCGCCGGCGGGCAGTGGAGCTCGACCTTCGACATGTTCGGGCGGCCCTGGACGAACAACCTCGCCTATACGTTCCACAGCTTCTGGGCGAGCACCCGGCGCGACTCGATCCAGCGCCACCTGAACTTCGCCGAGCGCTACGACGTGCCGCTGTTCATCGGCGAGACCGGCGAGCTCACCGACGAGTGGAACGAGGGCTTCCGCACCCTGCTGGAGCAGCACGGCATCGGCTGGAGCTTCTGGACCTACAAGAACCTCGACACGCCCTCGACCATCGTGTCGATCACGCGCCCGGCCGACTGGGACCACGTCGTCGCCGTCGCCGACCGACCGCCATCGCGCTGGGCCGATCCGCTGCCGATACCGCGCGAACGTCTTTACGACGCATTGGGCCAGTATCTCGAGGGCACGCGCTTCGCCAACGGCACGATCCGCTGGAGCTACCTGAAGTCGCTGGGCCTGAAGTCGCAGCCGTAGACGATCAGCGCGACGACGGCGTGGGCATCGTCGGGAAGCCGGCCTGCTGCCAGGCCGTAAGGCCGCCACGATACCAGTAGACGTTGCGGTAGCCGGCGTTCCAGGCGCGCAGCACGGCGTTGTAGGACTCCCAGCACCGCACGCCCTCGCAGAAAAACACGATCGGGAAGTCCTTGCGGCCGTTGGTGAGCTGGTTGAGCTCGTTGGAGAGCGCCGTCTGCACCTGGTCGGTGAAGCTGCCGCCGCGGCCGCCATAGGAGATGTAGCGCGCCTTGGTGATGGTCTGCGCGTGCTGGCCCTCGAGCACGTCGACCAGCAGGAACTGCGTGCCCTTGCGGATCTCCTCCTCGAGCAGCACGGTCGAGATGATCTTGCCGACCGGGATGGCGTTGGGTGTCGGGCTGGTGAGATTGGTCTGCAACGTGGCCTGCGGCGTCGCGCCGAAATCCCGGGTCTCCTCGCCATAGACGCGGCCGCCCGGCTGCGGCTGAGGCTGCGGCTGAGGTTGGGGTTGAGGCTGCGGATTGGGCTGCGCCTTGGGCTGCAGATCGGCCGGCTCGGGTTCGGTCACCGTGCCCGTCGGCGGCTTGGGCTGCGGCGTGACGGGCGGCTTCGGGTCGTTGGGCTTCGGCGTAACCGGCGGCTTTGGATCGGATATGACGGGCGGTTTCGGATCCGGCGGCTTCGGCTTGCTGTCGCCGAGCATCGTGCCGATCACGTACAGCGCGACCAGCAGCAGCACCGCGCCGCCGACTGCCGCCAGGATGATCGCGTTGCGCCGGCTGCTGCTGGCCGCGGTGGCGCCGCCGGAACCCGGTGGAACATAGGTTCCGGCCGGCGTCTGGCTACCCGCCGGCGTGTAGCCCCCCTGTGGCTGTCCCTGGGCGCCCTGCGGCACCGGTCCGCTCGCGTAACCCTGCTGCGGCGGCTGGCCGTAGGCACCTTGCGAGGCCGCGCCTTGCTGCGGATAGGCGCTGGCCGGGTTGACCCAGGAACCCTGCTGCGTGCCGGGCTGGCTGACACCCGGTGGGCGCTGCACCGGTTCCGAGACGCCGACCCAGCCATCGCCGGAATCGGCCGTCGGTGTTGCCGGCATGTCCCCCGGCGTCGCGCCGTAGGCCGAGGGAAGCGGTCCGCGGCCCAGGCCATGGGCGCAGGCGCGCACGACCGGCAGGGCGATGTCCTTGCGGATGCCGAGATTGCCTTCGATGCGCGCCGCCAGGCGGTCGATCTCGAACACCACCTGGTCGGGCCGCGTCGAGCTCAGCGCATCGAAGATGCCGTCGTCGATGCAGCTGCCGATGACGCGGATCTCGCGGCGCGCCTCGGGCACGCGGTCGGACAGCACCGACACGACGCGACGGCGGTCGCTGAACACGTTGGCGCCGAAGCGTCCCGGCAGCTCGGCCAGAACCTTGGCGATTGCATCGTAAGCGTCGTCGGCCATCAGCGATCTCTAGCGCGCCTCCGTGGCGAACGGAAGGCGAGGGTAATCGATTCCACGTGTCCGCATCATTGCACGATCCCGCAGCCGATCATGCGCTGGCAATTGTCGGACAGAATGCAAAGGCGGCTGTTCTGCAACTGCACGTCCTGGCCGCCGCTGCCGATGAAGACGGCGCAGGCGCTGCCGACGTTCAGCCCGTCGCGCTGCCATTGCGGTTTCAGGACGCGGAACACCTCGTTGCCCTGGCGGCCGAGCTGGAACGGACCGGGCGTCGAGATGGTCTCGGGCTCGTTGGCGTCCATCGAGGCGACGGCCATCAGGCCGGCGCCCCAACCCTGCTGCTTGGAGACGGCGACCAGCACGCGCAGCGGCTGCTGGCCGGCCGGCACGAGGAATTCGAAAATCACCGCCTGGCCGCCGTCCCGCCCCGAAAGGGTCGGCAACTGGCCGCTGTCGGGCGCGGCGATGGTCGGCAGATTGCCGCCTTGTCCCGGTCCACCCTGCGGCGGTTGCCGGCCTTGCGGTGGTTGCGCCTGGGGAGGCGGGCCGCCCTGCGGTGGCCGCTGCGGCGGCGCATCGCCCCGGTCAGCGGAACCGCCGCCACTGCCCAGGTGATACGCACCGAGCACAGCCGCCACGGCGACGATGCCGATCACCCACATCATGCCCTTGTTGTTGCGCGCCTGCGGCGCCGGCATCGGCGGATAGGGCGGTGGGTACGGCTGCTGCGGCGGCGGCGCTGCCGCGGCTGGTTGTGGCGTCGGCGTGCCTGGCGCGCCGACGGCGCTGGAGACGCCGACCCATTCGGTCTGCCCGGTCGGCTGGACGCGCGGCTCGGGCATCGCCGGCATGGCTGGCGATGCTGCGGCGGCCGGCGGTGCCGAGATGCCGCCGAGCTGGGCGGCGACGTGGACGCCGGCCATCGCGTCGTAAGCGTTGACGCCTTCGGCGGCGGCGACCTCCTGGGCGATGCGCTGCATGTCGCCGGCGACATCGCGGCTGACGCGCAGCCGGTCCATCGCGCCCAGCGCGAGCGCCGCGGCGGTGGCCTTGATCGCGCCGCGCATGTCGGGCGCCTGATCCGACAGCATCGGCACCAGCCGCCGCGGATCGCGCAGCACCGCGTCGCCGAAACGCTGCCGCGCGTCGACGAACAAGGCCACGATCCGTTGCGGATCAGCGCTCATCCGGATACTCCCCTGACGCAGCGCTCACCAGACGACGTCGCTCGCCGTCTTCTTCTGACGCTCCGCGTCGCGCGCCAGCACGGTCACCGGATCCGGCGCGTTGGTCGATTGCGACACCGACTTCACCGGCACCGTGGTCGCCCACTTGATGCGGTTCACCAGGTCCTGGGCGTTGTTGGCGCGCAGTGGCTTGAAGTCGGGATGGGCGATGAAGCGCTCGAGGATCTCGATGTCGGCATCGCCGCCGATCGCCACCGCCACGCGCAGCGCGCGCTGGCCATAGGGCGCCGCCAGCAGCCGCTTCATGCCGATGTCGAATTCGTCCGAGGGCTGGCCATCGGAGACCAGCACGATCACCGGCGGCAGCTGCCGGCCCGGCATGTGCTCGGGATCGAGGATGTCGGCGATGGCGCACAGCGCCTCGCCCATGTGGGTCTCGCCGCCGGCGGCGAGGTCCTTCCATTCGAGCTCGTCGACCAGTGTCGGGTCGGGCACGTGCCATTGCACGCCCGACGCGAAGCGCAGCACGCGCACCATCAGGTCGGTCTCGGGATTGTCGGCGGCGGCGGCGCGCATCTCGGGGATGGCCGCGCGCATGGCGTAGTTCAGCGACGCGATCTTGTCGCCGGTCATCGAGCCCGAGCAATCCAGCGCCATGATCACCTGCAGCTGGCGGCGAACCAGCGCGGTCTGGCCGAGATTGGGAAGGTCGACTGCCATCAGCCTGTGACCGTACCGAGGATACCGCCGCCGAAATCGATCGCCGTGCCCGGCACCAGGCGCACGTTCTTGTTGGGCTCGACCGGCTGCACGGAGTTGTCGCGCATGCGCACGTACCAGATTCCCGAGCCGAGATTCTTCAGGCCGATCACGCCGGGGTTGCGCGGATGCACCGTGACCTCGCCGACGATGCCGGCACCACGTCCGGCGAGCGAAGCGACCGTCCCGAGATCAAGCCGCGCACCTGGCGACAGCGGCATGTTCATGCCGGCGACCTGCAGCGCTTGCGGCACGTTGGACATGGTCTGCGGCACCGGCTGGGTCGGTGATTGTGGGGATGCCGGCGCGGCCTGCGGCTGGGCTCCGACCGGATTGAGCGGGCCGGCAGGCGACCAGCCCGGCGCTGCCGCTTGCGGCGGCGGTGGCGGCGGAGGAGCGGCGGCCTGCGGCGGCGAGCCGATGGGGTTGAGTGGGCCGGCCGGTGTCCACGCGGGGGCTGCCGGCGGCGGCGCCGCGCCCATCGGCGGCGGCACATAGGACGGACGCGGTGGCATTGGGCCTGCGCCCGGGGTACCGACGACGATCGAGCCGCCGGTATCGGCGGTGCCGCGGCCGAAGATGCTGGTCTCGATCTCGCGCGCTTTCAGCACGCAGGCGATCATCGCGATCACGGTGAGGACGGCGATCACGTATTGCAGCAGCGGCTCGATGTGGGCGATCGAGTTCCACAGCGCGTGCAGGGTCGCGGCGGTCACCCAGCCGATCGCCAGCAGCTTGAACATGCCCTTGGGCCGGATCACTGCCAGGCCGATGAAGTAGGCGAAGACGATGGCGTAGCCGATGTGGCCAGCGAGCGCGTTGAAGACGCGCGGCAGCAGCAACATCAGGCCGACGCCGAAGGCGCCCAGCACCTCCTTGCCGCCACTGCCTTTGAGCACCTCGTTGACGATGTTGGGGACGTACTGGCCCCAGGTCTCGATAAAGACGAAGGCGGCGCCCGAGCCCAGCGCCATCAGCACCGCGTCGAGCGGCCCGCGCACGCGGATGGTGTCGTAGACGACGGGCGGGAGCGACTGGCGCAGCTTGGCGCCCCAGACGGTCAGCGCCGAGGCGATCAGGATCGGCGTCGCCTTCATCAATTCTTCCATCAGGCCGGCGGCGAAGAACATGCCGACGAAGACGGTCGGGAAGTCGTGGGCGTTCAGCATGCCCGGGCCGCCGGGCAGGATCTTGCGGAAGATGATGAAGTACGGCGCGCCCAGCGGTGTGCCCAGCAGCAGCCACAGCACGAAGGCCGGGAAGGCGAGATACCAGATGCGCCGGTCGCTGCGTGAATAGATCAGCATCGCGACCACGGTCATCAGCAGGATATAGAAGGTCACCACCATGCTGAGCTGGCCGAAGGCCGAGCGCGCCGCCCCCAGGGTCTGGGCGTTGAGCAGCTCGCGCATCAGGCCGAACAGCGCCACCGTGGCGATGGCCGTGACAATGCCGAAGATGAAGAGCGGGCTCTTCCACAGCTTGATCTTGCGCGATCCGAGCGGGACCATCTCCGAGAACGACGCCTCGTCGTGGTCCCGTGGTACCGGCGGCATCATGTTGTTGCCGGTCATCGGCTACTCCCGTTTTTCGTCCCGGTCCGCGCCGGCGCCGGCCCCGTCCCGGCGATCCCGCGATGATGGACGATCATCGCCGCCATGGCTACCAGTCGCTGTCGTCGTCCGCCGTGGGGGCGCGGCCCGGCGTCCGGCTGGCCAGGCAGAGCGTGACGTCGTCGCCGCTGCCGCGCTTGGACACCTCGGCCAGCCAGTCGTCGAGCCGTCCCAGAACCTCGGTCAGACCGACCTTTTGCAGGGTCTCGCGGTATTGCCGGGCGATCGCCAGGAAGGCTTTCTCGTCGGCGAAGGACTTGGCGATCCCGTCGGTCGACAGCATGACGAAGTCCGGCCAGTTCTCAGCGCTGTCAGGGACCAGGATCCGCGCCCGAAAGCGCAGCGCGGCGTCCAGCGCGCAGAGCGAATAGGTCTGCTCGCCGACCAGGCCGTGATCGACCGGCAAGGGCCGCTCGATGCGGCCGTCGGGATAGCCGAACAGCACGTCGCTGTCGCCGATCTGCAGCACCAGCAGCTGGTCCTGCGCCATCGCCACCGCCGCCAGGGTGGCGCCATAGGGGATCAGCACATCGGTGCTCGCCTCGACCCAGTCGCCGCCGCCGCCGCCTTGGGCGCGGGCCTGGTGGTCGGCCATCACCGCCGCCCGCCAGCGAGCCAGGATCTCCTCGATCATGCCCTCGGCACCGCCACCGCCAACGAACCGGCGCAGCGCCTCGATGGCACAGTCCACCGCCAGGCGCGAGCCGATATCGGAGTGGTGGTAGGCGGGTGCGCCATGGCCGTCGGCGATCGCCGCAATGAACGCCTCGGCATCCAGCGTCGGCTTGCCGCCTGGACCTGATGGCGACAGGGCGAGCGCGTCCTGGTTGGGCATGTCGCGGCGCACGTGGGAGGCGCCGCGCACCGATGAGCCGCCGGCCGCCCATACCCCATGGCCCAGGCTCATTGCGTCCGCTCCCGCAGCACCGTGCCGGTCTCGCCGGTGACGAAGCGACCGGTGCGGCGGCCGAAATCGACGACGGTCTCGTCCATGATGCGCACGGCACGGCCGGGATCGACCGTGACCGACGCGCCATCGGGCAGGGTGACCTTCCAGGCGTTGCGCATCAGGTTGCGCAGGCCCCACACGTTCTTGTTGGTGGGGTGCTCCTCGACGATGCCGGCCATGGTGCTGAAGTCGACCACACGGTCGGGATCGATGTGGTGGATCGCAACGCCGATACCCGGACCCAGCGTGATGGTGTCGCGGCCGATCAGCAGGACCGGCGGCAGCGCCATCGGCCGGCC
>JAFAZJ010000169.1 GCA_019239835.1 Alphaproteobacteria bacterium | reverse complement strand
TTCAAGCGCATCGTCGCGCCCTTCGACGGCATCGTCACCGCGCGCAACACCGACCTCGGCGCGCTGATCAACGCCGACAACGGCAGCGGCCAGCCGCTGTTCGTGATCTCCGACGTCCGCAAGCTGCGCGTCTACGTGAACGTGCCGCAGGCCTCGGTTCCGGCGATCCGGCCCGGCACGAAGGCCCAGCTCAGCGTGCCGGAGTATCCCGCGCGCATCTTCACCGCCGTCGTCGAGGCCTCCGCCCAGGCGGTCGACCCGGCATCGGGCACGACGCGCATGCAGCTCGTCGTCGACAACGCCACGCAGGAGCTGATGCCCGGCGCCTACGCCTTCGTGCGCCTGGATCTGCCGCGCAACACCACGGCGCTCAGCGTCCCCGCCAGCGCCCTGATCTTCAACCAGGCCGGCATGCGCGTGGCCACGGTCAACGCGCAGGATCGCGTGGTGCTGAAGACGGTGATCGTCGGCCGTGACCTCGGCCGCATGGTCGAGCTGGCCTCCGGCCTCGAGCCCAACGACCGGGTCATCGAGAGCCCGCCTGACGGCATCAACGAGGGCGATCCGGTAAAGGTGATCGCGTCGGCACCCCCGCCACAGCGTCGCTAGTTCGGTCAGCCAACACGGGGCCGAAGGGCCCATCGCGTTCAGACGGAGGAAGTGTGATGAGTGAGTTGAGGATCGCGCGTCGGCGCCTGCTGATGAGTACCGCAGTGCTGGGCGCTGGTGCGCTGGCGATGCCGCATGTCGCGCGGGCGCAAGGCAAGCCGGAGAAGCAGAAGGTGCTGCTGGCCGTGGGCGGCAAGTCGGCGCTGTACTACCTGTCGCTGACCATCGCCGAGACCAAGGGCTACTTCAAGGACGCAGGCCTCGACGTCGAGATCGCCGACTTCCAGGGCGGTGCGAAGTCGCTGCAGGCTCTGATGGGCGGCAGCGCCGACGTCGTCGCCGGTGCCTACGAGCACACGATCCGCATGCAGCAGCGCGGCCAGGACATCAAGGGCTTCGCCCTGATCGGCCGGGGCATGCAGATCTCGATCGCGCTGCGCAAGGATGTGGCAGCCAAGGTGAAAGGCCCGGCCGACATCAAGGGCATGAAGTTCGGTGTCACCGCGCCCGGCTCCTCGACCCACATGCTGCTGAACTTCTGGGCCGCCAAGGGCGGGCTGAAGGCCAGCGACGTAGTGGCGATCGGCGTCGGCGCCGGCGCCTCGGTCGTCGCGGCGATCGAGAAGGGCGAAGTCGACGGCGTGTCGCAGACCGACCCGGCGCTGACCATCCTGACCGACAAGGACCTGGTCAAGATCGTGCTCGACACGCGCACGATGAAGGGCAACCAGGACGTCTTCGGCGGCGCCTTCCCGGCGGCCAGCCTCTATTCCCAGACCGACTTCGTGAAGAAGAATCCCGGCACCGTGCAGGCGCTGGCCAACGCCATCGTCAAGGCCGACCAGTGGCTGCAGACCGCCTCGCCGGCCGATGTCGCGAAGTCGGTGCCCGAGGCCTATCTGCTGGGCGATCGCGCGGTCTACGAGAAGTCCTTCGCCGGCGTGCGCGAGACCATCTCGCCTGATGGCACCATGCCCGCGGGCGCGATGGAGAACTGCCTGAAGTTCCTCGCCGAGAGCGATCCGGCGATCAAGCCGGCCACGGTCAAGCTGGCCGACACCTGGACCAACGAGTTCGCCGAACGGGCGGCCAAGCGCTCCTGATGAGCGCACTGGCTCCAGCACTGGCGCTGGACGACATCACCTGCCGGTTCGCCGCCCGCGAGGGCGGCCAACCCTACACCGCGGTCGCCCACGCCACGCTCACGGTGGCGGCGGGTGAGTTCGTCTCGGTCGTCGGCCCGACGGGCTGCGGCAAGTCCACCCTGCTCAACGTCGGCGCCGGCCTGCTGGCGCCGTCATCGGGCACGGTCGACATCTTCGGCCAGCGCCTGATCGCGGCCAACGGCGTGAACCGCCGCGCCGGCTACATGTTCCAGGCCGACGCGCTGATGCCCTGGCGCACCGGCATCGACAACGTCACCGCCGGCCTTGAATTCCGCGGCGTGTCGCGATCCGAGGCCCGCCAGCGCGGTGCCGAGTGGCTGCGCCGCGTCGGACTGGCCGGCTTCGGCGATCGCTACCCGCATCAGATGTCGGGCGGCATGCGCAAGCGCCTGGCGTTGGCACAGACCCTGATCCTCAGCCCCGACATCCTGCTGATGGACGAGCCCTTCTCGGCGCTCGACGTGCAGACGCGCCAGCTGATGGAGAACGAGCTGCTGGCGCTGTGGGCGGAGGACCGCAAATCGGTGCTCTTCGTCACCCACGATCTCGACGAGGCCATCGCTCTTTCGGACCGCGTGGTCGTGCTGTCGGCCGGACCTGCGACACGGCCGATCGCCGACTTCAAGGTCGACCTGCCGCGGCCGCGCGACGTGTCGGAGATCCGCATGACGCCGGCCTTCATCGCGCTGCATCGCGAGATCTGGGGGGCGATGAAGGAGGAAGTGCTGAAGGCCTACGAACGGCAGAAGGCGGCCTGAGATGCGCCTGCGCGCCGTGCAACTCCTCGTCCTGGCCCTGCTGATCGGCTTCTGGTACGTGACGACCAAGCCGGGCTTGTTGCCGAACTTCTATTTCGACAAGGACAACCGCGCCGCCTTCTTCTTCGGCGAGCCGCAGAAGGTGTTCTGGATCGTCGTCGTCTGGTTCTGGAGCGGCGAGATCTTCCAGCATCTCGGCATCACGCTGCTGGAGACCGCGCTGGGCTTCGTGATCGGTGCGATCTTCGGCCTCGCGATGGGCTTGTGGCTCGGGCTGTCGTCGAGTGCCTCGGCGGTGATGGATCCCTACATCAAGGGCTTGAATTCCATGCCGCGCGTCGTGCTGGCGCCGATCTTCGCGGTGTGGTTCGGGCTGGGCATCTGGTCGAAGGTGGCGCTGGGCGTCACGCTGGTGTTCTTCGTCGTCTTCTTCAACGTCTACCAAGGCGTGCGCGAGGTCAGCCCGACCCTGATCGCCAACGCGCGCATGCTCGGTGCCTCGCGCGGCCAGCTGCTGCGCTCGATCTACCTGCCCGCGGCGATGAGCTGGGTCTTCGCCAGCCTGCACAACGCCGTGGGGCTGGCCTTCGTCGGCGCCGTGGTCGGCGAATATCTCGGCTCCGCACGCGGCGTGGGCTACCTCATCCTGCAGGCCGAGGGCACCTTCGACATCAACACCGTCCTTGCCGGCATCCTGGTGCTGACCGCGTTCGCCCTCGTGCTCGACGCCGTGGTCGGCCTGATCGAACGCCGCCTCATGGTCTGGCAGCCCAAGGCGAGCGAGACCGAGCCGACATAGATCGCCCACATCGGCCTCTGTGTCCTGGGTCGCCTGAGCGTCAGCGGCCGACGCGGCGCCAGACGCGTCCGTCGTAGACGGAATATCTTTCCCTTCCCGTTCCAGTTCCCCTTCCCTATCCGCTTGAGCATTGCTCTCACGCGTGGGGCACGCGTCGTCGGCAGGCGCGGGCAAGGTCGAGGACCGTTCGCGGTTGTTGACCATCTGATGGCGACGAAAGCTCGGGATCATCCCGTAGGCCACCCCGCCGACCGCGTACTTGCGCACGAAGCCGTGCGCGACCAGCGCATCGAGCACCAACGCGAAGTCGACATCGTCGAACGGCAGCACGTCGAGCTTCAGCTCCAGCGGCCGCCATTTGAACCGACCCTCACGGTCGGCGGCGCACCACAGCGCGGCATAGGCCACGCGCAGGGGCAGGCCGCTCGCGCGCTCAGCGCACCACAGCTCGTGGTGACGGAAGAACTCGGGCTTGATCGTGCGGATGCGGGCCATGCAGGTGCTTTAGGCCCGAAACGCCGAGAAGGCTATTTCCGCGCTAACTGCTATCGCCCGGTGAATTTCGGCGCGCGCTTCTCGACGTAGTGGGCGACGCCTTCCTTGAAGTCGTCGGTGACGAAGCTGAGCTCCATCTCGTGGTTGGCCTTGACCGTCGACTCGGCCAGCGTCTGGAACTGCGCCTCCCAGATCTGCCGCTTCATCACTGCCAGCGAGCGCGGCGAGACCGTCTCGGCCAGCAGCTTGGCGTAGGTCCTGGTCTCCTTCAGGAGATCGGCGTCGGGCAGCACGCGGTTGACCATGCCCATGCTCAGCGCCTCGGGCGCGCGGAACTTCCGCGCCGAGAGCAGCAGGTCCATGGCCGCCGGCAGGCCCACGAAATGCGGCAGCAGCCACGACACGCCGTGCTCGGCGATCAGGCCGCGCGCGGCGAAGGCGGTGGTGAAGACCGCGTTCTCCGCGGCGTAGCGCATGTCGCAGTAGAGCGAGATCACCAGCCCCAGCCCGGCGCAGGGGCCGTTGATCGCCGCGATGATCGGCTTGGGGATCGACGGGAAATAGGAATAGTTCATGCGGAAATCGGCGATGGTGCTGCCGCCATCGGGCACGTCCTGGGTCTTGGTTTTGCGATCCGCCACCGCGCCCGAGGCGCCGATCTGCTGCAAACCGCCCATGTCGGCGCCGGCGCAGAAGCCGCGGCCCGCGCCGGTGAGGATGATCACCCGCACCTCGGGATCGGCGCCGGCCTCGTGCATCGCCTGCTTCAGCTCGTTGTGCATCGTGGCGGTCCAGGCGTTGAGCCGGTCCGGCCGGTTGAGCGTGATGGTGCGCACGCGGTCGGCGGTCTCGACCAGGATCTGCTCGTAGGCCATGGGCGTTCCCTCCGGTATGGGCGCGTTGCGCTGATGTCGGTTGATTCGCGGCGCTGTCCATTGTGAGGTGGCCCAAAGCGGCAAACAAGCCGCGCCGACCGCCATACGGGACGCCGTGACAGAAGAGACGTGCCTGAACGCCGCCCCAATCCGCTCCCATGGATGTTATCGACCCCATGAGCCGGTTTCGTTTGCACGACCGGCCCTTGCCGCATTACGCCCGAACGAGACCTAGAGAGGGAGGACAGCATGGCGAAGCGAACCGTCGAGAGCCCGCAGGCGATGAAGGGGCTGATCGGCCAGGAACTGGGCGTCAGCGACTGGCTGGAGATCACCCAGGACCGCGTCAACATGTTCGCCGACGCCACCGGCGACCATCAGTGGATCCACGTCGACGTCGAGCGCTGCAAGAAGGACATGCCGGATGGCAAGCCGATCGCGCACGGCTATCTCACCTTGTCGCTGATCCCCTGGTTCAGCCACAACGTGCTGCAGGTCAACAACGTGCGCAACGGCATCAACTACGGCTGCAACAAGGTGCGCTTCACCAACCCGGTGCAGATCGGCGTACGCGTGCGCGGGCGGCAGAAGCTGGTCGCCGCCGAAGACATGCCCAACAACGGCGTGCGCATGACCTACGAGTGGACCATCGAGATCGAGGGCAAGGAGCGCCCGGCCTGCGTCGCGGAAACCATGGGTATCGCCTACGGCAAAGCATGAGCGATCGCGCTCCATCGTCGAAGCCGGACCTCAAGGTCTGGGGCAATACCGGTCAACCGCTGGTCCGTGAGGAGCTGACGGCGGAGCGCATCGATCAGCTGGCCGAGGAAGCGCGCAAGCTCGGCTTCGACTACTTCCTGCCGCGCGAGGACCGCGACCAGCGGCTGACCGACTGCCTCGCCGGCTGGACCGAGGGCACCGATGCCTGGGTCTTCGGCTACGGCTCTCTGATGTGGAACCCGGCGTTCGACTATGTCGAGCGCCGGCCGGCGCGGCTGGAGGGCTGGCGGCGCTCGTTCTGCTTCTGGACCCCGCTGGGCCGCGGCACGCCGGAGCGGCCGGGCCTCATGCTGGGCGTCGAAAAGGGTGGCGCCTGCGACGGCATCGCCTATCGCATCACCGCATCCCAGGTCGAGACCGAGGTCTCGATCCTGTTCAATCGCGAGATGCTGAGCGGCATCTACGACGCTCCCTGGGTCGACTGCACCGACGAGGAAGGCAACAAATTCCGGGCGCTGACGTTCGTGATCAACCCCCAGCACCCCCAGTATTGCGGCGGCATGAGCGTGACGACCAAAGCCCAGAGCATGGCATTCGCCGAAGGGCGCCGCGGCACCTGCCGGTCCTACCTGTTCGAATGCGCCGATCAGCTGCGGGCGATCGGCGTCACCGATCCCTATATCGAGTCGCTTGAGGGTGAAGTGCTGCGCCTGCGCGGCGGCCAGCGATGAAGGCGCTCAACGCCTGGTGGGCGGCACAACCCGGCAATCTGCGCGGCATCATCCTGGTCGGCATCTCTGGCGTGCTGTTCTCGGCGCTCAACATCGCCACCATCTATCCGGCGCAGGAGCTGAACTCCTACATGATGGCGTTCCTACGCTATCTATTCGGCGGCATCTTCCTTCTGCACATATTCTGGCGCGACGGTCTCGCCCGGCCCCTGCACACCAAGCGCATCGGCCAGCATGCCATCCGCGGCGCCTTCCATAGCGCCGGCATGCAGCTGTGGTTCGTCGCCCTGCCGCTGATCACCCTGGCCGACCTTACGGCGCTGGGCTTCACCGGCCCGATCTTCGTCACCATAGGCGCCGCGCTGTTCCTCGGCGAAGACGTGCGGCTGCGACGCTGGGCGGCGGTCGGCGTCGGCTTCCTCGGCGCCATGATCATCATCCGCCCCGGCTTCGAGGCGATCGGCATCGGCGCGATCTGCGCGCTGGCCTCGACGCCGCTGTTCTCGGCCTCGAACCTGATGGCCAAGTCGCTGGGACGCACCGACCGCGCCGACACCATCGTGATCTACCAGTCGATCTTCATCGTGCTCTGCGCCACGCCATTCGCGATCTGGCATTGGCAGACGCCGAGCTGGGAACATTGCGCCTGGTTCCTGCTGGCGGGTTGCCTCGGCACGTCGGGCCATCTCGTGATGCAGCGCGGCTACCAGATCGCCGAGATCTCCGCGCTGCAGCCGATCGGCTTCCTGTCGCTGATCTGGAACACGATCTTCGGCTACCTGCTGTTCGCGCAGCAGCCCGGCGTCTGGACCTTCGTCGGTGCCGCCGTGATCTTCGCCAGCGCGCTCTACATCTCGCATCGCGAGGCCGTCCGCCGCGCCCAGGTGCGCAGCGCCGACGCGAAGGCGCCAGCGGCGCCATGACGTCGGCGGTCGATCGCCTGCCCGATCTGCTCGAGCGGCTGGTGCCCTCGCGCACCGCGCGCGCCTTCTCCTTCGCCATCCTCGCCGGCATCTTCTTCCAGGCGCTCAACGCCGTGGCACGCCACCTGACGCAGGAGCTGCCGCCGCTCGAAGTCTCCTGGGGTCGCTGGATCACCGGCTGGCTGTTCATCGCGCCGTTCCTGCTGCGCGGCGGTTTTGCGCCCGTGCGCACGAGCCAGATGCCGCGCCACCTGCTGCGCGGTGTCTTCCACACCGCCGGCTACGGCCTGTGGTACTGGGCGATCGTCGGCATTCCGCTGGCGCAGGCGGCGGCGCTGGGCTTCACCGGACCGATCTTCGTCACCCTGGGCGCGGCGCTGTTCCTCGGCGAGCGCGTGCGCTGGCAGCGCTGGCTGGCGGTGCTGCTGGGCTTCGCCGGTGTGCTGCTGATCGTGCAGCCCTGGACGGCGGCTCTCAATTCCTACGCGCTCCTGATGCTGGCCTGCGTGCCGCTGACCGCGAGCTCGAACCTCGTCGCCAAGGTGATCTCCGCGCACGAGAAGCCCGAGGTCATCGTGTTCTGGCAAAGCACGCTGGCGGTGGTGTTCTTCGCGCCCCTGGGCCTGTGGGATTTCCGCATGCCCTCACTCGAGCAGTTCGGCTGGCTCGCGGTGGCCGGCATCACCGGCACCATGGGCTATTTCCTGATGACCTGGGCGTTCCGCATCGCCGATATCTCCTCGGTGCAGACCGTGGGTTTCCTCGGCATCGTCTGGGCGACGCTGTTCGACCTCGCGGTGTTCGGCCAGACCGCCGATCTGTGGACCTTCATCGGCGCCGGGGTGATTGTCGCCGCCACGTCCTATATCGCGCATCGAGAAAGCGTCGCCACGCGCACTGGCGCGGGCCGCGCCGGTGCCGTTTAATCGCGGTCCCATCGTCCACCGGAGCGCTCCGCCATGTCGCGCAACGCCAAGATCGCCCTCGTTGTCGGCGCCATCGTCGTCGCCGTCCTGATCGGGTGGACCGCGCTGCGCTACCTGGGCGGCGTGTCCGAGGCGGACTATGCGCGGAACTTCATCAGGGGCTGCGAGGATTCGGCGCGCCAGGCGTTGATCAAGAACGGCAAGCCACCGCAGGAAGCGCAGGCAACGGCCGCCGCGTACTGCGCCTGTGCGCTGGACATCGTGAAGCCGATGTCTGTCGCCGACAAGCGCGAGCTCGAAAAGGGCGGCGGCGAACGGGCCCAGCAGATCTCGGCCGAAGTGCGCGCGAAGTGCCTGAAGTGATCAGGGGGAACAGGACATGGCAGGACGTCTGGACGGCAAGGTCGCGCTGATCACCGGTGGCGCTTCGGGCCTGGGCGAATGCGCCGCCCAGCTGATGGCCCGCGAGGGCGCGAAGGT
>JAFAZJ010000158.1 GCA_019239835.1 Alphaproteobacteria bacterium | reverse complement strand
AATTCGCGTGTCCGTGCCGACCTGGTTTATTTCCCGACCGCCAATGGCGGCGGCGTGTTCTCGACCGGCTCGATCGCCTGGGTCACCGCGCTTTCGCACAACCGCTACGACAACAATGTCTCGCGGCTGATGGAGAACGTCGTGAAGCGCTTTCTTGACCCGAAACCGTTGGCGTAGCTCAATCGTTGACACCAGCCGTTCGTGACAGGAAGGAGGGTCCGATGACCACCAACCGTACGTACGTGAAGACCGAAGTGGTGGGCACGTCCGACAAGTCTGTGTCGGACGCCATAGACTCAGCGATCGCCACGGCGTCGCGCACCCTGCGCAACCTCGACTGGTTCGAAGTCATCGAGGTGCGCGGCAATATTCGCGACAACAAGGTCGCGAACTACCAAGTCACGCTCAAGCTCGGCTTACGCTACGAAGCGAAGGCCTGAGCCGTCACTCGTCGAGCGCTGCCGCCGCCCTGGCGTTTGCCGATACGCCTGTGGCGAATCCTGTTCTCGGCCTATCATCGTCGGTGGATCGACGATGGAGACAGGCATGGATCGGCAGGCCTTTGAGGACGCGCTGAAGCGCGATGGCTACGACGAGATCGCAACCAACACGACGCCGGGCGTGAAGCACAATCCCGAGCACAGTCATCCCTATGACGTGCGCGCGATGGTGCTCGATGGCGCGCTGACCTTGAGCTGGAACGGCCAGACACGGACCTTCAGCCCTGGCGAAAGCTTTGAGATGGCGCGCGGCTGTCCGCATTCGGAGAGCTATGGCGCCGAAGGTGCGGTGACTTTGTTCGGCCGCAAGCGTTAGCGCGGCGGTTTCGGCCGACGAATCGGGCAGGCGCCGGCGATGCGGTCGCCGGCTTCCGCTTCCGCTGTGGTTGCCGCGTCGAGGTCGGTCTGGAACGTCGCGTGGAAGCGGTTGACCATGTTGCTCAGCCCCACGGTCAACGTGATGTCGATGATCTGCTGCGGGCTGAAGTGGCGCGCCAGCGCACCGTAGGTCTCGTCGTCGATCGGCTCCAGGCGTGTCGACTTCTGCGCGTAGCGGACGATCGCCGCTTCAGCGGAATCGTAAACCGACGCGGGCAGTGGATCGTCCGCGAGGTGCGCCATCTGCTGTTCTGTCAGGCCTACGCTCCGACCGAGCACGGTGTGCGTAGGGATTCAATAGTAGCAATTATTGACGACGGTAGCGGTGAGGTACGCGAGTTCGGCCTGCTTCGGCGGCAGGCTCGATCCGGAGCGATAGACCGTGCGGATCATCTCCGAGAACGCCTGCGCCGCCGCCGGCCGATTCGCCATCGCGCGATAGATGTTGAGCAACCGGCCGCGCGACTGCCCCGCGCGCGCGAGAAATTCCCGCGCGTCGTCGGGCAGTGAGGGATCGTCCTCCCGCAGCAGCGGGATGCGTGCCATCGAGCCCTACTTGTCGAGCGCCGCCAGTACCTTCGGCGGCGACATCGGCAGGCTGTCGAAGCGCTGGCCGGCTGCGGCGGTAAGCGCGTTGGCGACGGCCGCGAGGGTCGGCACGAGGCACACCTCGCCGACGCCGCGCACGCCCTGAGGATGCTTCGGGTTCGGCACTTCGATCATGATGGCGTCGAGCATCGGCAGGTCCGAGGCCACCGGCATGCGGTAGTCGAGGAAGCTGGCGTTATCGACCCGGCCGTTCTTGTCGTAGATGTATTCCTCGTTCAGCGCCCAGCCGATGCCCTGCGCTACGCCGCCCTGCATCTGGCCCTCGACATAGGCCGGATGGATGGCGCGGCCGACATCCTGGAAGGATGTGTAGCGCAGCACCTTGGTCTGGCCGGTCGCCGGATCGAGCTCGACGTCGCAGATATGCGTGGCGAAGCCGCCCTCGGCACCCGTCGTATTGATGGACACGCCGCCGCCGATCGGGCCGCCGGTCTCGCTCGCCTTGGCCGCGATCTGCGCCAGCGACAGCGGCTCGAACTTGCCGGCGTTCTCGCCCGCCGGCCGTGCCTGGCCGTCTTCCCAGATGATCGCATCGGGATCGATCTTCCAGATCTTGCCGGCGCGCTCCTTGAGGATGGTGATGACCTTCTCGGCCGACTGCGTCACGACCATCGCCGAGGCGAAGGTGACGCGGCTGCCGCCGGTGAGGTTGCTGAAGCCGATCGAGGCGGTGTCGCCGATCAGCACGTTGACCTTCTTATAGTCGATGCCCAGCAACTCGGCGGCGATGTTCGCCGTCGACGCCCGGGAGCCGCCGATATCGGGATGGCCGGTGATCACGACGACGCTGCCGTCCTCGTTGATGTTGAGCTGCGCACTCGACTCGCCGCCGGCATTGAACCAGAAGCCGCAGGCCACGCCGCGCCCCTGGTTGGGACCAAGCGGCGCCTTGTAGTGCGGATGCTCCATCGCGGCCTTCAGGGTCTCGATGTAGCCGATCACCGGGAAGACCGGACCATGCGTGGCCTTGGTGCCCTGCTTGGCGGCGTTCTTCAGCCGGATCTCGAGCGGGTCGATCCCGAGCTTCTGCGCCAACTCGTCGATGACGCACTCGAAGGCGTAAGCGCCGATCGGCGCGCCGGGTGCGCGATAGGCCGCGACCTTCGAGCGGTTCGACACCACGTCGTAGCCTTGCGACAGCGTGTTGGGAATGTTGTAGGGCGCGAAGCTGCACGCCGTGGCGCCGCGGATCGGCGAGCCGGGGAAGGCGCCCGCCTGCAGGTAGAACACGCCATGCGCGGCGACGAAGGTGCCGTCCTTCTTGGCCCCGATCTTCACCGTGCAGGTCGATCCCGAGGTCGGGCCCGAGGCGCGGAAGACTTCCTCACGCGACATCTGCATCTTCACCGGCTTGCCCGACTTGCGCGACAGGATCAGTGCCACCGGTTCGAGGTAGACGATGGTCTTGCCGCCGAAGCCGCCACCGATCTCGGCGGGAATGGCGCGGATGTCGCTCTGCGGCATGCCCGTGAGATACGAGCACATGGCGCGGACCATGAACTGGCCCTGGCTCGAGCTCCAGATCGTGCACTTGTCCTCGATCACGCTCACCAGGCACGCATGCGGCTCGATATAGCCCTGGTGCACCGGCTCGGTCTTGAAGGTGCGCTCGACGATAACATCGGCTTCCTTGAAGCCGGTCTCGATGTCGCCCAGCTTGTGCTCGATCTTGCCGGCGATGTTCGAGGGCTTGCCTTCCCACTTGATGTGGTCGTGCAGGATCGGCGCGTCGGGCTTGATCGCGTCCTCGACGTCGATCGAGAAGGGCAGTACTTCGTACTCGACCTTGATCAGCTCCAGCGCGGCTGAGGCGATCGCCTGTGTGGTGGCTGCCACCGCGGCGACCGGATGGCCGGGGAACAGCACCTTGTCGCGCGCCATGACATTGCGCGCCATCCAGCGCATGTCCTGGATGCCCAGCATCACCGACTTCTCGATCGGGAAGTTGACCATGTCTTTCGCCGACATCACCGCCTTCACGCCCGGCAGCCTCTCTGCCGCCGAGGTGTCGATCGACTTGATGCGGGCATGCGCGTGCGGGCTGCGCAGCACCTTGCCCCAGATCATGCCGGGCATGGTGGTGTCGGCGGCGTAGGCGGCCCTGCCGGTCACCTTGTCGAGGCCGTCCGGTCGCAGCGTGCGCTGGCCGATCCACTTGTTCTGGGGGCTTTCCGCGTTCATGGCTGACATCCCTGATGGTCGCGTCCAGGCAAGTCTAGCAGCCAAATCCCCGCCCGTGCAGCAAGGGTGTTATGACCCCAGGAACCGGTTCAGCACGTTGCGGGTGACCTGCTCGGTGACGAAGTCGCCCCTGGCCAGGCCCATGAGCCACTCGCAGCTGCCGGCACAGAACACCTCGCCCTTGCCGCGCTTCATCGACACCACCATACCCGAGCCGTAGCGCTGAGGGTCCTTGGTCGTGGCCTCGGCGCTGGCGCCTTGGGGCTTGGCCGACGTCGTGGAGTCGGCACGGCCATTGCCGATGTAGTAGCGGAAGCCTTCGCCGGCATGCTCCTCCTCGACCCGTACCGCCGGCGCCATGGCGAGGATCTCGATCGAGGCGGGCGCGCCGTCGTCGCCGGTGGGATAGGGCAGGCCCTTGCGGAAGGTGTAGTCCAGCCCGTCGACCTCGTAGGCGAAGATGCCGGCATCGCCGCCGATCACGTCGCCGTAGTGGCTCTCGGTGCCGTCGAAGGCCCAGTGTGCCGGACGGTAGACGGTAAAGCCGCGGCTGGCGCGCGGGATGAAGGCACCCCAGGATGAGTACACGCCCTGCAGGCCGTTGACGCCGAAGGTCAGCGCGCCGGGCCGGCCGATCTTCGGATCTTCCCAGGCGCCGCTGAGCAGCGGACCCTTCACCGGATCCTCGGCATGGGCGCGAGCCTTGTAGCAGACCTGCCGCTTGCCGCCGTCCTCGAAGCGCACCTGCCAGAGGAAGTTGCCGGCGAAGCGCGCCATCTTGCCGCCGGCGTCGACGAAGGCGTCGACCGTGTCGCGCATCTCTGTGGTCCAGTATTCGTCATGACCGACGATCACGCCCAGCCGATAGCGCGACAGGATCTCCGGATGATTGTGCAGGTCGGTCTGCGTGATGACGTCGAACGCGTAGCCCTCGCGCTCGGCCCAGACGACGAAGTGGCGGTCGAACTGTGCCCAGCCGGCCGAGGCGAAGAACTGCGCGAAGCCGTTGGTGTAGGCCCATTCCTTGGTGTAGTAGCGCGGTGCTTCCCAGGCCGGCCGCTTGATCGGATCGCTCAGACGCGGCGCGCCTGGTGGCAGCCACACGAGGCCACGCGTCCACGGGCGCTCGATGCTCAAGGTCGGCGAGAACTGATTGGCCTCGGGGCCGTCGACGCCGTCGTAGGAATTGGCGCCGCCCCAGTCATTGTACGCCAGCCAGGTCGAAGTCGGCAGGATCAGCAGGAAGCGTCCCTCAGGCTTCTCCATGCTCGGCGTGACGACAAAGAAATGGTGCTGCACGAAGCTCGCGCCGCTGTCGAACGCACAGCTCGACACGACGCGATAGAAGCCGGAGGCCAGGTCGGGCGGGATCTGCCAGCGATAGCCCGACGGCCAGTTGCAGCCGCGCGCGTAAGCCTTGTCCGGCATCTTGTGAAAGCTGCCAGGCAGGTCCTTCGCTTCGTGCACCAGCGTCGGCTTTGCGCCATCGCGATAGATCTGCAGGGTCCAGCGCGAGGCCGTGGTGCTGGTGTGGAACGCGACCTCGGCGCCGGGCGCGTAGGAGATCGCGTCGGTGTAGGTGTAGACCTCGGGCACCGCGGGATCCTCGCGCGGCGCCTCGTACCAGTGGGCGAGATGCCAGGAATCGCCAGGATGCATGGCCAGCGAATGCCGCTTCACGACATTCATCGGCCGGAACTCTGGCATCCATCGCGCTTCCGGGCGCGGTGGGCCCGATCGGTTCGACATGATGCGGCCTACTTCAGCGACACGTTCCAGAAGCGCGGGATGTAGTAGCCGGTGTAGCCGTCGACCTTCTTGTTGTTGAAGGCGCGGATCGTGCCGACGTCGCCGATCTTGATCATGTAGGCCTGGTCGAGCACGCGCTGCTCGATATCCGCCCAGGCGGCGACGCGCAGCTTGGGGTCGAGGGAGGTGTAGAACTTCTCGTAGGCGCTATCCAGCGCGCCGTCGTTCTTCACCTGCGGGAAGGTGTAGAACATCACGCGCCACTGCTGCGGCCCGAGCAGCGGGTTGGAGCAGAAGCCGGTGGTCGAGACGTTCCACGTGCCGGTGCCGCGCTGCATGTTCGAGGCGTTGGTCGTCCAGTCGACGACGTCGACCGAGACGTTCATGCCCGCCGCCTTGAGCTGTTCCGACAGCACCAGGATGGCGTTGCGCATCGTGGCGTAGTTGGAGTTGGTTTGCAGCGTGATCTTCTCGCCCTTGTAGCCGGCCTGCGCCAGCAACGCCTTGGCCTTCGCGGGGTTGTTCTGGCTGTAGTACTTCTTCATCGCGTCGCCCTGGTAGTAAGGGCTGCTGGCATAGACCAGCGAGTGCGTCGCCTGCGACACCGAGCCCATCGCCTCCAGCACATCAGGCGCGTTGACCGCGGCGTTGATCGCCTGGCGCACCAGCGGATTGGCCGTGGGGCCCTGCTGCGAATTGACGACGAAGACCTGCATGCAGAAGGGGAAGATCTTCAGCAGCGTGAACTCGGGCTTGCCGTCGAAGCGCTTCATCAGGTCGGGCGGCACGTCGCTGATGACGTCGGCGCCGCCGGACTGGAGGGCGGCGATGCGCGTGTTGGCCTCGGGCACGAAGTTGTAGCGCACGGCATCGAGATAGGCGGTGCGCTTGCCGGCCAGGCCGTCGGGACCGGCGCTGCTGTCGTCGGCGACGTAGCCGTCGAAGCGCTTGATGATGAGATGGCTGTCCTTGACCCATTCGCCCAGCGTGAACGGGCCGGTGCCGACGATCTCGAGCTCGCGCGCCGGCTTGTCCTTCTGCTCCGCCGGGATGATGGAGAAGGGATAGACCGGCGATTTCAGCACGTCGATGAAGACGGCATTGGGCTTGGTGAGCTTGACCACGAAGGTGTAGGGGTCAGGCGCTGCAAAGGCCTCGACGTCGACCAGCACGCTGGCATTGGGGCTGATCTTCTTGTAGCGCTCGAAGCTCGCCAGCACGTCGGCCGAGGTCATCTCCTTGCCGTTGTGGAACTTCACGCCCTTGCGCAAGGTGAAGGTGAAGGTCTTGGCATCGGCGCTCGCCTCGGCCTTCGACGCCAGCGAAGGCTTGGTGTTGTAGTTGGCGTCGATGGCCACCAGGGTCTCGAAGATGTGGTGGATCACCTCGAGCTCAACCAGGCTCGCCGCGACATGCGGATCGAGCGTGCCCGGTCCCGAGACGTAGGCGTAGGTCAGCGTGCCACCGCGCTGCTGCGCATGGACGGCTGGCGGCAGCGCGACACCGGCGAGTAGCGCCGAGGCCAGCAAGGCGGAGCGGAAGCTGCGGGAGATCATCATCGGCGGATCCTTTCCGGTTTCTGTCTGTGATCAAGCATACAGATGGCAGGCGACGTGGCGGCCGGGTGTCGTCACGCGCAGAGCAGGGATGTCGGTGCGGCAGCGCGGCATCACGTGCGGGCAGCGTGTGTGGAAGCGGCAGCCCGGCGGCGGCGCCAGCAGGCTCGGCACCTCGCCGCCCAGCACCGGCCCGCGCACCCGATCGGGATCGGCGCGCGGCACGGCGTCGAGCAGGGCGCGGGTGTAGGGATGCTGCGGATCGCCGTAGAGTTCGTCCTTGGGCGCGACTTCGACGATCGAGCCGGCGTAGAGCACCGCCACGCGATGGGCGATGGCGCGGACGACGGCGAGGTCGTGGGCGATGAACAGGTAGCTCAGGCCGAATTTCTGCTGCAGGTCCATCAGCAGGTTGACGATCTGCGCCTGGATCGAGACGTCGAGCGCCGAGACCGGCTCGTCGCAGACGATGAAGCCGGGCTGCAGCGCCAGCGCGCGGGCGATGACGATACGCTGGCGCTGACCGCCGGAGAATTCGTGCGGGAAACGCTCGGCGCCGTCTCTCGGCAGGCCGACCATCTCCAGCAACTCGCGCACGCGATCGGCCCGATCGCGCCGCGTGCGGCCGCCGGCGATGGCGATCGGCTCGGCGATCGAATCGCCGACACGCATGCGAGGATTCAACGCTGCGTGCGGATCCTGGAAGACGAATTGCAAACGCGAGCGCACGGCGGCGAGACCGTGCTGGCGCTGTGCGCCGGTGATCGACTGGCCGAAGAGCTTCACCGACCCACCCGTGGGCTCATACAGCCCCACGAGGATGCGGCCGGCGGTCGACTTGCCCGAGCCGGACTCGCCCACGAGGCCCAAGGTTTCGCCGGGGGCGATGTCGAAGTTCAGCTTGTGCAGCACCTGCTGGATCACGGTCTTGCCGCCCGGGCCGCCACGCACCGGGAAGGCCATGTCGAGGTCGCGCACCTCGATGATCGGCTCGGCAGCCATCAACCCGCTCCCGTCGTTCGGGTGCGCGGCGCGCAGCGTACGCGATGATCAGGGCTGACCGGCACGAGATCGGGCATTGCTGTCAGGCATACCGCCTCGGCATGACCGCAGCGTGGGCTGAAGCGGCAGCCTGCGACCTGTTCATTGATGTCGGGGATGCGGCCGGGGATCGAGTAGAGACGGCGCACCGGCCCGTCGAGCGCCGGCATCGAGGCCATCAGGCCTTCGGTGTAGGGATGCATGGCCTTGCGGAACAGCACGTCGACGGGCGCGTCCTCGACGACGCGGCCGGCGTACATCACCACGACGCGGCGCGCGAATTCGGCGATCACCCCGAGGTCGTGTGAGATCAGCATCACCGCCATGTTGAGCTCGGTGCGGAGGTCGCGCAGCAACTCCAAGATCTGTGCCTGGATGGTGACGTCGAGCGCCGTCGTGGGCTCGTCGGCGATCAGCAGACGCGGGCGGCAGGCGATGGCGATGGCGATCATCACGCGCTGGCGCATGCCGCCAGAGAAGCGGTGCGGGTACTCGTCGACCCGGCGCGCGGCATCGGCGATGCGTACCAGATCGAGCAGCTCGATCGCGCGCTTGCGGGCCTCGATGCGCGACAGCCCGCGATGCAGCATCAACGTCTCGGAGATCTGGTCGCAGATCGTCAGCACGGGGTTGAGCGAGGACATCGGATCCTGGAAGACCATGGCGATGTCGCGGCCGCGGATGGCGCGCATGTCGCGCTCCGAGGCGCGCAGCAGATCCCTGCCGTCGTAGCGGATGGTGCCGGAGTTGAATCGCGAGGTGCCGCGCGCGTGCAGGCGCAGGATGGAGAGCGCGGTGACGCTCTTGCCACTGCCGGATTCGCCGACCACGCCCAGACAGTCGCCGTCACCGATGTCGAAGGACACGCTTTCGGTTGCTGTCGCCCAGCCGCGATCGGTGCGGAATTGCACGGTGAGGTTCTCGATCGAGACCAGCGGTTCGGAAGCCACTCTCAGGCTCCCTTGAGGCGCGGATCGAGCACGTCGCGCAGGCCGTCGCCCAGCAGGTTCAGGCCCAAAGCGGCGAGGCTGATGCCGATGCCCGGGAAGACCATGATCCACCACGCCTCGGTGGCGAAGTCGCGGCCCTCGGCGATGATGTTGCCCCAGCTCGGCGTCGGCGGCTGCACGCCTACGCCGAGGAACGAGAGCGCCGCCTCGGCGAGGATCGAGTAGGCGAAGACGAAGGTCATGTGCACCAGCAGCGGCCCGAAGCTGTTGGGCAGGATGTGGTGGAACATGATGCGCGCGTTCGACGCGCCGGCGATGCGTGCGGCCTGCACGTAGTCGAGCTCGCGCACGACCAGCGCCGAGGCGCGCACGATGCGCACGCCGGCCGGCACGTAGGCGACGGAAAGCGCGATGATCACGCTTTCCATGCGCGGGCCCAGCGCCGCGGTGATGCCCAATGCCAGCAGGATCGCCGGGAACGACATCATCGCATCCATCAGGCGCATCACAGGCGCGTCGAACGCGCGGAACTGCGCGGCGAAGACGCCGATCACCGCGCCGACGATGCCCGAGAGCAGCGCCACGACAAGGCCGATCCACAGCGAGACGCGCGCGCCGTAGAGCACGCGCGTAAGGATGTCGCGGCCGAAATTGTCGCTGCCCATCAGGAATTCGGGCGAGGGCGGACGGAAGCGGAAGCGCACGCGCATCGCCGAGGGCTCGATGCCGGTGAGCGGTGCGAGGATCGCGGCGATCGCCAGCACGGTGACGAGCACGATGCCGATGCGGAAGGAGCGGTGCGCCAGCAGCCGGCGGATGAGCTGGAAGCGCTTGCGCGGTGCCAGGATCGGGGCGGCGATGACCACATCAGTCATAGCGCACGCGGGGATCGGCGAAGGTGTAGAGGACGTCGACGGTGAGGTTGATGATCACGAAGGCGAAGCCGTAGATCAGCATCACGCCCTGCACGAGCGGGTAGTCGCGCGCCAGGATGCCCTGCACGACGAGGCGGCCGATGCCGGGCAGGGCGAAGACTTGCTCGATCACCACCGATCCGCCGATCGCCGTCGACACCAGGATACCCATGGTGGTGATCACCATGATCAGCGCGTTGCGGAAGGCGTGCTTGCCCACCGTCTTCCACTCGCTCAGGCCCTTCGAGCGCGCGGTGCGGATGAAGTCCTGGCTCAGCACGTCGAGCATGGCCGAGCGCGTCATGCGCGCGAGGAAGCCGATCTGGAACAGCGACAGCATCGCTGCTGGCATGATCAGCGCGCGGAACCACTGCACCGCATCCTGCGACATCGGCACGTAGCCGCTCGAAGGCAGCCAGCCCAGGGTCACGCTGAACAGGATCACCGCGACGATGGCGATCCAGAAGCCGGGGATCGACACGCCCAGCAGCGCGACGGTCATCACCAGGGAGTCGATCCAGCTCTGCCGGTAATAGGCCGCGATCGAGCCGGCGAAGATGCCGATCGGCAACGTGATGGCGAGCGACAGCCCGGCGAGCGAGAGCGTCACTGGCAGGCGCTCGCCCATCGCCGACAGCACGCTTTGGTTCAGCATCAGCGAGGCGCCGAAATTGCCTTCGGCCAGCCGCGCGAACCAGCGGCCGAGCTGGATATGGAACGGCTGGTCGAGACCCAGCCCGCGGCGCACGGTCTCGATCGCTTCCGCGGTGGCACCCTCGCCGGCGATGATCACGGCGGGATCGCCGGGCAGCAGGCTCATCAGCAGGAAGGCCAGCACCGAGACGATCAGGATCACCGGCACGGCCTGCAGCAGCTTGAACAGGAGCAGGCGGCCGATCATGACGACGCCGCCTTGCGCCGGCGCGGCGGGAACATCAGGCTGGCCTCGCCGTCGTCGTTCTCGACCACGCGCACCGTGCCCGCCTCGATGCGCTCCATCAGATCGACCAGCCGCGCGCCGCCTTCGAGGATGTCGTTCTGGATCGCCTGCTTCGCGGCCGCGGCGTCGCGGCGGCGCAGCGCGTCGAGCAGCACCAGGTGCTGGTGCCGGCCGCGGTAGACGGGCGCTGCGTGCGGATAGAGGAACTTCAGCAGCGGCCCATTGCGCAGCCAGATGCCGTCGAGGATCTCGACCAGGTCATGGGACTGCGAGCCGCGATAGATGGTGAAGTGGAACTGGAAGTTGGTGAGCGTCGCGGCATCGCGATCGTCGTTCTTCTCGGCCTTGATCAGGGCGGCGTGGAGCGTTTCAAGTCGAGCGATGTCATGCGCGGTCAGAAGTGGCGTGGCCTTCTCGGTCGCCAGCCCTTCGAGCAGCAAGCGCACCTCGCGCAGCTGCTTGTAGCGGGCGACCGAGAGCTTGGCGACGGTGATCGCCGCGCTCGAGCGCATCTCCAATCCGCCCTCGCGCACGAGCTGCATGATCGCCTCGCGCACCGGCGTCTGGCTCACGCCCATCGCCAGCGCCATCTCGCGGATACGCAGCCGCTGGCCCGGCCAGAAGCGCCCGGCCATCAGCGATTCGCGCAGCTGCGCGTAAACCCGCGAGGTGAGGTTCTCGCGGCTGACTGCCAGGGCGACGAGGCTCATGCCTGGAGGATATATCATGTATCAGTGCCGTCTAGCCTTCCCCCGGAGGGGGAAGGTGCCCGAAGGGCGGAAGGGGGATGTCGAAGACGAATGCAGGAGTCCGTCTTCGACATCCCCCATCCGTCGCTCCGCGCCACCTTCCCCCTCCGGGGGAAGGTAAATTACGAACGCGGCAGCTGGTGCTTCAGGATCTTGCCGGTGGCGTTGTGCGGCAGCTCGCCGATGAAGCGCACTTCCTTCGGCACCTTGTAGCGCGCGAGCTGGGTGCCGCAGTGATCGAGCACGGCGCCTTCGTCGAGATTGGCGCCGGGCTTGAGCACGACATAGGCGCGGCCGACCTCGCCCCATTTCTCGTGCGGCACGCCGACCACCGCGTTCTCCAG